>URNG01000006.1 GCA_900549295.1 uncultured Rhodocyclaceae bacterium
ACCTCCTTACAGACCGGCGATGTGATCGGCGGGGGGGGCGGCGACCCCCTGCCATGGCAGCAGACCAGCTTGGCCATCGGCGCGGTGGCCCTGGTTTTTTCCACCATCGCCCGCCAGCCCTGGTGGTGGCGGCTGATCCACGCGCTGTTCATGCCGGCGATCTGGCTGACGCATCAACTGGCCATCGATCCGGGCTGGTTCCTGCTCGCTTTCATCCTCCTCTTGCTGGTGTATCGCGGGGCCTTGTCCGGACAAGTGCCACTCTACCTCTCCAACCCGGCGACGGTGGCAGCGCTGGATCAATTGCTGGGCGAGGAAGAAGCGCAAAGTTTCCTCGATCTGGGCGCGGGGCTGGGCAGCACCCTGGTGCCGCTGGCGGATGCCTGGCCGGAGAGGCGATTCACCGGCGTCGAAAACGCCCCGCTCACCTGGCTAGGCGGACGCATCCTCAGCCTGGGGCGGCCCAATCTGGATTGGCGCTGGGGCGACTTGTGGCAGGTTTCCCTGGCCGAGCATGATCTGGTCTATGCCTTCCTCTCACCGGCGCCGATGGCGCGTCTGTGGGACAAGGCACAGCGGGAAATGCCGCCCGGCAGCCTGTTCGTAAGCAACAGCTTTCCCGTGTCCGGCGTCACGCCCTGGCGCATCGTCGATGTGGATTGCTCGCCGCCGCGCCCCTTGTACTGCTACCGCATCGCATGCTCGCCAAGCTGAACCGCACGCCGGAAAAACTGGCCCTGTTCGCGGTGCTGGCTGCGACGCTGGCCGTGCTGTTTGCCTTTCTGATCGATCTGGGCCTGTCTTACCGCGATGAATTGGTGCGTGGCGAAAAGGATTTGCAGCAATTCACCCTCATGATGGCCGAACACACCGCCCGCGCCGTCGAAGCCGTCGACATCCTGGTGCGCGAGACGGCCACCGACCTCTCCCTCAACCGCCCCAATTGGCCCGGCTGGACACCGCTCCAGGGCTGGGAATACGTGGCCCTGCGCCATTCCCGGGCGATGCCGCAACTGCGCGATCTGGTCATTTTCGATGCCGAAGGCAATCAACGCTTCATCTCCACCCATTTCCCCACACCGCAGATCAACGTGCGCGACCGGCAGTATTTCATCGACCTGCAGCAAGGCAGCGCTTCCTCCTCCTTCGGCCCTTATGTCGGGCGCAACACCGGACGCTATGGCTACGGCATCGCGCACCGCCTGACCAATAGCGCGCTGCCCGGCAACAACCGTTTTGCCGGCATCGCCTACGCCACCCTGGAGCCGGGTTATATGCAGGATTTTTGCTGGTCGAGCCGGCTGTCCGACGATTTCGATGCCATGCTGACGAACCGGAAAGGCGAAATCGTGGCCTCCTGCCGCCCGGTGGACATGACCGCGCATTCCGACATTCTCGGCCGCCAGATCGGCGAAGTGCTGTTCGACGGCATGTTGAACGGCGCCTTGCCGGACAATGGCGTGGCGCGCATCCACGGTTATGTGGCATCCACTTCCCCCGTGCCCGGCTTTCCTGACCTGCGCCTGACCGCAGCCATTTCCGAGCGCGCGGTGCTGCTTCCCTGGCGCGAGCGTTTTGCGCAGATCGCCACGCTGGCGACGCTTCTGTCTTCCATCCTGTTTTTTGGCCTGTTGCTGCTGCGCCGCCAGTTCACCGACCTGCGCCAGCTGACCAACGCCATCGAAGGACACCGCAAGAAACTGGAAGAGCGGATCGAGCAGGCCACCGCCGATCTGGTGCACGAAAGAGACATGGCCGAGCGGGCCAGCACCGCAAAAAGCCGCTTTCTGGCCGCCGCCAGCCACGATCTGCGCCAGCCCCTGCACGCCATCGCCCTGTTCAGCACCGACCTGCTGCGCCAGCTCGACGCGGCATCCCCCACGCACCGCATCGCGTACCAGATCAACCAGTCGGCCCGCAGCCTGGGGGAAATGCTCAATACGCTGCTCGACATTTCCCGCCTGGACATCGGCGGCACCCGAGCGCAGCCACGGGTTTTCCCTCTGCAGGAGCTCTTTGCCTCACTGCAGGAAACCTACGCCCGCCAAGCCAAAGCCGCGCATCTGAAGCTGCGCTTCATGAAAACGCGAGCCTGGGTGGACACCGACCCACAATTGCTGGGGCAGATACTCGGCAACCTCATCGCCAATGCACTGCGTTACACACCGGCGGGCGGCTGCGTGCTGGTGGGCGTGCGCCACGTGCGGAAACGAAAGAAAAAGCCGGAGCAACTGCGCATCGAGGTGCGCGACAACGGCATCGGCATTGCCCTGGCCGACCAGCCGAATGTCTTTGCCGAATTCTTCCAGGTCGCCAACACCGCCCGCGAGCAGGAAGGCGGGCTGGGGCTGGGACTGTCCATCGTGCAGCGTCTGGCACATCTGCTGTCGATCAAGATCAGCCTGCATTCGCAGGTGGGGCTGGGCACGAATTTCGGCCTGCAACTCCCCCGGGCCAGCGCCTCCGCCGCCGCGCCGGACACAGACTTGGCGCTTGCCGCTGCCACGACCGTGCATCTGTACGGCGACGCCCCCGTGCTGCAGGAATGCCGACACCTGCTGGAACGCTGGACCTACCGGACCCGCCCGTGCGACGCAGCGGCCTGCCTGCAACTCCCCGCCGGGAGCATCGTGCTGTGCCTGGCCGGGGCCATTCCCGAATTACCGCCAGCCGTTCATCTCGTCGTTCTCGGCGACCTCGAACCCTGCCCGCCAGGAGCTTACCGCCTGCCTCTGCCGCTACGCCCGGCCCGGCTGCGCGCCATCCTGCAAACCTGCGATGGCAGGTCAGCCTGATTCCTCGCCACCCTCGCCGCCCTTATCCGGCGGGAATTCCAGACCGTAGCGCGCCGCCGCGATCAGGGCCTGGGTACGGCTATTGACCCCGAGCACCTTGAAAATCGCCGAGGCGTGAATCTTGACGGTCCCCTCGGAGAGGTTCAGTTGCTGCGCAATCGAGCGGTTGGAAAGCCCGCGCACCATCAGATCGAGCACCTGGGCCTGACGCTCGGTCAAGCCGATTTCCTCCGGCCGCACACCGCGTTCCGCCACCGGCGGCGGTGGCGTCAGCTTGTCCGGACGCGGACCTTCCGGCAGGTTGGGACGGTAGATGTTGCCTTCCAGCACATGGCGCACGGCGAGCAGCAATTCGCTGCCGTTCAGCGTCTTGGGAATGAAACCGGACGCGCCCAGATGCAGCGCGCGCGTCACCGAAGGTGGATCGTCGAAAGCCGACACGACCACCACCGGCATCGCCGGGTAGCGCCGGCGCAGGATATCCAGACCGGAAAAACCATCCACGCCGGGCAGGGCCAGATCGAGCAGCATCAGGTCGTAGTCACTGTCATCGTCGAGCACATCGAATGCGGCTTCCAGGTCGGCGCATTCCTGAACGCTGACCCCCGCCTCCATCTGGCACAGCAGGCCCACCATGCTCTCGCGTACCAACGCGTGATCCTCGACCACCAGAAATCTGTACATGACTATTTCCCGTAAATGAGGGCGCTAATCTAGCATCGCGCGCTGCAAAGTGGTTTAAGATCGACGAAACGACACGTCGGGAGGCAGACATGATGCAGAACTCAGGTAATGACCCGCTCAACTTCATGCGCAATCTGTGGGGGAGCATGGGATTTTCCCTGCCCGGCATGGTGACACCCACCTTCGACGTGGATGAACTGGACAAGCGCATCAAGGACATGAAAGCCGTGGAAGGCTGGCTGCGCATGAATCTTTCGATGCTGCAAATGACCATTCAGGGGCTGGAGATGCAGCGCACCACGGTCGGCACCGTGCACGCCATGGGGCAGATGGCGACGCAGGCCGCGCAGCAGATGCAGGGCGAAGCGTCGGCTGCATCAGCCGCACCCGAAGCCGCTGCCGCCGCGCCGGGCTTTCTCACCGAAGCCATGATGTTCCCCTGGCAGATGATGCAGCAGATGCGCGAACAGCTGGAGCAGATGCAGGCGGACATTCCCGCCGCGCAGGCCGCCGATCCGGCGCCTGCCACCAAGGCTGCACCCAGGAAACGCAGCGCGCCCCGCGCTGCCGCCGCGAAAAAGAAG
Organism: uncultured Rhodocyclaceae bacterium; assembly: GCA_900549295.1. GTDB lineage: Bacteria > Pseudomonadota > Gammaproteobacteria > Burkholderiales > Rhodocyclaceae > Azonexus. Next base: position 4,064 of record URNG01000006.1, read on the forward strand.
ACCGCCTGAAGGCAATGGCCTGAAATTTTCAGGCAAACCCATCAGGGCTGCCCGGGCGCAAGCAGCCAGGCAGCCCAGAGCGGCAGGGTGATCATGGCGGCCAGGGTGCTGGCAGAAATCAGCCAGGCAACGCTTTTGCCGTCGCCGCCCATGCGCATCGCCAGAATGTAGGCGGACGACGCCGTCGGCATCGCCGCGAACAGCACCACCACCTGATAACTCAGCCCGTCCAGCCCCAGAATCCGCCCGACGATGGCCGCCACCACCGGCAGCACCAGCAGCTTGACGGCGAGCAGCCAGCCGGAGAGAAAACGCACGCCGGCCACGCCATCCAGGCGCAATGCGGCACCGACGGTGAGCAGACCGAGCGCGATCGAGGCATCCGCCAGCCGCCCGAGAAAGGCCTGCGCCGGCGCGGGCGGCACGAAGCCGGCAAGATTCAGCACGAATCCCCCTGCCGTGGCCCAGATCAGCGGATTACGCGCAATCTCCCGCCACACGCCGACGGTGCCGTGGCGGGCCAGCATCCATACCGAAACAAGGTTGGCAAACGGCACTGCCGCGCCAAGAATCAGCCCCATGGTGGCAATGCCGGGCGCGCCGAACAGCATGCCGACCACCGCCAGCGCGATGTAGGAATTGAAGCGGTAGCCGCACTGGAAGAGGGAAGCAAAGTTGATCGGGGCCAGATGCAGAAAGGGCCGGGGCAGCAGGCCCAGCAGCATGCCGGCCGCCATCGCGGCAAAAGCCGTCAGCAACAGCGGCAGTGCGGCCCCCAGATCGAGCTGGGTGCGCAGGATGGCGTTGACCAGCAGCGCCGGAAAAAGGATGAAATACACCAGTTTTTCCACGCCCTGCCAGAAATGATCGCCCAGATGCATCCAGCGCCGGATCAAGGCACCGAGCAGAATCAGGGAAAAATCCGGGAGCAGCAGCAGGACGGTATGCATGGGCGGATTCTGGAAAAGCGCCCGGCGTTTGGCTATCCGTAGAAACCACAAATCTGCTTGACCCTTCGTCATAAACCCGAAATACTCGCCGGATGGATATTTTCTCGCAATTGCAATGGTGGCACTGGATCGTCGGCGGCATCGCCCTGGTCGTTGCCGAATTGGCGGTTCCCGCCTTTTACGTCGTCTGGTTTGGCCTGGGTGCCTTGCTGGTCGGATTACTGATGCTTGGCATCGATCTTTCGGCAACCGCCCAGATCATGGTCTGGATACTGGCATCGCTGGCCTTCACCTTCGTCTGGTTCCGCTTCTTCCGCCACGACACACGCACCCTGAGCGGCAGCGCCGATGGTGAAGTCGTAGGCGAGATCGGCCTGGCGGTGGCTGCCATCGAGCCGTTTGCCAAGGGCCGCGTGCGTTTCCAGCGCCCGGTGCTGGGTGCCGAGGAGTGGGTATGCCTTGCCGATGAGGCCATCGCCGCCGGCGACCGGGTGCGCGTGCTGGCGGTCGAAGGCAATTACCTCAAAGTCGTGAAAAACTAGGAGAAACACATGGAAGTCGGATTGACCATTGCCCTGGCCCTGCTCGCCTTCGCCGTCATCACCGTCGGCAAGGGCGTGCGCATCGTGCCGCAGGGCGAGGAGTGGGTCGTCGAGCGCCTGGGCAAATACCTTAACACCCTGAAACCGGGGCTGAACATCGTCATTCCCTATCTGGACAGCGTGGCCTACAAGCTGATTACCAAGGACATCATCCTCGACGTGCAGGAGCAGGAAGTCATCACCCGCGACAACGCGGTGATCCTGACCAATGCCATCGCCTTCGTCAAAGTGACCGACCCGGTCAAGGCGGTTTATGGCGTGACCAATTTTTCCGAGGCCATCCGCAACCTCATCATGACCACCCTGCGCGCCATCATCGGCGAAATGGAACTGGACGAAGCCCTTTCCTCGCGCGACAAGATCAAGGCGCGGCTGCGCGAAAGCATCGCCGACGAAGCGATCGACTGGGGCCTGACGGTGAAATCGGTGGAAATCCAGGACATCAAGCCTTCGCAATCCATGCAGAAGGCGATGGAAATGCAGGCCGCCGCCGAGCGCGAGCGCAAGGCCGTGGTCACCCGCTCCGAAGGGGCCAAGCAATCCGCCATTCTCGAAGCCGAAGCGCGCCTGGAATCGGCCAAGCGCGACGCCAACGCCCAGGTGATGCTGGCCGAAGCCTCAGCTGAAGCCATCCGCCGCGTCACCGCCGCCATCGGCGACCATTCGGCCCCCATGGCCTACCTGCTGGGCGAGAAATACATCGGCGCCATGGAGCGCCTGGGCGAGAAGGACAACGCCAAACTGGTCGTTCTGCCGGCCGATCTGCAGGAAGCCGTCAAGGGGCTGTTCGGTCGGCGCAACTGACAGAAGCCGCCTCGCCGCAGCGCCCGAGACGGGCGCTGCCGTAACGATCAGGTGCCCTGATCGGGCCGTTTCCCATCGTCGTACTGCTGGCGCAGGCGGTTCAAGCCTTGCTGAAAGGCTTCGGCATCGCCGTAATCGAAGAATTTCGGATAGCGGTCGTGCGCCGCCCTGATGCGCCGCGCGTGCTTGATCGGGCACCAGTACTGCTCGGTGCGGGCGGCAATTTCCCGGGCGTAGGCAGCGACGCCATTGCCGTAGGAGCAGTAGAAACAGTTGAATTTCTCGACCAGGTTCAGGTAGGGCAGGTCGGCGCGGTCGAAGGCGATGTAATCGGCGCGGCGCACCAGCGGAATGCGATAAACCCGGAAACAGATGTGCTGATAGAGCGTGACGAAAGCATCCATCAGCAGAAAGGGAATCCAGCCGGCGTAGATGACGGGGGCAGTCAGGATGACCAGGAACCGCGAACGAATCAGGAAACGGAACAACCCGGTTTTGTAGCGCCGCTGCTGACGGGCGAATTCGTCGGCCAGTTCGGCCTTCTTGCGCGCCCAGTCCTCGCGGGCGCGACGGTATTCGGCATCGAGTTCATCCTGCAGGGTGGCGATGCGCCCGAGCAGTTCGTCTATCCTGCTTTTCATCGTTTTTCTCCAGTTCAGCCCGGATCATGCCCGAGGCGCTGTGTCAGCGGCAACCGCATGCGATACTGTGCCGTAGCCAATCCATGCCATTCAATATGAAAACTCAGCCTTTACCAACGCACAGCGGCCCGCTGGCCGGCATCAAGGTCATCGAATTTGCCGGCATCGGCCCCGGCCCTTTCTGCGGCATGCTGCTCGCCGACATGGGGGCGGAAGTCACTCTGCTCGAACGCGCCGGCGGCACGTTTGCTTCCCAGCTCTTTGGCGGCGGGCGCAAAGCCGTCGCCAATCGCGGCAAGAAATCGCTCTGCATCGACCTGAAAAATCCGGCGGTGCGCCCCTTGGTGCTGCAAATGATCGCCGAGGCCGATGTTCTGCTTGAAGGCTTCCGCCCCGGCGTCATGGAACGCCTGGGCTTCGGCCCGGATGAATGCCTCGCCGCCAATCCCCGCCTCATCTATGGCCGCATGACCGGCTGGGGACAAACCGGCCCGCTCGCTCCCCGCGCCGGGCACGACGCCAATTACGCCGCGCTCGCCGGCATGCTGGATGTCGGTCGCCGCCACGGCGGCGCGCCCTGGGCGCCGCCGACGCTGGTCGGTGACATGGGCGGCGGCGGGCTGCTGCTCGCCTGGGGCATTGCCTGCGCCCTCGTCGAAACCCAGAAAAGCGGTCAGGGTCAGGTGATCGACGCCGCCATGAGCGAAGGCGCGGCATTGCTCGGGCACGGCTTGTTCAATCTCGATGCCTTGGGCGAATGGCAGGGACAATGCGCCATCGATTCCAGCGCCCCGTTCTACGACGTGTACGCCTGCGCTGATGGACTGTGGCTGTCCGTCTGCCCGCTGGAACCGCAGTTCTACGCCAGTTTCCTCGCCCGCCTGAATTTGACCGATGACCCGGATTTTCAAGGTCCTCAATACGACACCGCCCGCTGGCCGCGCATGAAGGAGCGGCTCATCGCCCTTTTTGCCAGCCAGCCGCTCGCCCACTGGGAAACCCTGTTTGCCGACAGCGACGATTGCGTCTGGCCGGTGCTGACGATGGCACAAGCCGCGCAGCACCCGCACCACCGGGCGCGGACCGCCTTCGTCGAGCTTGCCGGTGTGCGCCAGCCCGCCCCCGCTCCGCGTCTGTCGCGCACGCCGGCGCAGGCGAAAAACGAGCCGCCGATTCTGGGAGAACACACCGAGGAACGCCTGCGCGCCTTGGGGCTGGCAGAGACAGAAATCGAGCGCTTGGTCAGTCTGGGCGCGGTTTCGCTCGTGCGTAAACCCTGACTTCGGGCCTTAAGCCCTATTCTCCTGTCGGGCAGGGCGCGAGCAGGTCGGCTTCCAGTTCGATTTCCAGGTCTTTTTTCAAACGCTGGTCGAGGAAATAGCCGCGATACAGGCGGCCCGCGTTTTCCATCTTGCGCTCGTGCGGGGTTTCCCAGCTATCGACGCGCAGTTGCACGAGGCCGATCTGTTCGCTGCGTTCGGGTTCGTTCGCGGTCAGGCATGGGCTTGCCTGGAAATGACGGACGGCTTCGGCGCGGCTGTATTGCTCGGGCAGTTTGTCTGCCACGCCCGGGCAGCGCGGCAGTTGCCGGGCGCTGACGGCGGCCGAAACCACATGCGCTTTCAGGTAATAGAGCGGTTCAACCAACACCCAGCCGGCGCCGCCTTCGCGGTACATGACGCAGGTGCCGGGCTGCAAGAGCTCGGGGTATTTGAACAGCAGACTGGCCGAAGGCCGCAGCGCGGCGGTTTCGGCCAGCGCAGATGAAGCCGGCAGGGCAAGACAGGCCAGAATGGCAGCCAGACGGCGCATGGCGGTTCCCGGGAATCAATAAACCCGTCTATCTTCGATCACTTTCCCATCGTTGGGCAAGCCCCCGCAGGCGACAAAGGTGATTTCACCGCGTAATTTGGTGCGCTCGCGCAAGGTTTCCAGAAGGCGTGACGACAGGCCCTCCGGAACCCCGTCGAGTTCGCAATGCAGCACCATGCGATCCTGGGCATCCGGGTTATCGACCACCAAACGCATGCGGGCGATTTCCGGAAAGCGCGCCTGAATCTCGGCGACCTGCTCGGGGTGTACGAACATGCCCTTGATCTTGGTGGTCTGATCGGCGCGCCCCAGCCAGCCGCGCAGACGCTGGTTGGTGCGCCCGCAGGCGGAGACGCCGGGCAGGATGGCGGACAGATCGCCGGTGGCAAAACGGATCAGCGGGTAATCGCGGTTGAAGGTGGTGACGACGACTTCACCGACCTCACCCGGAGCCACCGGCGTGCCGGTACCGGGGCGGACGATTTCGAGCAAGACATCCTCTTCCACCACCATGCCAGCGTCGATTTCGGTTTCGTAGGCGATGGCCCCGATGTCCGCCGTGGCGTAGCACTGGCGCACACGGATACCGCGTTCTTGCAGGCTCTGCCGTATTGCACCGGGCAAGGCTTCGCCGGAAACCAGCGCGGTTTTCAGGGAGGAAATGTCAGCCCCCATGGCGGCGGCTTTATCGACGATGATTTTCAGAAAGGACGGCGTGCCGACATAACCTGCCGGGCGCAGTCCGACCATGGCTTCCACCTGTTGCTCGGTCTGGCCGATGCCGCCCGGAAAAATCGGACAGCCCAGCTTGCGCGCACCGCCTTCAAACAGGAAAGCACCGGGCGTGAAATGGTAGGAGAAGCAGTTGTGAATCAGGTCGCCCGGACGAAAGCCTGCGGCATACAAGGCGCGGGCAAATCGCCATTGGTCGACCTCATCCCCCTGGAATTCAAAAATAGGCCCGGGCGAGGCAAATACGCGCTTCACCTTGTCGCTGGCGAGTGCGTTCAGGCCGCCAAAGGGCGGCGTTGCTTTTTGCAGGTCGATCAGATCACGTTTGCGCGTCAGCGGCAGCGCCGCCAGCGCCGGACGCGAAGCGCAGCCTGCCGGATCGACTTCGGCCAGCGTCCGCGCGTAGTAAGCACTCGCCTGCTTCGCATGCGCGACCTGGCGCGTCAGCTTTTCCATCAGATCGGCCTCGCGCACCGCCGGATCGCGGATTTCGAGCGGGTCGTAGTAGCTCATTTTGTTTTCTCCGTTTTTTTACGGTCGACCGTGAAGTGGCCCCTCTCCCCCGGCCCCTCTCCCGCGAGGGGGAATCAGGGTTTCAGCGGCCACAGCGCGAGATTGCAAAGTAGGCTCGCGGGGCAAGGCGGAGGCGAGCGCCGTTTGCTCCTGCAAACAAGCTCGCCGACAACGCCGCCCTGCGGGCCGCACTGCAATCTCAAGAGAGCCAGCGTTTGCGGCGGCGGTAATGTTTGACTTCCTTGAACGACTTGCGCCCCGCCGAAGAGAGCCCGAGATAAAACTCCTTGACGTCCTCGTTGGTGCGCAAATCTTCCGCCTCGCCTTCCATCACCACCCGGCCGTTTTCCAGGATGTAGCCGAAATCGGCGTATTTGAGGGCGACCATGGTGTTTTGCTCGGCGAGCAGGAAGCTCACCTGCTCACGGCTGTTCAGGTCTTTGACGATCTCGAAGATTTCCTCGACGATCTGCGGTGCCAGACCCATCGACGGCTCATCGAGCAGGATCATCTCCGGCTTGGCCATCAGGGCGCGGCCAATGGCGCACATCTGCTGTTCGCCGCCGGAGGTGTAGCCGGCCTGCGAGGTGCGCCGGGTCTTGAGGCGGGGGAAATAGTGGTACACCTTGTCCAGGCTGTCCTTCAGTTCGCCGCGCGAGATGCTGCGCGTGTAAGCGCCGGTGAGCAGGTTTTCCTCGATGGAGAGGTGGGCGAAACAGTGCCGCCCTTCCATCACCTGAATCACGCCGCGTTTGACGAGTTCATTGGGCGAGAGCTGGTCGACGCGCTGCCCCTTGTATTCGACGGAACCCTTGGTGACGTCGCCGCGCTCGGCGCGCAGCAGGTTGGAAATGGCTTTCAGGGTGGTGGACTTGCCGGCTCCGTTGGCCCCGAGCAAAGCCACGATCTTGCCCTTGGGCACGGCGAGCGACACCCCCTTGAGCACCAGAATCACGTGGTCGTAGATGACTTCGATGTTGTTGATGGCGAGGTAGTTCTCGACGGCAGCGGTGGCCGTGGCAGCTTGTGTCATGTCGGTTCCTTTGGGAGGGAAGGGAGAAGGGGAAAACCCCCACGCCCTTCCCCCTTCTCCCTTACCAAAAAATTACTTTTCCGCAGCGCAGTCACGCGGCGTGATGCCCTTTTCCTTGGCGTACTGCTTGGCGGACGCCTGGAACAGCGGGTGGATCAACTGCTTGTTGCCTTCGATCCAGCCCGATACCGGCGTCCACTTGGCACCGTCCCACTGCTGAATCTTCACCTTGCCGGAACCTTCGTGGTTGGCGCAGGAAGTCTTGATTTCCGGCAGCAGGTCGGTCGCGCCCAGTTGCTTGATGCGGGCATCGGTGATGTTGAGGTTTTCCAGCGCCCAGCGGGTCTGCTCGCCGTTCAGGGGCTTGCCCTTGCCGTACTTTTCCTGCCCCTTGCGGATCGCCTCGACCGACAGCACGGCTGCCGACACGCCACGGTTGTAGAGCACCGTGCCGATCTTCGACTTGTCCTGCAGATTGCCCTTGCCGGCGCCGTAGATCACCTTTTCCATGTCGGCGATCAGCGGAATGTGCTTGCCGGCGAGGTTCCAAGTGGCGGCCATGTAGCCCTTGGCGGCGTCGCCGGCCGGGATCACGTCCTCTTCCGAACCCGTCCACCACGAGCCGATCATCTTGTCGCGCGGGAAGCCGACTTTCTGCGCCGCCTTCAGCGCCGTCTGGTTCATCACGCCCCAGCCCCAGAACACCACGAAATCGGGTTTTTCCTGACGGATGCGCAGCCACTGCGCGTTTTGCTCGTTACCCGGGTGGGCCACCGGAATCTGGACCAGGGTGAACTTGTTGAGCGAAGCCTCGGCTTCCATCGCGATGATGGCTTCCTTGCCGTAGGCCGAGTCGTGGTAGAGGTAGACGATCTTCTTGCCGGCCAGGTTGCCGCCCATCTTTTCCTTGATGAACTTGACGATGGCGGAAGCCTGCATCTGGTAGGTGGTGACCAGCGGGAAGGCGTAGGGGAAGACCGAGCCGTCCACCGCGTCGGTGCGGCCATAACCCATCATGGCGAGCGGCAGCTTGTCCTGCGCCGACTTGTCGATCAGCGCGTAGGAAATGCCGGTGGACATGGTGTGGATCGGGCCGGACGACTCCTTGGCCTTGCTCTTCAGACGCTCGTAGCACTCGACGCCCTTGGCGTTGTTGTACTCGGTTTCGCACTCTTCCCAGGTCAGGGTGACGCCGTTGACGCCGCCTTCCTTGGTATTGACGTAGTTGAGATAGTCGATGAAACCGCCATAGAAAGCCTGACCGTTGGCCCCGTAGGCACCGACGCGGTAGCTCGGAATGGGAAAGAACTGGTCAGCCGCGAAAGTCTGCGGCGCAATCAGGGCCAGGGAAACCGCAGCGGCGGCAACAGCAGGTTTGAAAATTTTTTTCATGGGTTGTCTCCTTCCAGTGTTACGAAAAAAGGCCGATACCAAGGGTTGCCCCTTAGTGCGGGAACGGCCACAGGCGCAGCTTCTCCTTGGCGATCTGCCACAGACGGGCCAACCCGTGCGGCTCGACGATCAGGAAGAACATGATCAGCGCACCGAACACCAGAATCTGGATGTGCGACACGGTGGCGCTGGAAAAGGGCAGACCGAACAGACCGGCCAGCATGGGCAGGGTCACGTCGAGGAAAATCGGCAGCAGCAGGATGAAAGCCGCGCCAAGAAAACTTCCCAGAATGGAGCCGACGCCGCCGATGATGATCATGAACAGGATGCGGAACGACATATCGAGCGAGAAGCCGTCCGGCTCGACCGAACCGAGGTAGCAGTAGGCGTAGAGCGCGCCAGCCACGCCGCAGTAGAAGGAGCTGACGGCAAAGGCCAGCAGCTTGGTGCGCATCAGGCGGATACCGATCACGGAAGCGGCCACGTCCATGTCGCGCACCGCCATCCAGGCCCGGCCCGTGGACGAGCGCACCATGTTCTTCGCCGCCAGCGCCATGACGACGACGATACCCAGCACCAGGAGATACTTGCGCACCGGCGTGTTGAAAGCGAAGCCGAGAATCTCGATGTTCTGCGCCGAAATCACGCCGGACGATGAATTGTTCGACAGCCAGGGAAACTTGGTCAGGCACCAGACGATGAAGAACTGCGCCGCCAGCGTCGCCACCGCCAGATAGAAACCCTTGATGCGCAGGCTGGGCAGGCCGAACAGGATGCCGACGCCCGCCGCCACCAGCCCCGCGCCGATGAAGGACACCAAGATCGGAATGCCCTCGATACGCAACTGGAAGTTATAGGCGGCGTAAGCGCCCACTGCCATGAAAGCCGCCGCGCCCAGGGACAACTGCCCGGCGTAGCCGGTGAGGATGTTCAGGCCAAGCGCGGCCAGCGAAAAGATCAGAAAGGGGATCAGAATGGCCGAGAACCAGTATTCACTGGCGAACAGCGGCACCCCGAGAAAAGCCACGGCGAGCAGCAGCAACACGCCGACGCGATCCTGGCGGATGGGAAAAAGCTGCTGGTCGGCGGCGTAAGTGGTCTTGAACTGACCGGCTTCACGATAAAGCATGGGAAACTCCTAAATGCTGTGAGGCGTGAAACGTGAGGGTGAGTTCATGCGTTTCACCGTTCACGTTGCACTCAAATTCAGACACGATCGATGTGTTTCTCGCCGAACAGACCTTCGGGCCGGACGAGGAGGAACAAGAGCGCCAGCACATACGGGAACCAGCCTTCGATGCCGCCGAAGTTGCCGCCGAACAAGTCCTGCATCACCGGCGGGATGTAGATTTCAGCCAGTTTTTCCGAAGCGCCGATAATCAGGCCGCCGACGATGGCGCCCGGCACCGAGGTGAAACCGCCGAGGATCAGCACCGGCAGCGCCTTGAGTGCGGTGAAAGTGAGCGCGAACTGCACGCCGTTGCGCGCGCCCCACATCATGCCTGCCACCAGCGCCACGAAACCGGCGACGCCCCAGACGATGGCCCAGATGTGTTGCAGCGGAATACCGATCGACAGCGCCGCCTGGTGGTCGTCCGCCACCGCCCGCAGCGCCCGGCCAATGCGGGTGTACTGGAAGAACAGGGCCAAGGTGATGACCAGCAGGGCGGCAACACCGGCGGCGATCAGGTCGAACTTGGAGATCACCATGTTCCAGTCTTCGAGAATCCAGGGAATCGGCTCATCGACGATGCCGATGTCGAGCGCGCGCGGATCGCTGCCGAAGATCATCGGCGCCAGCCCTTCGATAAAGAAGGTCAGGCCGATGGTGGCCATGAACAGCGCGATCGGCGGCTGGTTGACCAGCTTGCGCAAGACGAATTTCTCGGTGCCGATGCCGAACGCCGTCATGATGCCGAAGGCCAGGATCACCGCCAGCCACAGGGGCGCGCCCCATTCCATGATGCCCACCACCGACAGCGCGGCGAGATAGACCATCGCGCCCTGGGCGAAGTTGAACACGCCCGAGGCTTTGTAGATCAGCACGAAACCGAGCGCCACCAGGGCGTACATGACGCCCGAGAGCAGGCCGCCGATCAGGACTTCAAAGAAAAATTCCATGTTCCGCCTCCTCAGTGACCCTGGCCCAGATAGGCCTTAATCACGTCTTCGTTGTTTTTCACGTCGTCCGGCGTGCCGTCGCCGATTTTCTTGCCGTAGTCGAGCACCACCACGCGATCGGAAATGTCCATCACCACGCCCATGTCGTGTTCGATCAGGACGATGGTGGTGCCAAACTGGTCATTCACGTCCAGGATGAAGCGGCACATGTCCTGTTTTTCCTCGACGTTCATACCGGCCATCGGCTCGTCCAGCAGCAGCATCTTCGGCTCGGCGGCCAGCGCCCGGCCCAGTTCGACGCGCTTTTGCAGGCCGTAGGGCAGGCGTCCGACCGGCGTCTTGCGGATGTGCTGGATTTCCAGGAAGTCGATCACTTCCTCCACCTTCTGGCGATGTTCCAGTTCCTCGTTCTTGGCCCGGCCAAACCACAGGGCGTGTTCGAGGAAACTCGATTTCATCTTGGTGATGCGCCCGGTCATGATGTTGTCGAGCACACTCATGCCCTTGAACAGCGCGATGTTCTGGAAGGTGCGGGCGATGTTCTGCTGCGCCGCCATGTGCGGCTCCATCTTCTTGCGCTCGCTGCCGCGCCAGAACACCTTACCTTCCTGCGGGTGATAGACGCCGTTGATGACGTTCAGCATGGAACTCTTGCCGGCCCCGTTCGGGCCGATGATGGCGCGAATCTCGTGCTCCATGACGTTGAAGGAAATATCCGTCAGCGCCTTGACGCCGCCAAAGCGCAGCGAAATGTTTTGCAGGTCGAGAATGACCTCGCCGATTTTCTTGCTCATCTCAGGCCGCCTTTCGTGCAATCGGGAAGGTTTTGCAATCGACGATCTTCAGATCGGCGGAAACCTTGCCGCGTCGGCCATCTTCAAACTTGACCTCGGTTTCGATGAACTGGCTGGTCTTGCCGTCGTAGAGCGCGTCGATCAGCACCTTGTATTTTTCCGACACAAAATTGCGCCGCACCTTGCGCGTGCGCGTCAGTTCGTCGTCGTCCGGGTCGAGTTCCTTGTGCAGGATGAGGAAACGATGCACCTGCGAATCAGCCACCATGGCGTCGCTGGCGAGCGTGGCATTCACTTCTTCCAGACAGGTCTTGATGAGTTCATAGACTTCCGCCTTCGCCGCCAGATCGGTGTAGCCGGAATAGGCGATGCCGCGCCGTTCCGCCCAGTTGCCGACGGCGCCGACGTCGATGTTGATGAAGGCGGTCACCATGCCGCGATCCGCGCCGAAACAGACGGCTTCCTTGACGTGCTGGAAGAATTTCAGCTTGTTCTCGATATAGTTGGGCGCGAACATCGCGCCGTTGGCGAGCTTGCCGACGTCCTTGGCGCGGTCGATGATCTTCAGGTGCCCGTCCTCGTCGAGAAAACCGGCGTCGCCGGTGAGAAACCAGCCTTCCGCATCGCAGGCTTCCGCCGTGGCTTCCGGGCGCTTGTAATATTCCTTGAGCAGCATCGGGCCTTTGACCAGCACTTCGCCGTTATCGGCAATCTTAAGTTGCACGCCGGGCGCGGCCTGGCCGACCGAGTCGAACTTGATCTGGCCATCGGGTTGCAGGCAGACATAGGCGCAGGTTTCGGTCTGGCCATAGAACTGCTTCAGGTTGATGCCGATGGAGCGATAGAACTTGAACAGATCCGGCCCGATTGCCGCGCCGGCGGTATAGGCCGCGCGGATGCGGCTCATGCCCAGCACGTTGCGCAGCGGCCCGTAAACCAGCAGGTTGCCCAGCCAGTACTGGAGGCGATCCGCGCCGGAAACCGGCTTGCCGTCGAGAATGTTGGCCCCGCAGCGCTTGGCGACGGCCATGAAGTGGTGGAAGAGCTTTTGCTTCAGTTTGCCCGCGTCCTCCATGCGGATCATCACCGAGGTCAGGAGGCTCTCGAACACGCGCGGCGGGGCAAAATAGTAGGTGGGGCCGATTTCGCGCAGGTCGGTCATCACCGTGTCGCCGGATTCCGGGCAGTTGATGGTGAAACCGGCCACCATCGCCTGCGCGAAGGAGAACAGGTGATCGCCGACCCAGGCCATGGGCAGATAGGAAAGGATGTCGCCGTCGGCGCTCATCCTGTCCGTCTCGATACAGCCGCGCGCGGCGGCGATGAAGGCTGCGTGCGTCTGGCAGACGCCCTTGGGTTTGCCGGTGGTGCCGGAGGTGTAGAGCATCACCGAAATGTCATCGAAATGGCCGCGCTCGATTTCATGATCGAGAAAATCGGGATGGTTGCGGTCGTGGATGCGCCCCATTTCCATCAGCGCCTGCATGTCGTGCAGGAAAGGCTGGTTGTAGTGACGCATGCCGCGCGGATCGTCGTAGACGATGTGCTCCAGCGCCGGCACCTGCGCCTTGATCTCGAGCATTTTGTCGACCTGCTCCTGGTCTTCGACGGCGATGAAGCGCACGCCGGCATCCTGCAGCACGAACAGCATTTCTTCCGCCACCGCATCCTGATAGAGCGGCACCGGCACGCCGCCCAGACATTGAGCGGCGGTCATCATCATGTAGAGATGCGGGCGGTTGTCGCCGACGATGGCGAGATTGTCCCCCCGGCGGAAACCCAGTTCGGCCAGACCGCAGGCCAGCGCCCGCACGCGCTCGGCGACGTCGGCCCAGGTGAGGGTCTGCCAGATGCCGAGATTCTTTTCGCGCATGGCGGGCGCCAGCGGGCGAACAGCGGCATGGTGCATCATCAGGCGCGGGAAGGTGTGCTGACCATCCGGCGCGGCGTACTTTGCCTGCATAAATTGTCTCCTCACGCCGCAACTCTTTGTCTGCGGTCTTTGGTGTTGGGCTGATTGTGACGCCCGTTTGCTTACATGAAACTTGCATCCGCGCCACTTACATACCTTGCGGCCAGTGTAGGGAGCTTTGCTGCTTATAATTGTCGCCAGACAGACAATCCGGAAAATAAATGAAAAATAATGAGGAGTTGCTGCGTTCGTCCCTCTGGGGGCAGGCGCTGAACGAGGAGGAGCTGCAGCGCGCCCTGGCCGGGACGGTGGAGCGGCGTTTTGCGGCCGGTGCCTTCATCTGCATGAAAGGCGAGCCGGTCACGCACTGGATGGGCATCATCGACGGCCTGGGCAAGATGACCAGCCACTGGACCAGCGGCAAGACGACTTCACTCACCGGCATCGGCAACGGCGGCTGGTTTGGCGAAGGCTCGCTCCTGAAGGAAGAGCCGCGCCGCTACGACGTCATGGCGATCCGCGACAGCCGCGTGGCGTTCATGAACCGCGCCACCTTCCTGTGGCTGCTCGACCACAGCATTGCCTTCAACCGCTACATGATTACCCAGTTGAACGAGCGCCTGGGCCAGTTCATCGGCATGATGGAGAACGAGCGCCTGCTCGACATCGACACCCGCATCGCTCGCGTGCTGGCCGCCCTGTTCAACCCGGTGCTCTATCCGGACACCCAGCGTCTGCTGCAGATTTCCCAGGAAGAACTCGGCTATCTCGCCGGCGTTTCCCGCCAGCGCACCAACCAGGGCATCAAGGCGCTGGAGGAAGCGGGCCTGGTGCGCTGCGAATATGGCGGCATTCACGTGCTTGATCTGGATGGTCTGCAATCGTTCGGTGAAGCACACTAGCCTCGGGTATATTCGCGCCCCATGATGAGAAAAGCAGTCGTTCTTCTTTCCGGCGGACTGGATTCGGCCACCTGTCTGGCGCTGGCGCGCGAACAGGGTTTTGCCGCTTACTGTTTGTCCTTCGATTACGGCCAGCGGCACCGCGCCGAACTGGCGGCAGCGCAGCGCGTGGCGGCGGCGCTGGGCGCTGCGGAGCAGCGGGTGATCGATTTCGGGCTGGCGCAATTCGGCGGTTCGGCGCTCACCGACACGGCGCTCGCCGTGCCCACCGACGGCGCGCAGAGCGGCATTCCCATCACCTACGTGCCGGCGCGCAACACCATCATGCTGTCGCTGGCGCTGGCCTGGGCCGAGGTGCTGGGCAGCCGCGACATTTTCGTCGGGGTGAACGCGGTGGATTATTCCGGCTATCCGGATTGCCGCCCGGAATACATCGCCGCCTTCGAGAAAATGGCCAATCTCGCCACCAAGGCGGGGGCCGAGGGCCAGGGCGTGCATATCCACGCGCCGCTGATCGATCTTTCCAAGGCCGACATCATTCGCGAAGGCGTGCGCCTGGGTGTCGATTACGGCCTTACCGTTTCCTGCTATCAGGCCGATGGCGAAGGCCGCGCCTGCGGTGTCTGCGACTCCTGCCGCCTGCGCGCTGCGGGTTTTGCCGCCGCCCGCATCACCGATCCGACCCTTTACCAGTGCTGACATGAACGAGCTGTCCCCCAACCTGATCCTGGGTCTGAGCTTCGCGCTCGCCTTCTGCTTCGCCCTGATCGGCCAGAAAACCCATTTCTGCACCATGGGCGCAGTGGCCGACATCGTGAACATGGGCGACTGGAGCCGCATGCGCATGTGGGCGCTGGCGATTGGCGTCGCTGTTCTGGGCGCAGGCTCGCTCGATCTGGCCGGGTCGATCGACTTGAACAAATCGCTGTACCGCAGCACGAATCTCCCTTGGCTCTCCTACCTGCTCGGCGGTTTCTGCTTCGGCTTCGGCATGGTGCTGGCTTCCGGCTGCGGCTCGAAAACCTTGTTGCGCATTGGCGGCGGCAATCTGAAATCCCTGGTCGTCCTGCTCGTGCTGGGCGTATTCGCCTACATGTCGATGCGCGGCATCCTCGCCGTCTGGCGGGTGAATTTCCTTGACCCGTGGGCCATTCCCCTGCCCAACGGCAACGATCTGGCCAGCCTGCTGCGCCAATCCGGATTGAGCGCCACGGCGGCCGGCGCGCTGGCCGTCTATGGCGGCGGCGGCGCGCTGCTCGTCTGGAGTCTGGCGCGGCGCGATTTCTGGACGCCGGACAACCTGATCGGCGGCATCGGCAGCGGACTGGTGATCGTCGGCGTCTGGTACGTGAGCGGCCACCTGGGCTATGTTGCCGAACACCCGGAAACCCTGCAGGAAGCCTTTCTGGGCACCAACAGCGGGCGCATGGAGGCGTTTTCCTTCGTCGGCCCCACCGCCTACACGCTGGAATGGCTGATGCTGTGGTCGGACAGCAGCCGGGTGCTGACCCTGGGCATCGCCACCGTGCTCGGCCTGCTCGTCGGGTCGCTCGCCTGGTCACTCGCCACGCGCAGCTTCCGCTGGGAAGGCTTTGCCGGCGTCGAAGACACCACCAATCACCTGATCGGCGCGGCGCTCATGGGCTTTGGCGGCGTCACGGCGCTCGGCTGTACCATCGGCCAGGGCCTGAGCGGCGTATCCACGCTGGCACTCGGCTCCTTCCTGGCGCTGGCCGCCATCGTCGGCGGTGCCGTCGCCGCGCTCAAATTCCAGTACTGGCGCATCATGCGCGAAGCCTGAATCGCGCCGCCTTTCCCGCCACGGCGGTCGATAAATGCCGATGCCACGCAAAAACCTTCTCTTATAATGGCCGCATAAATCGAATCATCGGAGGCGTCGTGTTCAAGAAAATTTTTGGCCGTTTGCTGGGTGATGCAGGAGGTAATACAGCGGGGAATGTAGCGCCGGCCACGCCGGCGCGGGATGCGCTTGCTCCAGTCGCAGTCACCCCGGAAAAAACGGCTCCCCCGGCCATCGTTTCGGCGCAGGATGCCATGCAGGCAGCGCAGAATGCCGAAACCGCCGCCACCTATCTGTGCCGCGAGCCGATTCTCGATGAAAACCAGCGCATCGTTGCCTACCAGTTTTCGCTCCAGGAAGCGGCGCGTCAGAATATCCGCCACAGCAGCAGCCGGCTGCGCCATCTGTACGCTGAAATCCTCATCGGTCATTTGCTCGATGCGCGCATCGACCGCCTGCTCGGACAGCGCCAAGCCTGCATCGAGATTCCCGATTCCTTCCTGACCGATCCGCTGCTCGACAAGCTGCCGGCCCGGCAGATCATGCTGATGCTGGCCCCGCCCCTGCCCGAAGCGGGCAGCCTGGCCCCGGCGGCGCTGGTCGCCGCGCTGCAGCAGCGCCAGGCCGCCGGTTTCCACATCTGCCTGCCCGATCCGCTGGTGATTCAGGAATACAGCGCCGCCTTGCCGCTGGCGCAATTCATCACCCTGCACGCCCCCACGCTCTACCCCAATCACTGCACCCGCCTGCGCCAGTTGCAAACCGGGCAGAACAGCAAGGCGCGCTGGCTGGTGCGCGATCTGCCGGCGCTGGAAGATTTCCGCTTTGCCCACAAGATCGGGGCCGGCCTCTTCCACGGCGATTTCGTCACCAGCCGCGAAGAATGGGGCAAGCGCGAGCCCGGCCCGGGCACCCTGCACATCGCCACCCTGATTTCCAAGCTGCGCGCCGACGGCGACACCAAGGAAATCGCCAGCCTGCTGAAGCAGGACGCCGCGCTCTCGCTGCGCCTCCTGCGCTACGTGAATTCCGCTGCCTACCAGCCGCAGGAACCCGTCACCTCGATCGAGCACGCGCTGCTCATGTTCGGCCGCGAACGCCTCTACCGCTGGCTGATCCTGCTCGCCTGCGCGCCGGACGCCAACAACGGGCGCACCTCGGCAGCGCTGGAAATCGCCCTGGTGCGCGCCCGCATGCTGGAACTGCTGGCCAGGGCCCCGGGGCAGGGCGAACCGCTCTTCCTGGTCGGTTTGCTGTCGCTCGCCGACATCGTCCTGCAAGTACCCCTGGCCAAGGCCATCGCCCCGCTGTCGCTGGCCGACGAAGTGCGCGCCGCGCTGCTCGAACAGCAAGGCCCGTACTACCCCTTCCTCGACCTCGCCATCGCCTGCGAGCAGGGCTTCAAACACCCCGAACGCCTGCAGCAGGCCACCGAACGCTGCGCCATCACCCCGGAAGAAGCCACCGACTGCCACCTCGAAGCGCTCAACTGGGCGATGGAAGTACAGGGCTGAGGGTTCATTCGGCGCGGTTTTGCACAAAAAACCACGCGCAAAAAAATGGCCGCAAACCTGCGGCCATTTTTGCGTCGCGGTGCGCTTTACGCCTGCTCGATCCCGGCAATCACCCAGCCCCGGCTGCCGTCGGTCGGCTTGGTCATGTGCCAGACTTCTGAGAAGTTCTCGACCGGGCCGTTGCGCTCTTCGCGGATCTGGCCGCTGAAATGCACGCTGACGATGTAGCGGCGTTCTTCCTCGGTCACGTCGAGCACCTCGGCGTCCAATTGCACCACGTCGGTTTCCTGCGTCGCGCCGTTACGCTCTTCGATGGCCAGTTTCACTTCGGCAAAGACTTCCGGGCTGGTGAATTCGCGGATGTCGTCCAGGTTGCCGGCGTCGTTCGCCGCTTGCAGGCGGATGAAATTCACCTTGGCGTTGCGCACGAAAGCCGCCGTATCGAAATCCGCCGGGATGTTGCCGCCGGAGGCAGGTGCCGCATTGGCCATCGCACCGCCCACGGCACCACCCTGCACGCCCGCTGCTGCATCGGTTACCGGCGTGAATTGCGGCCGCACCGCCTGTCCGCCGCCCTGACCCGCCGCCGCGTATTGCAAGCCTTGTGCCGGGGCGCTCTTGTTACGCGTGAAGTAGCGGAACAGCATCAGCGCGGCAATCGCCAGCAAAGCGATCAGCATGATGTTGGCCATTTCCTCGCCAAAACCCAGGTGCGAAGCCAGTGCCGCCAAGCCCAGACCAGCGGCCAGACCCGCCAGCGGACCCATCCAGGAACGCTTGGGCTGCGCCTGCTGGCCCGGTGCGCCCGCCTGTTGCTGCTTGGGCGCCTGCTGGGCCGTGTTGTTCTTGGGCGGCGGCGTCATCTGCCGCTTCATGCCCATGGAACCGCCGCCACCCATGCGCCGTGCTTCGGCGTCGCTGATGTTGAGCGTAAAGCCGACGACGACGGCGGCCACCAATGCAAGAAATTTGTTCATGCTTGTCTCCAGAAAAAAACGGCCTGATTGTAGACGCCTACTGCCTTCCGAAAAACCATCGATATGCGCAGTAAAACTTCGCAAAAACGGAAGATTGATGCGGTTCAGCGTACAAACAGGGCAAACCTGACGGTAGCGGCGAATGCTGCCGCAAGCAGCAAAGGAAATTCTGAATCAATCAAAACCGTTCGGGCTGAGCCTGTCGAAGCCCCTGATGTTGCAGGTGATGCCCTTCGACAAGCTCAAGGCGAACAGATTGGCTCAGCGTTTCCCAAACAGTGAAATTTGCGCCAACCGGATGGCTGCCCCGATTACCACTCCAGCCCCGGCATGGCCTGCACCCCAGCCTGAAAAGCGTGTTTTTCCATGCCGATGTCGCTCACCGTATCCGCGAGTTCACGCAAGGCAGGCGGCGCGCCGCGACCGGTAACGATCACGTGCTGCATCGGCGCTCGCGCGCGCAGCGCAGCGCAGACGGCATCCAGGTCGAGCCACTGGTATTTGAAGGCATAGGTGAGTTCATCGAGAATCACCAGATCAATGCCGGGGTCCGCCAGATGCCCGCAAGCCACGGCCCAGGCCGCCTGCGCGGCGGCGGCGTCGCGCGCCTTGTCCTGAGTTTCCCAGGTAAAACCCTCGCCGCCGGTATGCCAGTTCACGCCGGGTTGCTGGCGGAAAAAAGCTTCTTCTCCGGTATCGCTGCGCCCCTTCACGAACTGCACCACCGCCGCCCGCTGCCCGTGCCCCAAGGCCCGCGCCAGCACGCCGAAAGCGGCGCTCGACTTGCCCTTGCCGTTGCCGGTATGCACCACCAGCACGCCGCGCGCCACTTTTGCCGCATCGATCTTGCCGTCGATCACGGCCTTCTTCTTCTGCATGCGTTCCTGATGGCTGATGCTCATGGAGGTCACTCCGGAAAAAAATGCCAGCTTATACGACAGCAGCCGTTTTCGTTCCGCCCGCCTTCAAGCATCCGCCTTGCCGGGGCTGGATTCGGCAAAGATCGCGCAGGTCGCGTTGAGCAGCGCCTGACGATCCCGCGAACTCTGCCGGTAGTTGTCGAGCAGGATTTGCTCGTCCGCCGTCATTGCGCGCGCGGCCCGGCCTGTGTGCTCATCCGTGGCGAAGCGCCCGGTCAGCACATAGACGACGTCGATGGCCGCCTTTTCCGCCAATTGCCCGAGCAATTCCGCCGAAGCGCGCTTTCTGCCGGTGCAGACGTCGCGCAGTCCCTGCGGCCCCTCCCCGATCAGGCGGGAAGCCTCGGCCTGTGACAGACCCAGGCGGTTCAGTTCCTGGCGCAAGCGCCAGGGTATATTGTCCATTCTATCGCTTGACATTGTGTAAGTAATACATCATGATGACCCCCGTAGCATTAACGTGGCCCTGTTCAAGATGCCCTTGCCCTAACACCGTCATGCCGCAGGCAAGGCATCGCAGGAAACATTCGTTCTCCCGAGAGTCCCGGGCCGGAACAAATGCGCAGTGGTGAACAAACAACGAAATGCCTCGCTACGGCTCGTACACAGCCGGAAGGAGGCGGGGCGCAGCATCTGCAACAGGAAAACGTGCAGAAAGTGTGGAAATTGCAATGTCCTGATCAGGCTGCTCGGTGCGAAATGAATATCGAGGTCAAGTCATGGCAGTTTTCCGTTGGCAGGGACAAAGGCCGGATTTTAGGCCACCGCACGAGCTTTGCAGAATTTTCTCCGTTGCCGGTTTCACACTGATCGAAATGATGGTCGTTGTCGCCATCGTGGCCATTCTGGCCGCCATGACCGCCCCCTCGTTCAACCGTTTCGTGGTCAGCAGCCGCGTCATTTCGGCCACCAACGATCTCGTCGCCGCCCTGCATCTCGCCCGTTCCGAAGCCGTCACCCGCAACGCCTCGGTCAGCCTGTGTCCGGTCAGCCTGCCTCCCGGCAGCGGCGATGCCTGCGCCAACAGTGAAAACTGGAGCGGCGGCTGGCAGGTCGTCGCCGGCAACAACGTGCTGCGCCTGTGGGATGCGCCGGGCGGCAGCCTGAGCGTCAGCGGCCCGGCGGGCGGCATCGCCTACGGCAACATGGGGCGCAGCGACGCCGCGCAGATCGAAATCAGCCTCGACGGCATCACCCGCTGCGTCGTCGTCAGCCTGGGTGGGCGCGTCCAGGCCAACACGGGGGGCTGCGCATGACACCCCCCGCACCACCCTCCCGCCTGCCGACCTGCCCATCGCCATCCATGCGCCGCCAGCGCGGTTTCAACCTGCTCGAAGTGCTGGTGGCGATCTTCGTGCTCGCCTTCGGTCTGCTCGGTCTGGCCGCCTTGCAGATGCAGACCCTGCGCAGCAATCACAGCGCCATGCTGCGCACGCAGGCCACTTTTCTCGCCATCGACGTTACCGAGCGCATCCGCGCCCAAGGCACTGCCGTCGGCCATACCGGCGACTGCGCCGCGCCGGTCGGCGTGCTGGTCGGCTGGTGCCAGAACGTCGAAAACCAGCTTGGCGACACGTATCAGGCCAGCGTCAGCGTGGTCGACAACCGGGTGACGGTCAGCGTCAGCTGGGTCGACGACCGGGGCTGCATCCGCAAATCCGGCGGTGATTGCGGCGACGACGGCGGCCGCGTCGCCTTCGACCATACGACGGAAATCTGACATGGCCCGCCGCACATTCGAGCGCACTCCTCACCACACCCCGCGCCGCATCTTGCCCGCGACGCCGGGTGGCCAGCGCGGCCTGTCCCTGGTCGAGCTGATGATTACGCTGGCCATCGGCCTGCTCATCCTCGCCGCCACTTTGTCGGTGTTTCTCGGCAGCCGCGAGAATGCCTGCCTCAACGACAGCCTGGGCCGGGTGCAGGAAAACGCCCGCGTCGCCTTCGCCGCCATTGGCGACGAGGTGTACAAGGCGGGCTACCGCAGCGACCCGAGCCGCCCGATCGGGGAGGCGCTGAATGCCGCAGCCGCATGGACGATCGCGGCAGACAACATCAGCCTGCGCTACCGCCGCTACGTCGATGACGACGAACCGGACGGCGTCATTACCGACTGCCTCGGCGCGCCGCTCGACGCCAACGAAATCGTCACCACCGCCTTCGCCGTCACGGATGGACGCCTGCGCTGCACCAGTACGCATGACGACGGCGCGCTGGAAATCGTCGGCGGCGTGGACAACCTGCAATTCACCCAGGACGGCAATGCCCTGCAAGTACAACTCGATCTAAGCAGCGGCACCGGCAACTGCACCCTCAGCCAGCAGTTCACCTCCACCTTCTCCCTGCGCAACCGATGACTCCCGCCCACCGTCCCGCCGCCCAGCGCGGCATGGTTCTTCTCGTCGGCATCGTGCTGCTGCTGATTATCAGCATCGTCGCCCTGGCCGGCATGCGCGCCTCCATTCTCGAAGAGCGCATGGCCGCCAACCTGCGCCTGCAGAACCTCGCCTTGCAGGGCGCGGAAGCCGCCTTGCGCGAAGGCGAACGCTGGCTGGCAGCGCTCGACGCCAGCGATGAAAACCTGATCGGCCGCGACGCCCTGTGCACCGCCAGCCCGGAAAACTGCGTCTACAACCTGACCGCCCTTGGCAGCGCGACCCGCATCGACCTCAGTTGCGCCGATGCCGACGCCTTATGGCAAGGCGCGGCGGTGCGCAGCTACGACACGGCAATCAACGATCTGGCAGCAGAGCCACGTTACCTGCTCGAAGACCTGAACCGGCGCGAGCCGGACGATCTGAGCGACTCCAGTTCCGGCGGCTACGACTACTACCGCCTGACCGCCTGGGCCGCCGGGCAGGGCGCGGCCAGTTGCGTCGTCCTGCAAACCACCTACAAGAAACGCTATTGACGCGGAGAACCGCCATGAAACCCCTCGCACTCCCCATCCGCCTCGCCGTTCTGTTCGCCTTCGCCCTCAGCGCGCCGGGCAGCGCCCAGACCCCCACCGGCCCCAACGACCTCGAACTGGCCACCGGGCCGCTGGAGATCGCCGCTTCCGTCGATCCCAACGTAATGCTGCTGATCGACAACTCGGGGAGTATGAACCAGCTTCTGTGGCACAAGGATTTTGATTCGGCAGCAAGTTACCCAGAGTCGGAGTATTGCTCCGAGCAGCAAACCTCCAAGGGCGTAGTGAGCTGCAAGACGTGGAGCAAAATCAGCGACAGCAGTTACTTCAATGGAACCGGCAGTTTCAAACAGGTGAATTGCGCGGCAAATACCTGGGCATTCAGGAAAAACAGCGGCGCGGGCACCATCTGCCTCAAGCTGCCCAATCCGGCGAAAGATGAAGATGGCACACGTTACGAGCGGCGCTATCTGCGCTTTCTGCTCGATACCTATGCCACAGCCGCTGCCTTCGAGGCGGCGGTCAGCAGCGGTGCCGTACCCAGCGAACACCGCATGAAGGTGGCGCGTGAAGTGGCGCAGAATCTGGTAAAGAATACGGTTGGTGTGCGTTTCGGCTACAGCGTTTTCAATGCGCCGATCAGCGGAAAGAACGGAGACAGCGGCCCCGGCGGAAGGATCGCCGCAAATTGCTCGACCCGCACCAGTACCGACACTTCCGCCCTGGTAACGGCAATCGGCGGCATCACCGCCGAAACCAACACGCCGCTGGCCGAAACCATGTACGAGATCACGCGCTATTTCCGTGGCTTGTCGAGCCAGTACAACAGCGGCACCCACACCAGCCCGATCCAGTACCGCTGCCAGAAGAATTTCACTGTCGTCATTACCGACGGCCTGCCCACCTACGACCGGACTTTCCCCAGCGACGACCCGGACAAAGGCACCGGCAGCCTGCCCAACTGGGACGGCAAGGCACCCACCACGAACGAAAGCGAGGCACCCAATTTCCCGCAGTACTCGGACGGTTTCAACACCTCCGGCGACGGCGAAGGGGCGACGCTCTATCTCGACGACATCGCCAAGTTTGCCTACGACATCGACATGCGCAAAACCGGTAACGATAACGCTGGCAAGAGCTACAACGACCCCGATTTCACAGCGCAGAACCTGCGCACCTACACCGTCGGCTTCACCCTGAAGAACCAGATGTTGCAGGACGCCGCCGAATACGGCCACGGCCTCTACTTCACCGCCGACAACGCCGACGAACTGAGCAAGGCCCTGGAAATGGCCATGCGAGACATCCGCCAGCAGGCCGGCTCCTTCGCCCGCACCTCGGCCAGTTCCGGTCAGGCCAGCAGCAGCACCATGCTCTACCAGGCATCCTTCGACAGCGAAGGCTGGCAAGGGCATCTCAACGCCTACAAGCTGGCGCTCAACGACGACGGCAGCTCTCTGCGCCGGATCCACCAATGGGATGCTGCGAGCAAGATTCCAGCGCATGGCAGCCGCGTCATCCTCACCCGCAACGGCAGCACCGGCACGGCTTTCGCCTACGACAGCCTGAGCACGGCGCAGCGCGCCGCTCTGGCCGACACGGCAGCCGAGCAGAGAAACGTGATCGCCTACCTGCGCGGCGACGTCAGCAAGGAGGGCAATCCCTACCGCACGCGCCCGGGCCGCCTCGGCGACATCATCAACTCCGCGCCGCAATTCGTCGGCCCGCCGTCCGAACGTTACAGCGATGCGGCCTACAGCACTTTCCGCAGTGCCAAAAAGAACCGCAGCGGCATGGTCTACGTCGGCGCCAACGACGGCATGCTGCATGCGTTCGATGCCGAAAGCGGCAGCGAGAAACTGGCTTACATCCCGTCGATGCTGATCGGCAAGCTGAACCAGTTGGCAAAAGACACCGACACCCACCAGTATTACGTTGATGGCACACCCGTCATCGCCGACGCCAAGATCGGCACGGCCTGGAAAACCCTGCTGGTCGGCGGCCTCAATGCCGGCGGGCAGGGCATCTACGCGCTGGATGTGAGCGATCCCGCGAACTTCAGCGCCGCCAACGCGGCGAGCATCGTCCAGTGGGAATTCACCGACGACGGCAGCGAGAGCGGCGGCAAGCAATTCGGCGATCCCGATCTCGGCTATACCTTCAGCCGCCCGGTCATCGCCCAGTTGCGCGGCGGCCACTGGGTCGCCATCTTCGGCAACGGTTACAACAACACCGTCGCCGACGGCAAGGCCAGCACCACCGGCAATGCCGTGCTCTACGTAGTCAATCTGGCCGACGGCTCGCTGCGCCACAAGCTCGATACCGGCGCGGGATACGCCGCCGACCCGAGCGGCGGCAACCGACCAAACGGATTGGCCTCGCCAGCGGTGGTCGATAGCGACGGCGACGGTTTGGTCGACGCGGTCTATGCCGGCGACCTGTTCGGCAATCTGTGGAAATTCGATTTCAGCACCGCCACGCCGAGCCTCGGGCTATCCGGCCAGCCGCTGTTTTCCGCGCCGTGCACCAGCCTGCCGGACGGCTGTCAGGCCATCACCAGCAAACCCAGCGTCAGCCGCCACCCGCAGCGCGACGGCCTGCTCGTGCATTTCGGCACCGGCAAGAACCTCGAACGCAACGACCGCAACCGGGGCGGCCAGCAAAGTTTCTACACCATCTGGGACAAGGGCGCGACGGTGACACGTTCGCAGTTGTTGCAGCAGACGATCACCGGCGCAGGCACTCATGGTTTCGACGTCACGATGACGGCCAACACGCCGGACTGGAGTACGCAACGCGGCTGGTACGTCAATCTGATCGTCGGCAGCGACCACGGCCACGAGCGCCAGATCAGCGATTCGCGCCTGCAATACGGCATTCTCTGGTTCACCAGCACCCTCTACTACCCGACCGCCACCGACCCCTGCGTGCCCTCCGGGCGCAGCCGCCAGTTTGCCGTCGACCCCGCCACCGGCGCACCGATCGACGGGCTGTTCGACGGTTTCCCCGCCTGCACCGGCAGCGCCTGCGCGCCGCCCGCCGATCTGGCGACGGCCCTGATCCTGGGCGACAAGTTTGGCAGCGGTAATGGGGCCAGCACCGGCCAGCGTATCTGGATCGAAAAACCCGGAGGCGGCGGCGGAACGGACAAGGATTACATCGAAGGCACGGCCCCCCTGAGCGAAGGCCGCCAGACCTGGCGCCAGATTGGGAGATGAAAATGAGGCCCGCAATGAAACCCCATGCCGGGCGCGGCTTCACGTTGATCGAACTAATGATTACCGTGGCCGTCATCGGCATCCTGGCCTCGATTGCCCTGCCTTCCTACCAGGAGTACCTGCGCAAGGCGCGCCGTACCGACGCGCAGGCTGCGCTGATGGAACTGGCGCAGTTCATGGAACGCCGCTACACGGTGACAGGAACCTATCCCACCGCTTCGGCCGACCTGCCTTTCCAGGCGACGCCGCGAGAAGGCGGTTCAACTTTCTACAATCTGTCACTGGCGGCTGGCTCCACCGCCACCGCCTACACCCTGCAAGCCGCGCCGACCGGAGCCATGTCCGACGACGCCTGCGGCACCCTGTCGCTCGCCCACACCGGCAAGAAAACCTCCAGCGGCACCAACTGCTGGGCGCGCTGAACGGGTATTCCGCTCACGCCTCGATTCAGCGGCAGCAAAATACTTCGCCCAGCGTGCGGGCGTCCACAAAGTTGTCGGCCCATTGCTCCAGCTCGTCTGAACCGGCGTTTTGCAGCCGCTCGTGCGTTGCCGCATCGAGCGGCCCGAAACGGCGGGTGAGCTGGCGCATGAGGACGGTGAGTTCGCCTTGCTGCATGCCTTGTTGCACACCTCTCTGTTCACCGATTTGCATTCCTTGCAAAATGCCCTGTTCCCGGCCTTCGGCCCGCATGCGTTCGCTCCAGGTCATCATGGTTTGTTTCTCCTGTGGGTATTTTTCGCTGAAAAGCTGTTTTTCATTGTCGTCCAGTTGGCTGTAAATGTCGACGAAGTCCATGTATTTGAGGCGTTTTTCCTGATCGGGTTCAAGTTGCAGCAAGCCTCGCAGCGCCTGGACGTAGATGTCGACGATGGCCTGTCGCGAATAGGCCATGTTGGGCAGATTGAGGCGGGCGACGATGTTGCCGCTGTCCTTGAATTTTTCGGCCGGCAGCTCGTCGAGGATGCGGTACAGGTAGCGGAAGGACAGGAAAACACAATGCTCGCTGCCCAGTTGCAGGTGTTTGCGGATGCGCGGGCTGCCTTTGAGGAAGATCACCACCGGCACGATGCGCTCGGTCTGGCAGAGTTCGGCGAGGTCGAGGCAGTAGTGGCCGAGGCGGTGGATGGAGAAGCGCCGTGGGTCGCTTTCTTCTTCGAGCAGAAAGAGGAGCGCCATGCGCCGTCCGTCCGGCCATTCGACGAGCAGCGGTACGTCGAGTTCGTGGAAGCGGTCGCCGAGGCGGTTTTTCAACTGCTCCTGGCGGATCGGCGTGATGCGCGCCGTGTCGTCGATGCTAGCCGCTTCGCTCGGCGCGAAGAATGCCAGCGCCTGACGCGGGTAGTCGAGAATCAGGTTCTTGAAATTCTGGTCGTGGCTGGCGGGGGAATCCATGACGGGTTTCTTTGGGGACGGACAAACCCATCGTCATGAATTTTCGGATTTATGTCAATAAAATATTTAGCACTGTGCCGAGCCACACGACGGCGATTGCCTCACTCCGGAATGAAACAGCGCTGGCCGCCGTCGCTGATCTGGCGCAGGCGGTAGGCGTAGAGGTCGGATAGCTGGTCGGCGGTCAGGACGTCGTCCGCCGTGCCCTGGACACAGCGGCCGTCGCCATGCACGAGCAGGGCGCGGTCGCAGAAACGGTGGGCCAGGGCGGGTTCGTGCAGGACCATGACGACTGCCGCGCCCTGCTCGCGGGCGAGTTGGGAAAACAGGCTCAAGACGGCCATCTGGTGGTTGAGATCCAGGTGCGACAAGGGTTCATCCAGCAAATACAGGGGCGGGGCCTGCACCAGCAGGGTGGCGAGCGCCAGGCGCTGGCGCTCGCCACCGGAGAGGGTATGCACCTGACGCGCTTCCATGCCATTCAGGCCGAAGCGTTGCAAAGCGGCGCGCACCCGGTCGCCGTCGGCAGCGGATTCCCAGTCCCAGCGCCCGAGATGCGGGTGGCGTCCGGCCAGCGCCGTTTCCAGCACGCTGGCACCGAAGGGGTCTTGTTGAAACTGGCCCAGCCAGCCGCGCCGCAGGGCCGCTGCGCGCGGGCTGAGTTGCGGGTAGGGCGTACCGGCGAGCAAAACTTCGCCCCGCGCCGGCGCGCGCAAACCCGCCAGCGTCGTCAGCAGCGTCGATTTACCGGCCCCGTTGCGGCCGAGAATGGCCAGGCTTTCGCCCGCCGCCAGATCGAACGCCAGCCCATCGACCACCCGCCTGCCGCCGACTTCGACCACCAAATTCCGCGCCGCCAGGAGCGGCGCGGTCGGGGTCTGCGGGCTTGCCGGTGCGTTCATCGCGGCTGCCTTGCCAGCAGGAAGAGGAACACCGGCACGCCGATCAGGGCGGTAAGCACGCCGACCGGCAGTTGCTGCGGGGCGATCACGGTGCGCGCCGCCGTGTCGGCCAGCACCAGCAGCGCGCCGCCGGCCAGCGCCGCCGCCGGTAGCAGCACGCGCTGATCGTTGCCGATCGCCAGACGCACCAGATGCGGCACCACCAGGCCGACGAAACCGATCGAGCCCGCCGTGGTCACTGCCGCCGCCGTCGCCAGCGAGGCCAGCACATAGACGATGAAACGCAGCCGCCCGACGGCCACGCCGAAAGCCTGCGCCTGCATCAGGCCGCGCGCCAGCAGATTCAGTTCGCGGGCAAAAGGCAGGCTGATGAGCAGCGCCAGCACCAGCACCAGCATCGCCGGCCACCAAGTGAAGGTTTGCCCCAGATCGCCCATCAGCCAGAACAGCATGCCGTGCACCCGGCCTTCCTCGGCGAGCGAGAGCATCAGCGCAATCAGCGCGCCGCAGCCGGCGGCGACGATCACGCCGGTGAGCAGGAGGCGGGTTTGCGTCCAGCTGCCGTCGCCACGCGCCAGACCGAAAACAGTGAACATGGCAAGCAGGGCCCCGGCAAACGCCAGCACATCGACCGCCCACAGCGCCAGTCCGAAAAACAGGCCGAAAATGGCTCCCACGCCAGCGCCGCCAGAAATTCCGAGCACGTAAGGGTCGGCCAGGGGATTGCGCAGCAGCACCTGCATCAGCGCGCCGGACAGCGCCAGCAGCCCGCCGCAGGCAAACGCCGCCAGGGCGCGCGGCAGACGCAGATCCAGCACCAGCGCCCCCGGCCCCGTGGTCGCCCCAGTCAGCGCCGCCCACAACTCGCCAGGTGCCACCGTCAAACTGCCGCTCAGGAGCGACAGCACGATGGCCAGCAGGGCCAGCAGGGCCAGCAGGAGGAGGGTCAGCGCGGCGCGGCGCAGAGAAGGCATGGACGGCCTGTAGACAACGATGGAGGCCGCATTCTACCGGCCTCGGCTCAGCCGCGCCGCAACTCGCCTGCAAAAGCCCCGACGCTTGCGATAAAACACTTTGAAAATAGCCGCTTAGTCCTTGACTCGTTTAGCTTTACGCCTCTATAGTGCGCGCCATGAATGCCGAACTCACTGCGCTCGAAGACAAAATCGAACAGGTGCTTGCCCTGGTCAAGCAGTTGCGTGCCGAAAACGACGTGCTGAAGAATCAGCTCGCCACCGTGGACCACGAACGCCTGAACCTGCGCACCGCCATGGACAGCGCGCGCGAGCGCCTGACCGGACTGGTCGACCAGTTGCCCGAGAACCCCTTGCCCGAGGAAGTCTGACATGAGCGCCGAGCCGAATTTTCTCGACGTCAAGATCATGGGCCGCGAATACCGCGTGGCCTGCCACATCGAAGAACGCCCGGCGCTCATGGCGGCGGTCGAACTGGTCGATGGCAAGATGCGCGAAATCGCCCAGAAAACCAAGAACACCATCGCCGAACGCGTCGCCGTCATGGCGGCCCTGAACATCGCGCACGAGCGTCTGGCCGGCAAGGAGGGCGAAGAAGGTGCGGTAATGCTTGCATCGCCTGACCTGAGGGGTAGAATTCAGGACATGGGTGCACGGTTGGACACCGTGCTGGTTTCGCAGCAGCCGCTGGACCTCTGAACCTTCACCGAGGTTCGACCAGCGGCAGCGGAAAACCCGCCGATTGCTCCCTGCGGTGTTTGTTAAGGCCATAGATTCCTTGAACCAATGCTGATTGGCATCGGTTGCCGACCAAAACCTCGCTGTTGTGCGCGTTCTTCACGAACGCACCTGATGCGAAAGGAAAGCAACCACTCTGAACTCCGGTTCAGGATGCCGGCCTGACGGCACATGCGGGGACTTCATTCAACAGGTGGCAGATCGTCTGCCACCTGTTTTCGTTTACGACATTTCAAAACATCGCGGAACATCGTCAATGGCTATCGAATGGCTCGCCGCCTATCTCCTGCTGGGCGCTTTCGTCGGCTTCTTTGCCGGCCTTCTGGGCGTGGGCGGCGGCGGCATCATGGTGCCGATGCTGACGACCTTGTTCGCCGCGCAGGGTTTTCCGCCGGAGCACCTGGTGCATCTGGCGCTCGGCACCTCGATGGCGGCCATCGTGCTGACCTCCATTTCCAGCCTGCGCGCGCATCACCGCCACGGCGCGGTGCGCTGGGAAATCGTGCGCGGCGTGACGCCGGGCGTGCTGCTGGGCACCTTTGCCGGCACTTTTCTTGCCACCCGCGCCAACAGCAGCACCCTGGCGCTGTTCTTCGCCTGTTTCATGGCTTACGTGTCGCTGCAGATGGTGCTGAACATCAAACCCAAGCCTTCGCGCAGCCTGCCGGGCAGCCTCGGCCTGGCAGGCGTGGGCGGGTTCATCGGCGGCATTTCATCGCTGGTGGCCATCGGCGGCGGCACCTTGTCGGTGCCTTTTATGACCTGGTGCAACGTCCGGATGCAGGAAGCCATTGGCACTTCGGCGGCCATCGGCCTGCCGATCGCGCTGGCCGGGGCAGCGGGTTACCTGATCAACGGCTGGGGCAGCGGCGGACTGCCGTCCTGGTCGGTCGGCTATGTGTATTTGCCGGCCCTGGTTCTGATCGGCCTGGTATCGACATTGACCGCGCCGCTGGGCGCGCGTCTGGCCCACCGCCTGCCAGTAGCCACCTTGAAGAAGATATTTGCCGGCGTGCTGGTGCTGCTGTCGGCAAAAATGCTGCACACCGTGCTCGGAGCCTGATCAACACGCCTTGAATTTTGGCTTGCGCTTTTCCAGAAAGGCCGCCAGCCCCTCGCGGTAGTCTTCTGTTTCCAGAAAGGCGAAAGACGCAGCTTTTTCCGCTGCGCTCAATGGCGCGCCGCTCTGCAAGCGCTTGATCCACTGCTTGTGCCAGCCCGCCACCAGGGGCGCGCCCTGGCAGATGCGCGCCACGCTGGCACTGATTTCATCGGCCAGTTCTTCCGGGGCCACGACGCGGGTGAGCAAGCCTTTTTCATAGGCTTCGGTAGCCGTCAGGATGCGTCCTTCCAGCAGGATTTCCTTGACCACCGCCGGCCCTGCCAACTGGAGCAGACCCTGCATCTCGCCGGGATACATGGAAAACCCGAGCTTGTTGATGGGCGCGCCAAAACACGAATGGCTGCTGGCGATGCGCAGATCGCAGGCGGCGGCGATTTCCAGACCGCCACCGACGCAGGCACCGCCGATCATGGCGATGGTGGGATGCGGGCAATCGGCAATCGCCTCTAGCGCAGCCGCCACTTCGGCGTGGTAGTGGAGCGCCTGTTCCAGCGTGGCACGGGCAGTGACGAATTCCTCCAGATCACCGCCCGCGGCAAAAGCTTCCTCGCCCGCGCCGCGTATGACGACGCAGCGTATTTCCCGGCTTGCCGCCAGTTCGTCCATGATTTGCCTGAGCGCGCGCCACATGGACAGGTCGATGGCGTTGAGCTTGCCCGGGTTGGACAGACTGAGGGTGGCAACGTGGCCGGCGGTATCCAGATCTATGCTGCTCATGAGTTTGCTGCGGGGTCGATGAAAAGAAAGCGGAAGCTTACACCGCATGTAAGGTTATCGGCTCCTATATAAGATACAATGCCCGCGCTGTTATTTATAATTATGAATAAGGAGAATGGTTATGAGCAGCGCAATGTATGAAAGGATGCGGGACAATCCCAAATTCCAGGAGTTGGTCAGCAAGCGGGGGCGGTTCGCATGGACGCTCGCCGGGATCGTGCTGACCTTGTTTTACGGCTTCGTGCTGGTGGTGGCTTTCGCCCCCGAGTCGCTCGGCAATCCGATTGCCGAAGGTTCGCGGTGGACGGTCGGCGTCACCCTGGAGCTGTTCCTCTTCATCTTCTTCTGGGTAACCACGGTGATTTATGTCCGCCGTGCCAACACGGAATTCGATGCCCTGTCGCAGGAAATCGTCCGCGACGCCTGGAAGGAGGAAAAGTAATGCGTAAGCTCATTTCCGCGCTGGGCCTCTTGAGCCTGTGCGCTGTTGCCGTTGCCGCCGACGCTGTCGGCGCGACGGAAAAGCAGGCGACCAACTGGCACGCCATCATCATGTTCTGCATCTTCGTGGCGCTGACCATGGGGATCACCTACTGGGCGGCCAGCCGCACCAAGTCGACGTCGGACTTCTACACGGCCGGCGGCGGCATCACCGGCTTCCAGAACGGCTTGGCGATTGCCGGCGACTACATGTCGGCAGCCACCCTGCTCGGTCTGACCGCCATGGTCTACACCTCGGGCTACGACGGCTACATCTACATGCTGTGCTTCTTCGCCGGCTGGCCCGTCATCCTGTTCCTGATGGCTGAACGCCTGCGCAACCTCGGCAAGTTCACCTTCTCCGACATCACCGCCTACCGCCTCGACCAGGGCCGGGTGCGCACCATGGCTGCGATTTCCTCGCTGACCGTGGTCTGCTTCTACCTGATCGCGCAGATGGTCGGCGCCGGCCAGCTCATCAAGTTGCTGTTCGGTCTGGACTACAACATCGCCATCTTCGTGGTCGGCATCCTGATGATGGTGTACGTCACCTTCGGCGGCATGGTCGCCACCACCTGGGTGCAGATCATCAAGGCCGTCATGCTGCTCTCCGGCGGCACGCTGGTGATGCTGCTGGCGATGAACGAATTCGGTTTCTCGTACCAGAAGCTGGTCGATCAGGCGATGTCGGTGCACAAACTGGGCGAGCGCATGATGCACCCCGGTTCCCTGCTGGCCGATCCGGTCACTGCCATCTCGCTCGGCCTGGGCCTGATGTTCGGTACCGCCGGCCTGCCGCACATCCTGATGCGCTTCTTCACCGTGACCGACGCCAAGGAAGCCCGCAAGTCGGTGCTCTACGCTTCCGGTTTCGTGGCCTACTTCTTCAACGTCATCTTCTTCATGGGCCTGGCTGCCATCATCATCGTCGGCCAGAACCCGGACTTCTTCGAAGGCGGCGACATCACCAGCAAGCTGGTCGGCGGCGGCAACATGGTTGCCATGCACCTGGCCAAGGCGGTCGGCGGCAACATGCTGCTCGGCTTCCTCGCTGCAGTGGCCTTCGCCACCATCCTGGCGGTGGTGTCCGGTCTGGCGCTGGCGGGCGCTTCGGCGATTTCGCACGATATCTACGCCCGAGTCATCAAGAAAGGGACGGCTTCGGAAGCGTCGGAAATCCGCGTCTCCAAGATCGCCACGATCTGCCTCGGCTTCGTCGCCATCGTGCTCGGCATCATGTTCGAGAAGATGAACATCGCCTTCATGGTCGGTCTGGCTTTCGGCGTTGCGGCAGCAGCCAACTTCCCGGTGCTGATCCTCTCCATGTACTGGAAGGGCCTGACCACGCGCGGCGCGCTGCTGGGCGGCTACGGCGGCCTGATTTCGGCGGTGCTGTTCGTGCTCTTCTCGAAGTCGGTATGGGTCGACGTGCTGGGCAATGCCGCCCCGCTGTTCCCCTACACCCAGCCGGCGCTGTTCGCCATGCCGATCGCCTTCCTGCTCGCCTGGATCGGCTCGACCACCGACAGCAGCGCTCGCGCCAAGTCGGAAATCGAAGCCTTCGACGACCAGTACGTCCGCGCCCAGACGGGTTACGGCGCTGCGGGTGCCGCCAAGCACTAAGCACTTCCTGCTTTTTCAAAAACCCTGACCGGTTTGCCGGTCAGGGTTTTTTTTGCCATTTTCCAGCACAACCGGGTATTAATCAGCGGCAAATGTCATATCATGGCGCAATGGGGAGCTGGACATAAAATGTCTTGACATCTTATGTCCAGCTCCCTAATCTAGATACCGCAAATCAATAAGCGAGGATGACATGGAAAATGCACTGCACGAAAAACTGGCGGGCCTGGATGTGCTGGTCAGCGGCCTGATGGGGGGACTCGCTGTACATTTGCATCCCATCTCCGGGCCGGTACCGGTCGTTCAAGTCAGCATCGAGGAACGCGAAGAATTGCCGATCTTCATCACCAGTTCGGATTCGCAAATCCTGTGCCTGTGCTACTTGTGGAACGAGAACGAAGTCATGCCAGCGCGGCGCACGGAACTGCTCGAAACGCTGCTCGACCTCAACCCGTCGGTACCGCTTTCCGCATTTGGCCGCATCGGCGATCGCTACATCCTGTCCGGTGCCCTGGCACATGATGCCGATTGCGCCGACATTGCCCAGGATATCGCCGCCCTGAGCGACAACGCCCTGGACGCCCTGGACGCCCTGTCCGAATTTCTGCAGTAAAGGAGATGAACATGTCTGTGATCAAGAAAGTAGTGACCCTGTTGCGCGGCAGTGCCCGCGAACTCGCCGAGAATGTCGTCGACGCCAACGCCACCCGCATTTACGAACAAGAAATCATCGACGCCAAGCAGAGCATTCTGGAGGCACGCAACAGCCTGGCCGGCGTCATGGCACAGGAAATGCAAAGCACCCGGGCGATCGGTCGTCTCGAAAACGAAATCGCACGTTACGAAGGCTTGGCCCTGGAAGCCCTGGAAAAATCCCAGGAAAGCCTCGCCGAGGAAGTTGCCGGCAAAGTGGCTGCGCTCGAACTTGAGCTTGAGGAGCAACGCAAAGCGCAGACTTCGTTTGCTGACCAAGTGAGCAAGCTGAAGGAACTGATCAAGGCATCAGAAGCGAAGATTCGCGAACACGAGCGTGAAATCGCCATCGCCAAAACCACCGAAAGCGTCTACAAGGCAACCCAATCGATTTCCGACAATATTGGCAACAGCGGCTCACGCTTGGCCAGTGCGCGCGAATCGCTGGAGCGCATCAAACAACGTCACGAGCATATGGCTGACCGCATGCAGGCAGCCGATCAGCTCGATCGGGAACTGGGCGAAAGAGCGCTGGCCACGAAGCTGGCCGAGGCGGGGATCGGCCAGGATGCCGATCGGCAACGCAAGGTCATGGAACGCATCCGGGCGCGCCAGGCAAAACCGAACGCAACCCCATGAGCGTCACCCGCAAGCCGACACGCTGGCAAAGTTCGGATGCGGCGCTCAAGGCCGTGCAGGTCGCTTTCGATGTCGAGGAAAAAGTGCTTGAGACGGTGCGCCGCACCGCTTTTGAGGCAAACCGTTCAACCTCCGACCAGATTCGCCACTTGCTCGGCCTGCCCACCGCCAGCCGTCCCAAGCGACCACGGCTGACCGTGTCGCTGACCGCTGCCGATTACGCTTTACTCGCCGAGCGCTACCGCCTTGCCGCCGATGATCGACTGGCGATCAAGGAACGCGTAACCCGGGTTCTGATTGAATTTGCCCATTCGCAGAAAGAAGGACGGGTGCCATGATCAGTTTCCTCGACGCCGCAACCTCTTTCCCCAGCATCATCTACACGGTATTGCTCGGCGTGGTCCTGGTGTATTGGCTGCTCTCTTTCATTGGCATCGTCGACACCGATTCCGGCCTGGCCATGGAAGCCGAACTGCATGCCGATGCCGACGCCAGCGAAATTGGCGATCTGGCCAGTTATCTGGTCGGCCTGGGGCTTAACGGCGTGCCATTTTCCGTCGTCTGCAGCTTGCTCGTGCTGACCGCCTGGACCATCACCTGTCTCGTGGCGATGTGGGTGCTGCCGCTGGTGCCGACCAGTCTGCTGCGCAATGTCGCCGGGTTGATCGTCATGCCCATCGCCCTGGCTCTGGCCATTCCCGTCACCGCCCGCCTGATCCGCCCCTTGCGCGGACTCTTCGTGACCCATTCCGCCATCTCCAATACCGCCCTCGTCGGCCAAGTGTGCAAGGTACTGAGCACCTTGGTCGATGAAAAATTCGGGCGAGCCGAAGTCGCCATGCGCGGTACGCCAGTGAATATCCGGGTCTGGGCAGAAACGCCGAACACACTGAACAAAGGCTCGCAGGCCCGCATCCTCGACTACGACGAGGCAAGCGCACGTTATCTGATCGCCGCCGACGAACGCGACGATTGATTCCTTTCAATTCATTCGAACTTAAACAAGGAGAAATTCATGGAGCCAGTAATAACTGCGGTGGCTGTGCTGGTCGTACTCAGCCTTGGCATGATCGCGCTGTTCGCCAGGTTCTATCACAAGGTCGAACAGGGGTTCGCGATGATCGTCAATACCCTGCGCGCCGAACCGGAGGTCACCTTCACTGGCCGCATGGTCTATCCGATCATTCACAAAGCCGAACTGATGGACATTTCCTTGAAGACCATCAAGATCGACCGCTCGGGCAGCGAAGGCCTGATTTGTCAGGACAACATCCGTGCCGACATCGAGGTCAAATTCTTCGTCCGCGTCAATAAAACGGCTGAAGACGTCCTCAAAGTAGCCCAGGGGATCGGCTGTGAACGCGCGTCCAGTCCTGAAATCCTCGAAGAGCTTTTTTCCGCGAAGTTTTCGGAAGCTTTGAAAACCGTAGGCAAATCAATGGATTTCATTGAACTCTACCAGGCTCGCGACCGCTTCCGTGACGAGATCGTCCGCCAGATCGGTGATGATCTTTCCGGCTACATCCTCGAAGATGCTGCGATCGACTATCTGGAGCAGACACCCCTGCGCGAGCTCGACGCACACAACATCCTCGATGCTCAGGGGATCAAGAAAATCACCGAGTTGACCGCCGTCGAGCGCGTGCGCACGAATGAATTGCGCCGCAACGAAGAAATGCAGATCAAGAAAAAGGACGTCGAAACCCAGGAAGCCCTGCTCGAACTCGAACGTCAGCAAGCCGATGCCCAATCGCGCCAGCAACGCGAAGTGGCTTCGGTACGTGCCCGCGAAGAAGCCGAAACGTCGAAGATTCAGGCCGAAGAGCGCACCAAGGCCGAACTGGCCCGCTTGCTGGCCGAGCAGGCCATTGCCGTACAGCAGGAAAACGCCCTGCGCGAGAAGGAAGTGGCGGAAAACAACCGTAAGCGCGCAGTGGCTGTCGAAGAGGAAAAAGTGACCCGCGCCCGGGAACTGGAAATCGTCGACCGCGAAAAAGAGGTGGCGCTGCAACGCATCGACAAAGACCGCGCCGTCGAGGTGCAGAAAAAAGCCATCGCCGACGTCATCCGCGAACGGGTCATCGTCGAGCGCACCGTCGCCGAGCAGGAAGAAGCCATCAAGGAAGTCCGTATCGTGGCCGAGGCTGACCGTACCAAGAAATCGACGGTCATCCTGGCCGAGGGGCAAGCCGAGGAAAAACTCGTGCTCGAGGTCAAGGCCGCAGAAGCGCAGGAGCGCAAGGCGCGGCATAAGGCAAGCGAGGAACAGACCCTGGCAGAAGCCCGCCTGAAAGTCGCGGAGAAAGCGGCCGAAGCCAAGAAGCGCGAAGCGGAAGGCGTCGAGGCGCTGGCAGCCGCCACTGGCCTGGCCCAGGCCAAGGTCATGATGGCCACTGCCGATGCCGAAGAAAAACAAGGTCTGGTCGCAGCCAAGGTCAAAATGGCGGATGCCGAGGCCGTCACCAAATTCGGTCTGGCCGAGGCCGACGCACTGCGCGCCAAACTGGAAGCCGAAGCGCAGGGCAAGGAAAAACTTGGCCTGGCCGAGGTCACGGTGCGCACTGCCGATGCCGAAGCCATTGCCAAAACCGGCCAGGCGGAGGCGGAGGTCGTCGAAGCCCGCTTCCAGGCTGAAGCCAAGGGTTTGCGCGAAAAATTCGAGGCCATGCAGGCGATGAGCCCGGCTGCCCGCGAGCACGAAGAATTCCGCATGCGTCTGGACAACGCGCAAATCGCCACGTTGAAGGCAATCGATGCCCAAACCTCCATCGCGCGCGAGCAAGCGGAAGTGCTCGGCACCGCGCTGACCAATGCGAAGATCGACATCGTCGGCGGCGAGGGCGATTATTTCGACCGCTTCGTCAATGCGCTATCCATCGGCAAAGGCATCGACGCGACCATTGGCAAGAGCAGCACGCTGCAGGTCGCACTCAAGGATCACCTCAACGGCGAGCGCGACATGGTCGGTGACATCCGGGAGATCGTCGGCGCACTCGGCGGCTCGGCTGGTGAATTGCAAAACCTCTCGGTCGCCGCCCTGCTGACCAAGGTCATGCGCGATGGCAGCGCTGAACAGCAGGACGCCCTGCGCACGCTGCTGAGCGGCATCGCCAAACCGTGAGCGAGCGGGCGCGATGCGGCAAAAATCGCTGACTTGCCGCTGTGGCGGCAGGTTACTGGGCAGGGCGCTGGCCGAGGGCTTGCCCGCCCGGGTCTGTACCGCATGCGGCGGTGCCTTGCTGGCGCTCGACAAGTACCGTAGCTGGCGGCAGCCTGTTGCTCCGCAGTATTTAGCGACAGCAAAGCA
This sequence comes from uncultured Rhodocyclaceae bacterium, assembly GCA_900549295.1. Taxonomy (GTDB): domain Bacteria; phylum Pseudomonadota; class Gammaproteobacteria; order Burkholderiales; family Rhodocyclaceae; genus Azonexus. The sequence continues at coordinate 42,204 of URNG01000006.1, forward strand.
AAGTGGAAACATGCCGCCTGTCGCCGACGACGCAGCCAAGGCGCGCGCCTGTCCGGCCTGCGCCGGGTTGATGACGCGTTATCGGGTCAGCGCCGGGCACGCTCTCAGGCTTGACCGTTGCAGCCGTTGCCAACTTGCCTGGTTCGATGACGGCGAGTGGGCGGCGCTGGTTGCCGCCGGACTCGAAAATCACCTGGACGGCATCCTGACCGATGGCTGGCAGCGCCGTATCCAGCTCGATGAATCGCGCCAGCGGCGGGAGGCCAATTTACGTCAGCGCCTGGGCAACGAGGTGGTCGACGAATTACGCCGCATCCAGTCCTGGCTACGGCAGCAGCCCAACAGCCAGGAATTGCTCGCCTTGCTCGGCAGTGAATCCCTTTGAAAATTATGCGATGACCCCCATGAATCCGCCTGCACCCGATCCAGCACCTGCCGAGCAACCCGACCTCATGGTCGGCGACAGTGGTAGTTATGAGTTACTGAAAAAACGTCTCGCCGCGCACGGCGATGCGCTACTGCACCGAACTCAGGCACTCAATGCGGCGCGCATCGCTGAATTTGGCCGCAACGAGCAATCGCTGATCCTGCGGACTCGCGCCCGCACCGAAAACAATTGCGTTGCCCGCGACATCGTCCGCATCGGTAACCGCCTGCTTTTCGGCTACAACGTGTTCATCGGGCTGCGCAAGGAAACAGCCGTCAGCGACGTTTTCGCCCTCTACCGTCTGGCCGAATCGAACGATGGTGACGAACTCGAAAGCTTGCCACTGGCCGACAGCTTCTTGGAAGACCAGCGCTTCGTCTCTGATTTCCGTGAACTGCATGCCTATTACAAACAGGCAACACTGACCCAGTTACGTGTCACCCAGGACAAACTGCTGGCCGCCTTCCAGATCGGCCAGCAGTTGCACGACATGCGCGTTTTCCGCTGGAGCCTGGGAAGCGACGGCGGACTGCGCTACATCGACAATCGCGGTGAGCGTGACATGGCCCTGCCGCCGTCCCATGACTTCGAATGGACGGCAACCGGGCGCGAGGATCAGGTCGGCGGCCGCCACCCGCACATCAACATTCTCGACACGATTTTCGTCGAAACCATCGGCGGCGATCTCACCGTAAAGATCGAGAACAATACCGAAAGCGGCCTTGGCATCTACAGCGAACCCGTCGACGACAAGAACCAGTCCCTCGATGACGCCGAAGTTGCTTATGCCCGGATCGGCCTGCTGATTCTGCTTCGGATCAAGCCTTATCGCGAGCAGACGGTACGCTATCTGGTCTACAACACGCGCACGCAAAATGTCGTCCGCATCGACGCCATCGGCATTTCCTGCATCCAGTTGCCGGAAGATCACGGCATCATCTTCCCCGGCGGCTATTACCTGCAATCGGGTGAACACAAGCGTTTCGATCTGCCGGAGGCCATGCGCGACAACCTGCGCTTCAAGCGTGTCCTGCGCTCGCCGAACGGTGAAGATGTGCTCTACGTCTTCTACCAGCCGGGTCTCGGTCATTACGCGCTATTTACTTACAACCTGATCGACAAGACCCTGGGGGCGCCGATACTTGGCAATGGCTACGCCCGTTTCCCGGACGGTCGCATCCTGGTTTTCCAGACGGACAGCGGTGAGCCGACCCGAGTGCACCCGATGCAACTGTGGCAGACGCCCTTCGTCAGCGACGAGCACGCCAGCCAGCACACATCCGGGCAGGGGTTCTTCGGTCGCATTGGCAATGCCGATCTGGTCCGTGGTATCTCCGAACTGAACGCGATCGCCCGCGCCGTGCGCGAGCAGGTGCCGACACGTACGGCCTATGAAGATCTGATCCGCCAATGCAGCCGTGCCCAGGACGCCTATTTCTGGCTTGCGGCGGCAGAGACCGGCGGCCTTGGCGACGAACTGCGGGCGATTGCCGAGGGTGCCCGCCTGACACTGGCCGAATTCGAGAAGGTCGATGGCATCCGCCGCGAAACGGCGCAGGCGCTGGCCGTTGCCGCGAACGAACAGCGCGAGCTGCTGAGCCGGATCGCTGGCATGCTGTGGCGCAATTCCGACGAATTCGTCAGCGCGCTCAAACTGCTGCACGAACGTCGCGGTCACCTGCAGACCCTGAAAGAATTGCGCTATGCCGATCTGTCGCAGATCGAAGCAATGGATCAAACGCTGGCCGAAGAAAAAACCCGGGTCGGCCAGCGTGCCCTGCAATTCCTGGCAACACCCGACGCTTTCTCCGGCCAGCGTCAATCACTCGACGGCCTGTCCACCCGCATACCGCATGCGGCGACGACCCAGGCGCTCGACCGCCTGCTCAACGAGCTCGACACCCTCACCGGCGGCCTCGACCTGCTGAACGAACAGCTGGACAGCCTGCCGGACAGCGACGCGGTTCTGCGCACCGACATTCTCGATCGTATTTCTGCGCTCTATGCCGAAACCAACCGGCTGCGTGCCGAAGCACGCAAGCACCGTCGCAGCCTGGGCAGCGCCGAAGCTGCGGCGGAATTCGGCGCCCAGTTCAAACTGTTCGGCCAAACCGTCGAAAGCGCGCTGGAATTCGCCGACACCCCGGAAAAATGTGACGAGGCGCTCACGCGCCTGCTCGCTCGCCTGGAGGAGCTGGAAGGGCGCTTCGCCGAGCAGGAAAACTTCGTTGCCGATATCGCCTTGCAACGTGAAACCGTCTATGAAGCGCTGTCGGCACGCCGGCAAAGCCTGCTCGACGCCCGCCAGCGCCGGATCCGCTCGCTCAACGAGGCAGGCATCCGCATTCTCGACGGCATTCCCCGGCGCGTGGCCCAGTTCCGGGAGATCGCCGAAGTTCACGGCTATTTCGCCGCCGATCCGCTGATCGGAAAATTGCAGAAACTGGTCGAAGATTTGCGCACGCTGGGCGATGGCGTCGCTGCCGATGACCTCGATACACGCATCAAGACCGCTCGCGATCAGGCGCTGCGCAGCGTCCGTGACCGCCAGGAACTGGTCGGTGACGGTGGCAACACCTTACGCTTCGGTCGCCATATCTTTACCGTAAGCCAGCAGGCGCTCGATCTCACGCTGTTGCCAAAAGATCAGGGCCTGGCCTGGCATCTGACCGGTACGGATTACCATGCGGCACTGAATGACGACCGTCTCGAACCCTACCGTTTTCTCTGGGATCAGCCGCTGATTTCCGAGACGTCCGCACTGGCCCGCGCCGAATACCTGGCCGGCGGCCTGCTGCATGGCGCGCTTCACGGGCAAGCGGACATCTCGTGGCCGGATCTGCAACAGGCGGCGCGCAGTGAGGCACCCGAATTGGCAGCCGTGACCCGCCGGTACGCAGCAACGCGCTACCGTGAAGGCTACCAAAAAGGCATTCATGACGACGACGCATCCCACCTGCTCCGCGCCTTGATCCACATGCAGGACGAAGCCGGGCTGCTGGCCTGGAGCCCACGGCAGCGGGCACTGGCAATGCTGTATTGGCAGCATGGTTGCTTCGTTCCCGAACGCGATGCCCTGTTGCGTCAGGCGCGCAGCGCCCTGTGCCTGCAACGGCACTTTGCCGCCAACGGCGCCCTGGATCGGCTCGAGGCCGAAACGACGCAATCCTTGCTGCGCTTCGCCCGTGAGTTTGCGCCGGAACAGGGGCAAACAGGAACATTTGCTGCCGATGCGGAACAATTGCCCGTCTTATGCGCTCAGTCCGCCAGCTACCTGATTCGCCAGCTAGCCTCCGAACGTGGCGAAACCCACTGGGCGATTGCCGGTGCCGCCGACGATCTCGCCGACGCATTGTTGAAGGAACTGGAACGCGCACAGCAGCTTGCCGACTGGCAACACGACCTCGATAGCGCCGAACCTGCGGAGCGCTGGCAACTTGCCCATGCCTGGGTGGCGGCCTTCGCGGCCGCACAGGCGCCCGAGGCTGCGGACTGGATCGACGATGCGGCCAGCCGGCTGGCCGTCGCCCTCCCGCGCCAGCGGATAAACGCCAGCCTCACCGTCAGCATCGAGGGACTGCGCAGCGAACATCCGCGCATCGTCGATGGTCGGCTGACGCTGAATCTCAACGACTTCTGGCAGCGCTTCCACGATCACCGGAGCCGGATCGTGCCGGCTTTCGAACAATTTCACCAACTCCGGCACGAATTGCTCGGTGCTGAAAAAAACCGGCTCGGGATCGCTCAATTCCAGGCCAGGCCCTTGTCCACCTTCGTGCGCAACCGCCTGATCGACGAGGTCTACTTACCGCTGATCGGTGACAACCTGGCCAAGCAGCTCGGCACGGTGGGCGCAAACAACCGGACCGACCGCATGGGACTGCTGCTGCTGATTTCGCCGCCCGGCTACGGCAAGACGACGCTGATGGAATACATCGCCGACCGCCTCGGCCTCGTCTTCGTTCGCATCAATTGCCCGGTGCTCGGCCATGACATCACCTCGCTCGACCCCGCTGCCGCTACCCATGGTGCCGCCCGCCAGGAACTGGAAAAACTCAACCTCGGTCTGGCCATGGGCAGCAACGTGATGCTCTACCTCGACGACATCCAGCACACCAGCCCGGAGTTCCTGCAGAAATTCATCGCCCTGGCCGATGGCACACGGCGCATCGAAGGCGTCTGGCAAGGCGAGGCACGCACCTACGACATGCGCGGCAAGCGCTTCGCCGTGGTCATGGCCGGCAATCCCTACACCGAATCCGGCGAAGTCTTCAGGATTCCCGACATGCTGGCCAACCGGGCCGACATCTACAACCTCGGCGATGTGCTCGCCGGCCGCGAAGCCTTGTTCGCGCTCTCCTACATCGAGAACAGCCTGACGGCCAACCCGGCGCTGCTACCGCTCGCCTCACGCGATCCAAAGGATGTCCAGTTGCTGGTGCGTCTGGCCGAAGGCGAAGAAATCCCGGGCAGCACCTTCAGTCATCCCTACAGCGCCCTCGAACAGGAAGAACTGGTCGCCCTGATGCGGCGCCTGTTTCGCATCCGCGACCTGCTGCTCAAGGTCAACCTGGCCTACATCGAATCCGCTGCGCAGAAAGACGCCTATCGTACCGAGCCGCCATTCAAGCTGCAGGGCAGCTACCGCAACATGACCAAGCTCGCCGGCAAGGTGACCGCCATCATGCACGACGAAGAAATCGACGCCCTGCTGCGCGACCACTACCGTGGCGAAGCGCAGACGCTGACCACGGGTGCCGAGGAAAACCTGCTCAAGCTGGCCGAACTGCTCGGCAGGCCGAGCACCGACGAGCAGGCGCGGTGGGCCTCGATCAAGGAAGCCTTCGTCCGCCAGCGCAAGCTGGGCGGGGACGACAGCGACCCCGGCACGCGCATCGCCGCCTCGCTGCTCGACGTTGCTCGCGCCGTCGACGGCCTGAAGCCCGACGGCGCACTCGCCGAACGCCTGGGCGACGGCCTCGACCGCATCGAGGCCGGATTGCGCGCGGTCAAACCCAGCGTCCACGTCGAAGCCGGGGATCTATCGCAATTTGCCGGCGTCGTCGGCGAAATGGTCAAAACCTACGAAAAGGTGCTGTTGCCGCTGGTCACCGCGACCTACCACAAGATCCGCCTCGACCACTCGATGTGGGATGAAATGAAACGGGTCAGCAGCTATCTCGACAAGCTAGAAAAATCGACGGATCTCGGAACTCCACCGGAAAAACCAAAGAGCAGGAACAGGCCATGAACGGCATCGGAGATGAGTCACTGTTTCCATTCGGCATGTCGCAATCTTCGATCGTGAGGGTTTACCCCACGTCCGCTGAATAAGCAAATCAAAAATCAATCGTTCCGCGCTGAAAGAGCGTTTCCTAGACTTGCGCCACCTCAACGAAACGGAGCGCAACATGCAACGCAAATCTCTTCTGGCCGGCCTGTTCGCCGCCAGTGTGCTGGTTTTTTCCCCGGCGCAGGCGCAAACGACGCTGCTCAACGTATCTTATGACCCGACGCGGGAGCTGTATCAGGAGTTCAATCCGGCTTTTGCCAAGCACTGGAAGGAAAAAACCGGCCAGGACGTGACCGTCAAGCAGTCGCACGGCGGTTCCGGCAAACAGGCGCGTTCGGTGATCGACGGCGTCGATGCCGACGTGGTGACGCTGGCGCTGGCTGGCGACATCGACGCCATCGCCGACAAGGCCAGGCTGCTGCCGGCCGATTGGCAGAAGCGCCTGCCGCTGGCGTCGACGCCTTATACCTCGACCATCGTTTTTCTGGTGCGCAAGGGTAATCCGAAGGGTATCAAGGATTGGGACGATCTGGTCAAGCCGGGCGTGGCGGTGATTACGCCGAACCCGAAGACTTCCGGCGGCGCGCAGTGGAATTATCTGGCGGCCTGGGAATTCGCCAAGCGCAAATACGGTGGCGATGCCAAGGCGAAGGAATTCGTCGCCAATCTGTACAAAAACGTGCCGGTGCTGGATTCCGGCGCGCGCGGCTCGACCATCACCTTCGTCGAGCGCGGCATCGGCGACGTTTTCCTGTCGTGGGAAAACGAAGCCTTTCTGGCGATCAAGGAACTCGGCCCGGACAAGTTCGACATCGTGGTGCCGTCGCTGTCGATTCTGGCGCAGCCGCCGGTCGCCATCGTGGACAAGAACGTCGACAGGAAAGGCACCCGCCAGATCGCCCAGGCCTATCTGGAATACCTGTACAGCGAAGCCGGCCAGGAAATCGCCGCCCGCAACTACTACCGCCCGACGCTGGACAAAGTGGCGAAGAAGTACGCCAGGCAGTTCCCGGCGGTGACTTTGTTCACCATCGACGAAGCCTTCGGCGGCTGGACGAAGGCCAAGGACGTCCATTTCAAGGACGGCGCGATCTTCGACCAGATATTCACGCGCAAGTAGGCGGCCTGAAAGCGGGAAAACGGGGCGCGAGCCTCGTTTATCTCCAAAAGAAATAAACAACGATCTTTTTATTCTTTTTTGTAGCATAAGCGCCCCCTACACTTCGCCCATCCCAATTGCCCACCGGAGATTTCCATGTCCAAAAAACTTCCCCATCGCACTCTGACCGCCCGCCTGACCGTATTCGCCGCGCTCGGCTTCGGCGTCCTGTCGTCCGCGCTGGCGCAGACGACCCTGCTCAACGTGTCCTACGACGTGACCCGCGAGCTGTACAAGGACATCAATCCGGCCTTCTCCGCGGCCTATAAGAAGCAGGCCGGCGTCGACGTCACCGTCAACCAGTCGCACGGCGGTTCCTCGAAGCAGGCGCTGTCGGTGGCCGCCGGCCTGGAGGCGGACGTCATCACGATGAACCAGTCGCCGGACATCGACATTCTGGTCGAGCGCGGCGGCGTCGTTGCCGCCGACTGGCGCAAGCAGTTCCCGCACGATGCCGCGCCGTACACGACGACCTCGGTCTTCCTGGTGCGCAAGGGCAACCCGAAGAACATCAAGGACTGGGACGATCTCACCAAGCCGGGCGTCGAAGTCATCGTGCCGAACCCGAAAACCTCCGGCAATGGCCGCTACACCTATCTCGCCGCCTGGGGCTATGCGCTCGACAAAGGGAGCGAAGCCGCCGCCAGGGATTTCGTCCAGCGCCTGTTTGCCAACGTGCCGGTGCTCGACGGCGGCGGGCGTGGGGCGACCACGACCTTCACGCAGCGCGACGTGGGCGACGTGCTCGTCACCTTCGAGAACGAAGCCATCCTGATCGCCAGGGAACTCGGCGGCAGCAAGTTCGACATCGTTTATCCGTCGGTCACCATCGAAGCCGCCGCGCCGGTCGCGGTGGTGCAAAAGGTGGTGACCAAGCGCGGCACGGCCAAGGTCGCCAAGGCCTATCTCGATTTCCTCTACTCGCCGGCGGCGCAGGAGATCATCGCGCAGCACAACTTCCGCCCGCGCGACGCGGCGGTGTTCAAGAAGCACGCCGCCAAGTACCCGAACGTGCGCACCTTCACCGTCGAGAGCAAGCTCGGCGGCTGGGGCAGCGTCCAGAAGCAGCATTTCGCCGACGGCGCGCTGTACGACCAGATCATCGTCCTGAAACGCTGAAATGGCTGCCGCAAAAACCTTCCGCGTGCTGCCGGGCTTCAATCTGACGCTCGGCTACACCCTCGGTTACCTGTCGCTGATCGTGCTGATCCCGCTCGCCGCCGTTTTCCTGAAAACGGCGACGCTGACCTTCGAGGAATTCTGGAACGTGGTCAGCGCCGAGCGCGTGGTGGCCTCCTACAAGCTCTCTTTCGGCGCGTCGCTGCTGGCCGCCGCGATCAATGCCGTGTTCGGGCTGTTGCTGGCCTGGGCGCTGGTGCGTTATTCCTTCCCCGGCAAGAAGCTGGTCGATGCGCTGGTCGACCTGCCCTTCGCGCTGCCGACGGCGGTGGCCGGTATCGCGCTGACCGCGCTCTACGCCAAAAACGGCTGGCTCGGCCAGTATCTCGAACCGCTCGGCGTCAAGGTGGCGTTCACGCCGCTCGGCATTCTCATCGCGCTGGTGTTCATCGGCCTGCCTTTCGTCGTGCGTACCGTGCAGCCGATCCTGGAAGACCTCGACACCGAACTCGAAGAAGCCGCCGCCAGCCTCGGCGCGCAGCGCTGGCAGACGTTCTGGCACGTCACCCTGCCCATCCTGCTGCCGGCGCTGCTCACCGGCTTCGCGCTGGCGTTTGCCCGCGCCGTCGGCGAGTACGGCTCCCGCGCCCTTACCCCCCGGCAACCGCCCCTTTTGACCAGC
>URNG01000007.1 GCA_900549295.1 uncultured Rhodocyclaceae bacterium
TCGCACCGATCGCCATGGAAGAAGGCCTGCGCTTCGCCATCCGCGAAGGCGGCCGTACCGTCGGCGCCGGCGTCGTGGCTAAAATCATCGAATAATCGCTCTTTACGAAACCCCGGGGCGGCATTCGCCGTCCCATTGCTCTTTGGAATGAATCATGCAAAGCCAGAAAATCCGCATCCGCCTGAAAGCCTTCGACTATCGCCTGATCGATCAATCGGCCCAGGAAATCGTTGAAACCGCCAAGCGTACCGGCGCCGTCGTCCGTGGCCCGGTGCCGCTGCCGACCCGCAAGCAGCGTTTCGACATCCTGCGCTCGCCACACGTCAACAAGGCTTCGCGCGATCAGTTGGAAATTCGTACCCATCTGCGCCTGATGGACATCGTCGATCCGACCGACAAAACGGTCGATGCGCTGATGAAGCTCGACCTGCCTGCTGGCGTGGACGTCGAAATCAAGTTGCAATAAGCAGTACAAGGCGGATATAATCCGCGCCTTTCGGGGGTGGCCGGCAACGGCTGCCCGTTTGTAGTTTTACATCGACCGGCCAATCGCAGCCGGCGATGAGGAGAATAACCATGAGTCTAGGCCTTGTTGGTCGCAAGGTCGGCATGACTCGCATCTTTGCCGAGGATGGTGCTTCCATCCCGGTAACGGTGCTTGACGTGTCGAACAACCGCGTGACCCAAGTCAAAACGCCGGAGATCGATGGCTATGCAGCCATTCAGGTCACTTTCGGCAAGCGCCGTGCCTCGCGCGTTTCCAAACCGTTGGCGGGCCATCTCGCCAAGGCGGGTGTGGAAGCCGGGCATGTGCTCAAGGAATTCCGCGTCGAAGCCAGCGAACTCGCCTCCCTGAAGGCGGGTGACACGGTCGCCGTGACCCTGTTTGCCGAAGGGCAGAAAGTGGACGTCACCGGCACTTCGATCGGTAAGGGTTTCCAGGGTGGCATCAAACGCCACAACTTCTCTTCCCAGCGCGCTTCGCACGGTAACTCGATCTCGCACAATGCGCCGGGTTCCATCGGTATGGCGCAGGACCCGGGCCGAGTTTTCCCCGGCAAGCGGATGTCCGGCCACATGGGCGACGAAACGACGACCATGCAAGGTCTGACCGTCGTGCGCGTCGATGCGGAACGTCAGCTCCTGCTGGTGAAGGGCGCTGTTCCCGGCGCCAAGGGTTCCGACGTCGTCGTGCGTCCGGCAGTCAAGGCATAAGGGGGCGACATGGAACTGAAGCTGATTAACGAACAAGGTCAGGAAGCGGCCAAGCTGCAGGCTTCCGACGTGCTGTTCGGGCGTGAATTCAATGAAGCCCTGGTGCACCAGATCGTCGTGGCCTATCAAGCCAACGCGCGTTCCGGCGACAGCAAGCAGAAGGATCGCTCCGAAGTCCGTCACACCACCACCAAGCCGTGGCGTCAGAAGGGTACCGGTCGTGCCCGTTCCGGCTCGAACGGTTCGCCGCTGTGGCGCGGAGGCGGTCGGATCTTCCCGAACTCGCCCGAGCAAAACTATTCCCAGAAGGTCAACAAGAAGATGTTCCGCGCCGGCATGGCCGCGATCCTCTCCGAGCTGGCCCGTCAGGATCGCCTGCTGGTGGTCGACGATCTGGTGATCGATGCGCCGAAGACCAAGCAGTTCACCGCCAAGCTCAAGGGTATGGGCCTCGAGGGCAACCTCCTGGTGATTACCGACGAGCTGACGGAAAACCTGTATCTGTCGTCGCGCAACCTGCCCAACGTTCTCGTGCTCGAAGCGCAGGAGGCCGATCCGGTTTCCCTGATCCGCTTCGCCAAGGTGCTGGTCACCAAGAACGCCGTGGCCAAGTTTGAGGAGATGTGGGGATGAACCAGGAACGTCTGATGCAGGTGCTCTTGGCACCGCAAATCTCCGAAAAGGCCACCTACGTTGCCGAGAAGCGCAACCAAGTGATCTTCCGCGTCGCCTCTGACGCCACCAAGCCGGAAATCAAGGCCGCCGTCGAACTGCTGTTCAAGGTGGAAGTGGATTCCGTGCAAGTGGCCAACGTCAAGGGCAAGGTCAAGCGTTTCCGTGGCGCCACGGGCCGCCGCAAAGGCTGGAAGAAAGCCTTCGTCGGTCTCAAGGCCGGCCAGGAAATCAATTTCGTTGAAGGAGGGAACGCTTAATGGCCCTCATTAAAGTCAAGCCGACCTCCCCCGGTCGCCGCGCTGTCGTTCAGGTCTCCAAGGCCGGTCTGCACAAGGGCAAGCCCTTTGCGCCGCTGGTCGAGAGCAAGTCGAAGAATGCGGGTCGCAACAACAATGGCCGCATTACCGTGCGCCATCAGGGCGGCGGTCACAAGCAGTCTTATCGCGTGATCGACTTCAAGCGCGACAAGGATGGCATTCCGGGCAAGGTCGAGCGGATCGAATACGATCCCAACCGCACCGCCCACATCGCTCTGGTCTGCTACGCCGATGGCGAGCGCCGCTACATCATCGCCAACAAGGGCATGGTGGTCGGCCAGCAGGTCATGAGCGGTTCGGAAGCGCCGATCAAGTCGGGCAACACCCTGCCGCTGCGTAACATTCCGGTGGGTACCACGATCTGCTGTATCGAGATGATTCCGGGCAAGGGCGCGCAGATCGCGCGTTCGGCCGGCGCCTCGGTGCAGCTCCTGGCCCGCGAAGGCTCTTACGCCCAGTTGCGTCTGCGCTCCGGCGAAGTGCGCCGCATTCACGTCGAATGCCGCGCCACCGTCGGTGAAGTCGGCAACGAAGAAAACAGCCTGCGCAAGATCGGCAAGGCCGGTGCTCAGCGCTGGCGTGGCATCCGCCCGACCGTCCGCGGCACGGCGATGAACCCGATCGATCACCCGCACGGTGGTGGCGAAGGCAAAACCGGGGAAGGCCGCGTGCCGGTCAACCCGTGGGGCCAGCCGACCAAGGGGTATCGCACTCGCAGCAACAAGCGCACGGACAACATGATTGTCCAGCGTCGTCATAAGCGTTAAGGGGTAGGCAATGGGACGTTCTCTCAAAAAGGGCCCGTTTGTGGATGCACATCTGCTCGACAAAGTCGATGCAGTGCGTGCGACCAAAGACAAGCGCCCGATCAAGACCTGGTCGCGTCGTTCGACGATCCTCCCCGAGTTCATCGGTCTGACGATTGCGGTTCATAACGGTAAGCAGCATATCCCGGTGTTCGTCACCGAGAATATGGTCGGCCACAAGCTCGGCGAGTTCTCGCTGACCCGGACGTTCAAGGGTCACACTGCCGGCAAGAAAGCCAAGAAGTAAGGAGCTGACATGGAAACTCGTGCAAGTCTGCGAGGCGTACGCCTCTCGGCGCAAAAAGGCCGCCTGGTGGCGGATCTGGTGCGCGGCAAGCCGGTTGCTCAGGCGCTCAACATTCTGGCTTTCTGCCCCAAGAAGGGGGCCGGTATCGTCAAGAAAGTGCTTGAGTCGGCAATCGCCAACGCGGAACACAATGATGCAGCCGATATCGACGAACTGAAGGTCACGACCATCTACGTCGAAAAAGGCATGGTGCTCAAGCGCTTCACGGCGCGCGCCAAGGGTCGGGGCAATCGGATCAGCAAGCCGACCTGCCACATCTATCTGACCGTTGGTAACTAAGGAAGAGCCATGGGACAGAAAATTCATCCGGCCGGATTCCGACTGGCCGTCACCAAAAACTGGAATTCCCGTTGGTTCGCCAACAGCAAGGAATTCCCGGGCATGCTGAAGGAAGACGTCAAGGTGCGCGAGTACCTGAAGCGTAAGCTCGCCCACGCCTCCGTCGGTCGCGTCCTGATCGAGCGCCCGGCCAAGAATGCCCGCGTCACCGTTTTCTCGGCGCGTCCGGGTGTGGTCATCGGCAAGAAGGGCGAGGACATCGAACAGCTGCGTACCGATCTGCAGCGCATCATGGGCGTGCCCGTGCATGTGTCGATCGAGGAAATCCGCAAGCCGGAAACCGACGCGCAGTTGATCGCCGATTCGATCACCCAGCAGCTCGAAAAGCGTATCGCTTTCCGTCGCGCCATGAAGCGCGCGATGCAAAACGCCATGCGCCTGGGTGCTCAGGGTATCAAGGTGATGAGTGCCGGTCGTCTGAACGGTGCTGAAATCGCCCGCAGCGAGTGGTATCGCGAAGGCCGTGTGCCGCTGCATACGCTGCGCGCCGACATCGACTACGCGACCTCCGAGGCGCTGACCACCTACGGCATCATCGGTGTCAAGGTGTGGGTGTACAAGGGCGAAATGCTGAATCGTAACGAGCAGCCCGCAGTCGAGGAAGTGACTGACGATCGCCGTTCGCGCCGCGCGCCGGGCAAGCCGGAAGGCGACAAGCCGCGTAGCCGCACGGTGAAGAAGGCCGATGCAGGCGATGCGCCGGCCAAGCGTGTAAGAAAGGCAGGTGCTTAACATGTTGCAACCGAAACGTCGCAAGTTCCGCAAGGAACACAAAGGGCGTAACGAAGGTCTGGCAACCCGTGGCGCCGACGTCTCCTTCGGCGAATGGGGCCTCAAGGCCACCGGTCGCGGCCGTCTGACGGCCCGCCAGATCGAAGCCGCGCGTCGCGCCATGACCCGCCACATCAAGCGGGGCGGCCGGATCTGGATTCGCATCTTCCCGGACAAGCCGATTTCGCGTAAGCCGGCTGAAGTCCGGATGGGTAACGGCAAGGGTAATCCGGAATACTGGGTCGCCGAGATCCAGCCGGGCAAGGTCCTCTATGAAATGGACGGCGTCAACGAAACCCTGGCCCGCGAAGCATTCGCGCTGGCCGCGGCCAAGCTGCCGATTTCGACCACCTTCGTGACGCGTCATCTGGGGTAATCATGAAAGCAAGTGAACTGAGAACCAAGAGCGTGGACGAGCTCAAGAAGGAACTGCTGGAGTTGCTCAAGGCACAGTTTGGTCTGCGTATGCAAATCGCGACCCAGCAGTTGTCCAACACCAGCCAAATGTCCAAGGTGCGCCGTGACATCGCGCGGGTTCGTACCCTCATTCGTGAAAAGGCGGTGCAGCAATGAGCGAAACCAATAGCATCAAGCGGACGCTGAGCGGCCGCGTTGTCAGCGACAAGATGGAAAAGACCGTCACCGTCCTGATCGAGCGCAAAGTGAAGCACCCGGTCTATGGCAAGGTGATGGTTCGTTCCAAGAAGTATTCGGCCCATAACGAAGGTAATCTGGCAAAAGCCGGTGACCTGGTGGAAATCATCGAAACCCGTCCGGTTTCGAAGACCAAAGCCTGGGCTGTGACCAAGGTGCTGGAAAAGGCAATCGTCGTTTAATTTTTCCAGGTACTTGCGCAGTCAGCAAAGAAGCCGGTATAATCCGGCTTCTTTTTTGCAGGGGCGTCTGTCCTGGCAAAATTCGTTCGACCCTTCGGGGTTCCAAGACTGACCGCGCAGCGGATTAAGTTGGAGTTATTTCAATGATTCAGATGCAAACGACGCTGGACGTCGCCGACAACACCGGCGCCCGTTCAGTGATGTGTATCAAGGTGCTTGGCGGTTCCAAGCGCCGTTACGCAAGTATTGGCGACATCATCAAGGTCAGCATCAAGGATGCTGCGCCGCGTGGCCGCGTCAAGAAGGGCGATGTGTATAACGCCGTGGTGGTGCGTACCGCCAAGGGTGTGCGCCGTCCGGACGGTTCGCTGGTGCGTTTCGATGGTAACGCCGCAGTGTTGCTCAACAACAAGCTGGAGCCGATCGGCACCCGCATCTTCGGGCCGGTGACGCGTGAGTTGCGTACCGAGCGTTTCATGAAGATCGTGTCCCTCGCGCCGGAAGTGCTGTAAGGAGAGCGCGATGGAAAAAATGATTAAGGGTGACGAAGTCATCGTCATTACCGGCAAGGACAAGGGGCGTCGCGGCATCGTGCTGGCTCGCGTCGATGCCGAACACGTCCTGGTTGAAGGCGTCAATCGTGTCAAGAAGCACGTCAAGCCGAACCCGATGAAGGGTGTGCAGGGTGGTATTGTCGATAAGGACATGCCTGTTCATATCTCCAACGTTGCGCTGTTCAATCCGGCAACCAAGAAGGCCGACCGCGTCGGCATCAAGGTGCTCGAGGATGGTCGCAAGGTTCGCGTGTTCAAGTCGAACGGCGAACTGGTGAGTGCATAAGGGGTCGTCATGGCACGTTTGCAACAGTTTTACAAAGACACGGTCGTGGCCGATCTGGTCAAGCAGTTCGGCTACAAGTCCGTGATGGAAGTGCCGCGCATCACCAAGATCACCCTCAACATGGGTGTGGGTGAAGCCGTGGCCGACAAGAAGGTGCTCGAAAACGCCGTCGGCGACATGCAGAAGATCGCAGGCCAGAAGCCGGTGACCACCAAGGCGCGTACGTCGATCGCGGGTTTCAAGATCCGTGACGGCTATCCGATCGGCTGCATGGTGACCCTGCGCGGCCCGCGCATGTTCGAGTTTCTGGATCGTCTGGTGACCATCGCCCTGCCGCGTGTCCGCGATTTCCGCGGGGTGGCGGGCAAGGGTTTCGACGGCCAGGGTAACTACAACATGGGTGTCAAGGAGCAGATCATTTTCCCGGAAATCGAGTACGACAAGATCGACGCGCTGCGCGGGATGAATATCAGCATTACGACGACCGCGAAGACCGACGCAGAAGCCAAGGCTCTGCTCGCCGCGTTCAAGTTCCCGTTCAAGAATTGAGGCAATCATGGCAAAACTTGCTCTGATCAACCGTGAAGAGAAGCGTCGCAAGCTGGTGGCCAAGTTCGCGCAAAAGCGCGCCGCCCTGGAAGCGATCATCAACAACGTGAGCCTGTCCGACGAAGAGCGCTTCGAAGCGCGTCTGAAGTTGCAGGCCCTGCCGCGCAATGCAAGTCCGTCGCGCTTGCGTAACCGCTGCCAGCTGACTGGCCGGCCGCGTGGCGTGTTCCGTAAGTTTGGTCTGTGCCGCCACAAGATCCGCGAGCTTGCCTTCAATGGCGAGATTCCGGGCGTGGTCAAGGCCAGCTGGTAAGAAGGGGAGATACAGAATGGCTATGTGCGATCCGATCGCGGACATGCTGACCCGCATCCGCAACGCGCAGCTCGCCGAAAAGGCGTCTGTGTCCATGCCCTCGTCCAAGCTCAAGGTGGCGATTGCCGCCGTGCTGAAGGACGAAGGTTACGTCGAAGATTTTGCCGTGCGTCAGTCCGAAGGTAACAAGACCAACCTGGACATCGCGCTCAAGTACTACGCTGGCCGTCCGGTCATCGAGCGTATCGAGCGCGTTTCCAAGCCGGGCTTGCGTATCTACAAGGGCGTCGAAGACATCCCGACCGTGATGAACGGCCTGGGCGTGGCTATCGTCTCCACGCCGAAGGGCGTGATGACCGACCGCAAGGCGCGCGCTTCCCGTGTCGGGGGCGAAGTCCTCTGCATCGTGGCATAAGGAGCGAAAGACATGTCTCGTGTAGGTAAAAATCCGATTGCGCTGCCGGCGGGTGTGGAAATCACCCTCGGCGAGCAGATCACCGTCAAGGGGCCGCTCGGCACGTTGCAAATCGCTGCCAACGACGCCGTTGAAGTGAAGAAGGAAGGCCAGGAAATCGTGGTCAGCAAGGTCGAGGGCGCAGCTAACGCCTCCGCCATGTGGGGCACCATGCGCGCCAACCTGAACAACATGGTGACCGGCGTTTCCAAGGGCTTCGAAAAGAAACTGCAACTCGTCGGCGTGGGCTTCCGTGCCCAGGTGCAAGGCGACGCAGTCAACCTTTCGCTCGGCTTCTCGCACCCGGTGGTGCACCAGATGCCGGCTGGCGTGAAGGCCGAGTGCCCGACGCAGACCGAAGTGGTCATCAAGGGCGCCGACAAGCAGAAGGTCGGTCAGGTTGCTGCCGAGATTCGCGGTTATCGTCCGCCGGAGCCTTACAAGGGCAAGGGTGTGCGCTACGCCGACGAAACGGTGGTTATCAAGGAAACCAAGAAGAAGTAAGGGTGGCATATGTTTAACAAGAAAGAAGCGCGTTTGCGTCGCGCCCGCAAAACCCGGGCCAAAATCGCCGAGCTGAAAGCTGTGCGCCTGTGCGTCAATCGCACGAACTGCCACATCTACGCCCAGATCATTTCGCCGTGCGGCGGCAAGGTTCTGGCTTCGGCTTCCACGCTGGACAAGAGCGTTCGTGGCGATGTCGCGAACGGTGGCAACCAGGCCGCCGCTGCCGCTATCGGCAAGCTGATCGCCGAGCGCGCCAAGGCCGCCGGCATCGAGCAGGTGGCGTTTGATCGCTCCGGTCTTCAGTACCACGGTCGGGTCAAGGCGCTGGCGGAAGCCGCGCGCGAAGCCGGCCTGAAGTTCTGATCGCCGCGAAAGGAATAGGTTAAAAAATGGCTAAACCTGAAAGAAACAAGAAGCCGCAGCAGGCGGAAGAGCGCGACGACGGTCTGCGCGAAAAGATGGTTGCGGTCAACCGCGTCACCAAGGTGGTGAAGGGCGGTCGCATCCTCGGTTTCGCTGCGCTGACGGTGGTTGGCGATGGCGACGGCAGCATCGGCATGGGCAAGGGCAAGTCCCGCGAAGTGCCGGTGGCCGCGCAGAAGGCAATGGACGAGGCGCGTCGCAAGATGGCCAAGGTCAGCCTGAAGAACGGCACCGTGCATCACACGGTGATCGGTCGCCACGGCGCCACTTCGGTCATGATCCAGCCGGCCCCGGAAGGCACCGGCATCATCGCTGGCGGCGCCATGCGTGCGGTCTTTGAAGTCGCCGGCGTCACCAACGTCGTCGCCAAGGCGCACGGCTCCACCAATCCCTACAACATCGTGCGCGCCACCATCGACGGTCTGATGAAGGTGAACACGCCGGCTGAGATTGCTGCCAAGCGCGGCAAGACGGTCGAGCAGATTCTGGGGTAAGTCATGTCCGACAAGAAAATCAAAGTGACGCTCGTCAAGAGCATCATCGGTACCAAGCAAGACCACCGCGCCACCGTGCGCGGCCTGGGTCTGCGCAAGCTGAACAGTTCGGCTGAACTGGTGGACACGCCGGCAGTGCGCGGCATGATCCAGAAGGTTCAGTATCTCGTGAAGGTTGAGGGTTAAGCCATGCGTCTGAATTCCATCAAGCCGGGTGAAGGCTCCAAGAAGGCTGCGAAGCGCGTCGGCCGTGGCATCGGTTCGGGTCTGGGCAAGACCTGCGGCCGTGGCCACAAGGGTCAGAAGTCGCGTTCCGGCGGCTTCCACAAGGTCGGTTTCGAAGGCGGTCAAATGCCGCTGCAACGCCGCCTGCCCAAGCGCGGTTTCAAGTCGCTGACCCGTTCTCGCAACTACGAAGTTCGCCTCAACGAACTGGAGATGCTGCCGACCGAGGAAATCGATCTGCTCGTGCTGCAAGTCGCTGGTATCGTGCCGGCGGATGCGCTGTCGGCCAAGGTCATCCTGTCGGGCAAGATCACCCGCAAGGTCACGCTGAAAGGCGTTGGCGCAACCAAGGGTGCGAAGGCCGCGATTGAAGCCGCTGGCGGCTCGATCTCCGAGTAAAACGAAGAGGTAGAACGTTGGCAGCAAATCCCAATACGGTAGCCAAGGGCGGCAAGTTCGGCGATCTCAAGCGCCGGTTGTGGTTCCTCCTCGGGGCCTTGGTCGTCTATCGCATCGGTGCGCACATTCCCGTGCCGGGCATTGATCCCAACGTTCTTGCCGATTTGTTCAATACGCAAAAGGGCGGCATCCTGGGCATGTTCAACATGTTCTCGGGCGGTGCCCTGTCGCGTTTTACCATCTTCGCGCTGGGGATCATGCCGTACATCTCGGCATCGATCATCATGCAGTTGATGAGCGTGGCGAGCCCGCAACTCGAAGCCTTGAAAAAGGAAGGCGAGGCGGGACGACGCAAAATCACCCAGTACACGCGCTATGGCACCGTCGTGCTGGCCTTGTTTCAGGGCATGGGTATCGCCGTGGCGCTGGAAGCGCAGCAGGGACTGGTCAACGATCCAGGGTTCATGTTCCGTCTGACCACGGTGTCCACCCTGCTGACCGGCACCATGTTCCTGATGTGGTTGGGCGAGCAGATTACCGAGCGCGGTCTGGGCAACGGTATCTCCATCATCATCTTCGCCGGTATCGCTGCGGGCCTGCCCAACGCCATCGGTGGTTTGTTCGAACTGGTGCGCACGGGCGGCATGCACCCGCTGGTGGCGATCATCATCTGCATTCTGGTGGTGGTGGTGACGGCTTTCGTGGTGTTCGTCGAGCGTGGGCAGCGCAAGATTCTGGTCAATTACGCCAAGCGCCAGGTCGGCAACAAGGTCTATGGCGGGCAGAGTTCGCACCTGCCCTTGAAGCTCAACATGTCGGGCGTCATTCCGCCGATCTTCGCTTCCTCGATCATTCTCTTCCCGGCCACGCTGGCGGGCTGGTTTGGTTCCGGTGATTCGATGACCTGGCTGAAGGACATCGCGGCAGTGCTGTCACCCGGTCAACCGGTGTATGTCATGCTCTACGCGGCGGCCATCATCTTCTTCTGCTTCTTCTATACCGCCCTGGTCTTCAATTCCAAGGAAACGGCAGACAACCTGAAGAAGAGCGGCGCTTTCGTGCCGGGCATCCGTCCGGGCGAGCAGACGGCGCGCTACATCGACAAGATCCTGATGCGTCTGACTCTGGTCGGTGCGGCCTACATCACCCTGGTGTGCCTGCTGCCGGAATTCCTGATCCTGAAATGGAACGTCCCCTTCTATTTCGGCGGCACCTCGCTGCTGATTCTGGTGGTCGTGACCATGGACTTCATGTCGCAGGTACAGGCCTACGTGATGTCCCATCAGTATGAAAGCCTCCTGAAGAAAGCAAACTTCAAGGGTTCCCCGGTGCTCAAATAAGCAAGATGGCAAAAGAAGATTACATCGAAATGCAGGGCGAGGTCATCGAAAACCTCCCCAATGCAACCTTCAAGGTGAAGCTGGAAAATGGTCACGTCGTGCTCGGTTTCATCTCGGGCAAGATGCGCATGCACTACATCCGCATCCTGCCCGGCGACAAGGTCACGGTTCAGCTCACCCCGTACGATTTAAGCAAGGCGCGGATCGTTTTCCGCGCCAAGTAACAGTTCTCTACGCAATAAACCGCAGGGCCAGGAATCACGGCTGCTTCCAAACCCCGCACGAGGAGTCATCCATGAAAGTTCAACCTTCCGTGAAGCGTATCTGCCGCAATTGCAAGGTGATTCGTCGCAAGGGCGTCGTTCGCATCATTTGCAAGGATCCGCGTCATAAACAGCGTCAGGGTTAATCCCGAAGCGCCGGTTTTTTATTTTTAATATTGGAGTGAATCAATGGCCCGTATTGCAGGGGTAAACATTCCGAACCATCAGCATGCCTCTATCGCCCTGACGGCGATCTACGGCATCGGCCGTACCCGCGCCCAGAAGATCTGCGACGCGGCCGGTGTTGGTCGTACCACCAAAATGAAGGACGTCTCCGATGCGGAGATGGAGCGCCTGCGTGACGAAGTCGCCAAGTACACCGTCGAAGGTGACCTGCGCCGCGAAGTCACCATGAGCATCAAGCGTCTGATGGACCTGGGCTGCTACCGCGGCCTGCGTCACCGCAAGGGCCTGCCCTGCCGCGGTCAGCGCACCAAGACCAATGCCCGCACCCGTAAAGGCCCGCGCAAGGCCATTGCCGGCAAGAAGTGATAAGGACGGAACATGGCTAAGACAGCTACCAAAGTTCGCAAGAAGGTCAAGAAGAACGTCGCCGAAGGTATCGCGCACGTTCACGCCTCCTTCAACAACACCATCATTACCATCACCGATCGCCAGGGCAACACGCTCTCCTGGGCGACGTCGGGTGGCGCCGGTTTCCGCGGTTCGCGCAAATCGACGCCGTTCGCCGCTCAGGTCGCCGCTGAAAACGCCGGCAAGGCCGCTCAGGAATGTGGCGTCAAGAACCTCGAAGTGCGCATCAAGGGGCCTGGCCCCGGCCGCGAATCTTCGGTTCGCGCGCTGAACGCCCTGGGTATGAAGATCACCGCAATTTCCGACGTGACGCCGGTGCCGCACAACGGCTGCCGTCCGCCGAAAAAGCGCCGCATCTAAGGAGAAAGACAAGTGGCTCGTAATCTCGATCCGAAATGCCGTCAGTGCCGCCGCGAAGGCGAAAAGCTCTTCCTCAAGGGCGAAAAGTGCTTTACCGACAAGTGCGCCATCGAACGCCGCGCCTATGCGCCCGGCCAGCATGGCCAGAAGTCCGGCGCCCGTCTGTCTGACTACGGCGTGCACCTGCGCGCCAAGCAGAAGATACGTCGCGTCTATGGCGTGCTCGAAGGCCAGTTCCGCAAGACCTTCGCCGAAGCCGACCGCCGCAAGGGCCAGACCGGCGAAAACCTGCTGCAGCTCCTGGAGTCGCGTCTGGACGCCGTCGCCTACCGCATGGGTTTTGGCGCTTCCCGCGCCGAATCGCGTCAGGTCGTGCGCCACAACGGCGTGCTGGTCAATGGCAAGCGCGTGAACATCCCGTCCTACCTCGTCAAGCCGGGCGATGTGGTGCAACTCACCGAGCGCGCCCGCGCCTCGCTGCGCTGCAAGGCCGCCCTGGAAGCCGCCGAATCCCGCGGTTTCCCGGAGTGGATCGCCGTCGACGTGAAGGAAGGCAAAGGCACCTACAAGGCCATGCCGCAGCGTTCGGAACTGTCGCCGACCCTGAATGAAGGTCTGGTCATCGAACTTTATTCGAAGTAACCCGCAAGCAGAGGAATTTAGCCCATGCAGAGCAGTGGACTTCTCAAGCCCCGCATCATTGACGTGCAGAGTGTTTCGCCGGTCGAAGCCAAGGTCATCATGGAGCCGTTCGAACGCGGCTTCGGACACACCCTTGGCAACGCGCTGCGCCGCATCCTGCTGTCGTCGATGCCGGGTTTTGCCCCGACCGAAGTGTCGATTGACGGGGTGTTGCACGAGTACTCGTCGATCGACAACGTGCAGGAAGACGTGGTCGACATTCTTCTCAACCTGAAGGGCGTGGTGTTCAAGCTGCACAACCGCGAGGTGGTCAGCCTGAAGCTCAACAAGGAAGGGGAAGGCCCGGTGCGCGCCGGCGACATCGAGCTGCCGCACGACGTCGAGATCATCAACCCGGAACACGTCATTGCCCATCTTTCCGTCGGCGGCAAGCTCGCCATGGAAATCAAGGTGGAAAAGGGCCGTGGCTACGTGCCGGGCAACATGCGTAACCTGGGCGACTCCAAGACCATCGGCCAGATGGTGCTGGATGCCTCGTTCAGCCCGGTTCGCCGGGTGGCCTACGCGGTCGAAGCGGCGCGCGTCGAACAGCGCACCGACCTCGACAAGCTGATCGTCGATATCGAAACCAACGGCATCGTCGAGCCGGAAGAAGCCATCCGCTACGCCGCCCGCGTGCTGATCGAGCAGCTTTCCGTGTTCGCCGATCTGGAAGGCACGGCTCCGGTGGCGGAAGCCGCCAAGCCGACCCAGGTCGATCCGGTGCTGCTGCGCCCGGTCGATGATCTCGAACTGACGGTTCGTTCCGCGAACTGCCTCAAGGCCGAGAACATCTACTACATCGGCGATCTGATTCAGCGCACCGAAAACGAGCTGCTCAAGACCCCGAACCTGGGCCGCAAGTCGCTCAATGAAATCAAGGAAGTGCTTGCCGCGCGTGGCCTCACGCTCGGCATGAAACTGGAAAATTGGCCGCCTGCCGGTCTGGAGAAGGCGTAAGCCTTTTCCGGATCAGGTTGCCAAGGGACGCCTGCAGAACATAGAAAGGATTAACCATGCGTCACCGTAATGGTCTTCGTAAACTGAACCGCACCAGCAGCCATCGCCTGGCGATGCTGCGCAACATGGCGGTTTCCATGCTTCGTCACGAAGCGATCAAAACCACCCTGCCCAAGGCCAAGGAATTGCGCCGCGTGGTCGAACCGCTGATTACTCTCGGCAAGACCCCGACGTTGGCCAACAAGCGTCTGGCTTTCGACCGCCTGCGCGACCGCGAGATCGTGGTCAAGCTGTTCGCCGAAATCGGGCCGCGCTATGCCAACCGTCCGGGCGGCTATCTGCGTATCCTGAAGTGCGGTTTCCGCGTCGGCGACAATGCCCCGATGGCCTTCGTCGAAATGGTCGATCGTCCGGAAAACACCGAAGCGGTCGAAGCAGAAGAGGGCAGCGCCGAGTAACGTGCTGTGATCTAACAAAAAACCGGCTCAGGCCGGTTTTTTGTTGGGCGGAACTTCCATAAGCGGTCAATTCTCCTGCTGTTGCAAAGCCCACATGCGGGCATAGTGGCCGCCTTGCGCCAGCAGTTCCGGGTGCCGCCCCTGTTCGACGATGCGCCCGCCGTCCATCACCAGGATGTTGTCGGCCTGCATGATGGTCGACAGGCGGTGGGCGATGATGAGGCTGGTGCGCCCGCGCGCCGCCTGTTCCAGTTCGCCTTGGATGGCGCGCTCGGTGTTGGAATCCAGCGCCGAGGTGGCTTCGTCGAAAATGAGCAGCTGCGGGTTCTTGAGTAGGGCGCGGGCGATGGCGACGCGCTGTTTTTCGCCGCCGGAGAGTTTCAGGCCGCGCTCGCCGACCTGGGTCTGGTAGCCCTCGGGCAGGCTCTCGATGAAGCCGTGGAGGTGCGCCGCCTGGGCCGCCTGGAAAACTTCCTCGTCGCTCGCCTGCGGGCGGCCATAGCGGATGTTGTAGAGGATGGATTCGTTGAACAGCACCGTATCCTGCGGCACAATGCCGATGGCGGCGCGCAGGCTGTTCTGGGTGAGGTCGCGGATGTCCTGGCCGTTGATGCGGATGCTGCCGTTGCGGACGTCGTAGAAACGGTAAAGCAGGCGGGCCAGCGTCGATTTGCCCGAGCCGGAAGCGCCCACCACCGCCACGGTGCGCCCGGCGGGGATGTGAAAATCCACGGCATGCAGGATGGGGCGGTTGCTCTCGTAGGCGAAATCGACCTGCCGGAACTCGACTGCGAGCGGCGCGTGCGCCGGCAGTTCCTGCGCGTCCGGACGGTCGACGATCTCCCGTTCGCTGGCGAGCAGGGCGAACATGCGCTCGATGTCGGTGAGCGCCTGACGGATTTCCCGATACACGATGCCGAGAAAGTTCATCGGCAAATAAAGCTGGATCAGGAAGGCATTGACCAGCACCAGATCGCCGATGGTCATGCTGCCATCGACGACACCCGCAGCGGCGCGCCACATCATGGCGGTGACGCCGAGCGCGATGATGCCCTGCTGCCCCAGGTTGAGATAAGCCAGCGTCGTCTGGCTGCGCACGCTGACCGCTTCCAGTTGCACCAGTTGCGCGTCGTAGCGCTGCGCTTCCCAGGCTTCGTTGTTGAAGTATTTGACCGTTTCGTAGTTGATGAGGCTGTCGATGGCGCGGCTGTTGGCGGCGCTGTCGTTTTCATTGACGGCGCGGCGGATGCCGATGCGCCAGTTGCTGACCTTGACGGTGAACACGATGTAGGCGGTGAGCGAAGCCACGGTAATCAGCACGAAGCCGATGTCGTAGCGCACGAACAGGATGCCCAGCACGAGCAGGATCTCGATCAGGGTGGGGAGGACGGAATAGAGGGTGTAGGAAATCAGGCTGGAAATGGAGCGCGTGCCGCGTTCCAGGTCGCGCGAAATTCCCCCGGTCTGACGCGTCAGATGAAAACGCAGCGACAGGTTGTGCAGGTGCTGGAACACTTCCAGCGCCACCTGACGGATCGCCCGCTGCGTGACGCGGGCGAACAGGATCTCGCGCAGTTCCGTGAATAGGGAGGTGGAAAAGCGCAGAAAACCGTAGAGCAGAAGCAGCAGCACCGGCAGCGCCAGACGGTTGTCGGAAAACTCGTCGATCATCTCCTTGAAGACCATCGGTACGGTGACGTTGGCTAGTTTTGCGAGCACCAGGCACGCCAGCGCCGCCAGAATGCGGCCGCGGTATTGCCAGAGGTAGGGGAACAGGGTGCGCAAGGTCTGCCGGATGTGCAGTTGGGTGGCAGATGGCCCGGAAGGTGGTCGGTTGGAGCGGCGCATGGCAGAGGCTGGAGCAGACAGAGAAGCGGGAGTATAGGGAAAAGGCGGTGGTGAACGACCTTCAAACCGGGAATATTTCCGGAGCGGCCCGCACTATTTTCCGCAGTTCCCTCCGAAATTCCCCGCTCTTTTTCCCAGCAACCGTCCGGACATCAGCGTTCCAGCAGGTGAGGCCGTGTTCACTGCGTATTCCGATGAAAGACGCCACCGATTCCAACCCCAAAACCGCCACGTGTTCCGGTCGCAAACCCACCACTCATTCCGATGGCTACCGCCAAGGATGAATGTAGCCCCATCTCGTAGCAACCCAGAGCAGTACCTCATTTATAGAGTCAAGACCGACTGCTGCCGGCGTAGCCCTGTATTTTGTTGATTGCAAATCGCTTGGCGGCTTTGCCAAGCGACAGCTGCTGTCCTTAGAACCCAAGTCATAGACAGGTCATCGGCCTGACCGGTCGTTCAGCCCCCTGCTGCTTGGACGGCTACAGTAGTGGGCAATGCTGTCCTCTGTTTCCACTTGCTTGACTCTGGGGATGTATTTGAGAGCAGCCAGTCCCGTGCAGCCGCTCTATAGCCGCTGTCACTCCTACAGCGGCTTTTCACTGAGGTGGCCATTATGATCTTGCCATGCTTCCACGCACACCAAGACGTGGCATAATGCGAGAATTTGAACAAACCATGAGAGATATCGCCCGATTAGGCGGGGACGGGCGGGACCGAAGTGATGGGAACTAGTAGCGAAGCCTTCCGTTTTGTCGACCTATTCGCTGGTTTGGGGGGCTTCCACGTCGCCCTCGAAGAGTTGGAGGGACGTGGTGTGTTCGCTGCTGAGTGGCAGCCCACGCTGAAGGCCCTCTACAAGGTCAACTTCGGTATCGACGCTTGGGGTGACCTTAATGAACTTGGCAGCGACGAAATCATTGCCCGAAGCGTGCCCGATCACCACGTCCTTACCGCGGGTTTCCCGTGTCAACCCTTCTCGAAAGCAGGAGACCAACTGGGCTTCAAGGACACAAATCAAGGCAATCTCTTCTTCAAGGTGCACGACATCCTGCGCGTCAAGCGGCCGCTACACTTCATCTTGGAGAACGTGCCCAACATCCTCAAGCACGACGGCGGCCGCACCAAGACAACGATCATCCGCTTGCTGGAGGAGCTCGGATACTCCGTCGACGTAGAGCACTTCTCGCCCCACGAATTCGGCATTCCACAGGTGCGAGACCGCGCCTACTTCGTAGGTTCACTCGAGGGTCTCGATCATTTCGAGTGGCCGGCGAAGCACAAGGATCCCACCGAAATCCACTGGGTACTGCGCCACGATGCGCATTCCAAGCGTGCCATCCCGGAACAGACGCTGCGAGCCATCGACATGTGGGGCGACTTCCTGCGCTGCTCGCCGGCTGCGCTGAAGCTGCCTTCCTTCCCGATCTGGGCGATGGAGTTCGGGGCGACCTACCCCTACGAAGACGAAACTCCGTCAGGTGTTTGGACTCGTAGACCTACTTGGGGTCTTCGCCAGATGGGCTTCAAGGGCAGCTTCGGCCAATCCCTCGAGTGCACGATCAACGAACAAATCACGAGGATACCGAGCCATGCCAACCGCGCAGGCGACTTCCATTTCCCTCAGTGGAAGCGGACTTTCATCAGGCAGAACCGCGAGTTCTACCAAACCAACCGTTCCTGGATTGATCCCTGGCTAGCACGGTGGAGCCCTCAAGACTTCCCCTCCAGCTTCCAGAAGTTGGAGTGGAACGCACAGGGTGAAGAGCGCGACATCGACAACTTCGTGCTACAGATACGTGCGTCTGGGCTGCGAGTCAAGCGTCCCACGACCTCCCCAAGTCTCATTGCCTCCACAGAAACCCAGGTGCCAATCCTCGGTGCTAACCTGACCGGTAAACGTCGCTACATGACTCCTGATGAGTGCGCTGAACTTCAGTGTCTCGGCGGCATCCAGTTGCCGGCGTCCGACACCGATGCGTATAAGGCCCTCGGCAACGCAGTTAACACTCATGTCGTCAAAGCGATCGCAGAACGCCTGTTGCACGGGCTCATCCGGCTCACATCAAGCACCACCCCTGACCTTGAACCATTGAGAGCTACCGCGTGACTAACCATAGCGAACAAGAACACGTAGACGAAGACGACTTCGACGAAGAGGATCCGCGGGTCCAATTGTTGGAGAGCCTCGCCGACGGGTTGGCGATCCTCTCGGAGGCTTCAGACACGCCCAACGGCGTTTCCCCAGTGTCTTCGATGTTCAGCAGCGTCGACGTCGACTTCGCCTCCGATGGATGGACGAACCAACTGGCTGAGATCCAAGGCTGGCTGTACCTCAGCGATAACCTCCCGCTCACGGGCGGCGAACCCTTCCTTCAGGCGCTCATTGCTGAACTCGAACTCGATCCCACCGACCTCCTTGCCCCCGGGGCCGCCTCTCCGCCGCTGAGCATCCGCGCGCTGGAACGCCTGAAGGAGCGCGTGGACACCGCCTGTCGGCTGCAGGCCGACTTCCTCGAAGAGCTTGAGGCCAAGGGCACTAGCCGTGCGACGGCCACCCAGTCCTGGGCTGACGCTTGGGCCGAGATCGACGCGAGCGAGGAAGTGGTAAGTCCGGAGCCGGTCACGGCAAAGGCTGCTGTCTGGCCGATCTTCCAACTCACCAAGAAGGCACCTAACCTAACGCCGTCGTACCAACGAGGTGACGTTTGGGGCAATGGTGACCGGCAGTCCCTAATGGAGTCGATCCTCCGGGGCGTCCCCTTGCCGTCCATCATACTTTTGAGAACAGGATCTTCCACCCCGCATGAGGTTGTCGACGGCAAGCAGAGGCTCACGGCTATCCTTCGGTTCGTTGGGAAGCATCCTGTTGCCAAGCAGAAGATCGCTGAGGTTAGCGCCCGGCATAGTGGAAAAAAGTTCAACGAACAAGGACGTCTCGACAACAACGGTCGCAGAGACTTGACGGATCTTTTCAACAACGACTATCCGGCCTTCCGTCGTGCGTGGAAAGCTCTGGAGGGTTACGCACTCAAGGCCGCGCATGAGGACGACTATTACTTCCCGTTCAAGTTGCGCGCAACCGGAGACGGCGGACTGGTCGGTCAATACCTTGAGCCTCTCCGCGGTAAGTACTACACGCAGATCAAGGGCCAAGAGATTAACGTCGCTGGCCAACAACTCTCCGTCGAATCTCTGTTCGAGGACGTTGTGGAGTACACCATTCCCGTCATCGAGTACACCCAGGCCACCCAGGCTCAGATTCATGAGGTCTTTCGCCTTTACAACAAGCAGGGCGTGCACCTGAACGCGGAAGAGATCCGTAACGCTGTCTTCCACGAGGTAGAACTCACTCGCGCGACTCTTGCCGCCGCCGGCGACGCAGACCCGAACACTGATGTCTCAAAAATCGCCGAATCGCTGGCAGGTGTCGTCGAACTTGGCCGCCTCGGTGAGGCGCTTAGGAGCTACGGTTTTGGGGACACACGCTACAAGCGCACTAAGCTTCTCGCGTGGGTCATCTCGGTTCTTGTGCATGACACAGCAGGAAAAGACCTGGCATCGACTAGTCGCTATATCGACCAGTTGCTGATCAAGATTCAGAATAGCAAGTCACATCCCTTAGCCCATTCCCCGACGTTGACCAAGTTGTTCTCGCTGCTGCTAAAAGCTGTCGAACTCCACTCATCGCACGATGAATTGTGGTCCGATCAATTCAAGGATGGCGGCAATGGTGCCAAGTGGCAGGAACTGCAACTCGTAGGTTCCCTCGTGGGCATTTCCATGGCCTTAGCGGCCTCGCCGAACGACATAGAGGACCGCATCGAGGCTAATGGTGATGCGATCCGAACTGCGAGCGAGGAATCCACGGACTGGAAACGCCCCGAAAAGACGCAGACAAAAACCCAGTGGGACTACATCGCCAGGATCAGCAAAAGTCTCCTCGAACTATTGGACATCGACCCTGATCAAGCAGCTGAGGCAGTACGTCTGCAGTTCGGATCCTGCGGCTACGCGTCGTTGCAGCGGATGCTCATCAAACCGAAAAGTTGAAAGCGGTGCCAGTAAGCTCCCCGCTCGTCGAGCACGTCTACTTCCATCCACCCGTTCCGCAGGAAGCGGACTCGTGGTGGACCCGCTACAAGGCTCAACTCACCGGCTTGACCGAAACAGCGCGGGCCTCAGTTGAAGCAGACTCCCGCTACATTCTCCAGCGCGGAATCTTGTCAGCCGACACCGCGAAACCCGAAGAGTGGTCATCCCGCCGCTCGCGCACGGGACTTGTAATGGGTTCGGTCCAGTCAGGCAAGACCGCTTCTATGCTGGGTGTCTCAGCCCTGGCCATCGACAACGGCATAGACATCATCGTCGTACTCGCAGGGACTCGTCTTTCCTTGTGGCGCCAGACCTATGAGAGACTGGTGCAGCAGTTGGACTCTGGGGAGGAGAACGCACAGAAGATCAAGCGTCGCCTGCTGTGCCCGCCTCCTGGCATCGCAATGTCAGAGCAGACACTCCCACTGACAACTACCTACCGGCTGCCGCCGGCACAGGTTCGCCAACGCCTGAGTCAGGGTAAGCCACTGATCATCGTGGCGATGAAGCAGACTGACCATCTGCATGCCTTGGCAGCAAGCCTCCGCGCCAACGTCTTTAGCGCAGTCAAGGAGCTTGGTCGCACCGTCCAAATGCTCGTGCTTGACGACGAGGCCGACGATGGCTCTATTCTCGATGCCATCGTAGAGTCTTCGCAGGACCCCATTTACGGCAGATTGAAGCAGATCCCGCGTGCGATCGCTAACCTCTGGGATCCACCCCAGGGTTCGCCTGAAAATCTGTTCTCGACTTACATCGCCTACACGGCGACACCCCAGGCCAACCTCCTTCAGGAGGACCACAACCCCCTAGCGCCGCGAGACTTCCTGATCTCTCTTCGCACGCCGCTCGATGTCGGCCATCCAGTAGACACAAGCGACCCTGGCAACCTCAACGCCCCCCGCTCATCGACCTACCCAGAGGCTGTGGGGATCCGCTCTTACTACACCGGTGGTGAGGTCTTCTACCGCCGCGCGGAGGCAGCCGGCCTGTGCGTGCCCACCAACTCCGTGCAGCAAGACCTCGCCGACGCCGTCCGAGCTTTCTTGGTGGCGGGCGCCATCCGCCTGCACCGCTCTGGCAGACTTGGCCCGGCGTCGGCAGTCACTACCCAGTTCGACGCCGAGCACGAAGCACTTACTTGCCTGGCTCCGCCGCACTCGATGCTCTACCACCCCTCTGCCGCGATCACGGATCACTTCAGGGGCGCTGAGGACATCCTGCTCTGGGCAGGGATCCAGGACCGGGCGACGGCGCGAAATTTGCTTGACGCAGGTGACGCAAGGCTCCCCGATAGTTTGGTGAATGACCTACAGGCGGACCCCGCCCCGTGGGCGCAATGGCTCGACAAGTACCGAACCTCCGCCGAAGCAATAGAAAGCGAGTTCAACGTTCTGCCGCCGATATCATTCCCAGATTGGCAGACCATCGAAACCCTGCTCATCGAAGAGATGATCCCGGGGACTAGGGTCGCCGTGGTCAATAGTGACCCCAACGCTGATGACCGTCCTGCGTACACGCCGAGCCAGGACCCGGCAACCGGCAAGTGGAGAGCCGCTCGTGACATCTGCACGATCTTCGTCTCAGGTAACGTCATGGCCCGGGGACTGACCCTGGAAGGGATGACTACAGCGCTATTCCAACGTACATCGGCCAACCCACTAGCCGACACTCAGATGCAGATGCAGCGCTGGTTCGGATATCGCGGATCCTATATCGAACTTTGCCGCGTCTTCGCTTCGAGCGCTCAACTCGCACTTTTCCGCGCTTACCACGATGTCGACGAAGCGGTGCGCACAGCTATCACAGAGCGCATGATGAACGGCTCCCCTGAGCCGGCTGTTTTGCAGGGCCTCAACTTCGAGGCCACCGGAAAGATAGCGAGCGTTGGCAACCTTCCCCTGTCTCCAGGAGCTCGCCCCTTTGTCACTGTCATCAATGACGGCAAGCAGGAGGATCCTAATGCGGACGTCGTTGCGGAACTCTTTGCGCGCCCCTCTAGCAATCTCACTGTGGCCGACGTGCAGCGAGGCCGGATCCTGGACGTACCGCTCAAACTTACAGAGGCCGCCGAACTCTTGGACCGCCTGACTTATGCCCAGTACCGGCCAGGGAACGAAGGTTTCCACGCGGAATTCTGGAGTGGCATCGAAGCCCGAGCACACGCGGTCAGCCCACTCTCAGACCGCCCGTTCTACCGACCGCCTGTAAGACACGGTGAGGGGGGCTTGACCCGACGCGCATGCCCTTATGCCATCGCCGCCTACCTTCGGCTCTGGTCGGCCAGCCTAGCTCGCTCGATCACGGGACTGTTTGTTACCGGCCGCCCCGGCGAATTATGGTCCTATGCCAACCTTGGTCTCAAGACGGCTGAGCAGCCGAGATTCTGGGTCGGCATTCGCTACGGAGATGGTGCCGAGGTGTCCAATGGTCCGCTGGCGCGGCTCCCTTTCAAGATTCGTGCCACCGAAAAGAGAGTGGTCGGAGGCGAACTCAAGACGACTTGGGGAGCAAGCGACCCCAACGCTGGCCCGAACCAGTATCGCGGCGACGTTTACTTCGACTACTACCACAGATACGGTGCCGCGCCGTCGATCGGCATCACAACATGGCGACCCAGCGGCTCCGACGGTCAGATCCTCTTCTACGTCAATCAACATCCGGGCGACCTGTACCCCACGGTCGCAGTCGGAGTTTGCCTGCCTGCGGGAGGTCCCGAGCAGTTCGCAGCTACCCGTGCTGGGGCGGCCACCGCGACAAGGAGCCTTCCATGACTAGCTACGAAGAAGTTCTCGAGCAGATCAACGTCGTGCCGGCGGGTCTCACCGGAAATGACCGAACTATCAATTGGTTGACCGAAGCACAGGTGGTCGGTGTCGCCCGGAACAGTCGCGGACACTTGGAACTGTTCCTTGCAGGCGAGCAACTCAAGCCCCGGACCAGCGCGGTGAAGTCAGCGATTCACTACCACTCGTGGCACCGTGACACCCAGCCGCCACTAAGCGCAAACCGCATCCTATTACCTGCTCTGGGGCACTTCGATCAGGTTGGTGCCTTCATTGCCGCCGAACTATTGCGCGAGAAAGCTGACGCCAATCTGGAGCGCGCTTTCGCCGTCACCGAGCCCTTGATCGAGCTCGCCATCAAGCGTCTGGAGATATCCGCGAACGCCATCATCGGACTTGTCGGGGAACTGCTCCTTCTCGACGTTCTCTGCCGCCGCGCAGATGATATGTACGTCGGGCCGGTCGTCCAGGCTTGGGATGGCTGGCACCGCTCGGCAAGGGACCTTACGTGGGAGGGCACGGGCGTGGAGATAAAGACCACAACTCGCGCTACTTCAAGCCACGCCGTCCATGGCGTGCACCAGATCGAGCCTGCCGCTGCCACTGATGACAGCGTCGGGGAATCGCGCCTGCTCCTCGTAAGCATCGGTCTGCGACATGCAGATTCCAATATGCCTGCCTTGTCGATCCAATCCCTGGTGGAGAGCATCGTCGCGCGACTCCGCGCGAGCGGGGCTAGCGGCTTGGTCGACGAGTTTCTTAAACGGATAGCCATGTACGGCTCGGAGTCGGGTATTGGATACGAGCATGCCACGATGGCCAACGAGGCTCCGTTCACCACTCCGTTTAGCGTGACCTTCGTCCGAGGCTACGACATGGCAGACCCGGCCGTCGAGGTGCTGCGGCGCGATGACCTTGTCGCCCACCAGCATGTGGACGCACAGTCGCTCACCTTCCGCGTGGAACTTCCCGCGACGATCAGCTTGAACAACCCCATCGCAGGTGCCCGACGCGTCGCGGAGGCGATCCTGGGCCTGCACAGTTAGGGACGCTCTGCAAAACGCGCTGAGAAGTACTCCAGTGCCCGGTCATGTAGCCAACCTACCACCTCTCATATGCAACGCTCAACGCTTCTCTGGCGCTGGTCGTAGAGGCGTTGAACGATTCCGGAGAGCCCGATCAGACTGCGGCGCCATTAGTCGAAAGGACTCAGTAGGTTCTTCTCGACGAACTGCTTTGCCATCCAAACCCGTCGCCCGTAATCTGGTTGCGATCGACTGCTTCCGCTGCATCACTGAACTACGACTTGGCAACCTGAATGTCTCTTCAGGGTCGGGAGCACATATTCACCGGATCAATAAGCGGCCGTTCAAGGTTGTCAGAGTCGAGGGGCGGCTTACCGCCACATTGCCGCCCGACATCGAGCGGAAGGTGAATGACCGGATTGGCCGAGTAACCGCCGGACTGGCGGGTTTTTGTTGGAATAGGTGGCCAACTTTGGGCCATTATGGATCGCGGGTTTCGAGAGTTATGGGTGGCTTGTTTGGGGTGGAGTACGCAGTTCACGTAACGGCGGGCCTTCCGGGCCAGTTCCCCTGCCGTTCCCCCGTCCGGTTTCACCCCCCCTCCCTGTTCGCACGCTCGAATAAGGGTGTAACGAGCAAGCAGGTGCATCAGCCGAACGGATACTCTCCCAAGGCGTCTTCATGATCGGCAAGCAGGCGTTGATGGATATGGAACCTCCGCTGAATGGTTCCATTGTGGGCAATAAGCACCAAAATGGAACCGCCGTGTCCAATCCACCCGGTGTCACTTTGCGGTCTGCGCAGAAAAATCCTTGGCTTTGGTGGTCTTGTCGATCTCGCTGCCGTCGGCACCCAGTGCCTTGACGGTGATCTGGTAGCTGTGGCCGAAGCTGGAAAAGTTGTTCGGACACGGGCCGAGGTACTTCGTCAACGCGCCTTCGGCAATCTCAGCCGTTGCGCCGTCAGCATGCG
The DNA here is from genome assembly GCA_900549295.1 of uncultured Rhodocyclaceae bacterium. Taxonomy (GTDB): domain Bacteria; phylum Pseudomonadota; class Gammaproteobacteria; order Burkholderiales; family Rhodocyclaceae; genus Azonexus. Next base: position 24,853 of record URNG01000007.1, read on the forward strand.
GTACGGTGCCGCCGCCGTGATCCTTGTTCTGGAAATCCAGGTCATTCATCTGGACGACGAGGGTTTTCGTGCCATCGGGAATGCCGGAAACAGTCAGGGCGGGCGACGTATTGTTGCAGCGGTGGGCCAGCTTCCACTGCCAATCGACGGAGAAGGGCGTTTGAGCGGAAACGGGCAGGGCGGTGACAAGCAGGGTGGCAAGAAGGATGTTACGCATGGTGGCTCCTTTGAGGGTGGTCGAAAAACGGGGGATATGTATCATATCAAGCGGTGGGGAGAGGCGGCGCGTTTCGCTGTCCCGTCTGGGCTGACTTTCAGCGCTACAAATTGCGCACCCAGGTGTTTTCCATGTCTCTGACCAAGTCACTCATGCTGATATTCAGCCGGCTTGTTACGAACCCATCTTCCTGTCTGGCAATGACCAACGCCGATTCAACAAGATCACGGGCGCGTTCCGAATTGCCGGTGGCGGCGAGTGTCGATGCCTCCGATATGATTCGGAGTACCGCAGCCGCTCGTGTTTGATCGAAACCGAATGTCGTCGCCAAGTTCGCAGCCTGATTGGCGATCAGTTGTGCCGCCGTCCGTTCATGCTCGGCGGCCTTGCTTCCCTGTCCCGCCTCATCGGCCAGATTGGCCTTTGTCTGGCTCTGGAGAATGTAATAAAGCGTGTCCGAGGTGCTTTCGATGACACGCTGTTTTTCAACTGACAATTTCTGTGCTGCTTGCCCAAGTTTGTATACCGATTTCGCCGTGTAGGCGGATATCCTGATCGTGGCGCTGGCCTGAAGGGCAAGCATCATGGTTGCGGGGGATCTGCCCGCGATGCTTACGTCGTGAATCACACCCAGGGATTCGCTGAAAATATCCATGAAAACCGATAAGGCGTAGTCTCCCCCGGTAGAGTTTTCGCTGATCCCTAAGTAGTCCTTTAACTCATTGAGAAACATGGTTTTTAGCACGTCAAATGGTACTGCACCTCCCTTTAGATTCTTTATCCCTATCTTTTTCATAACCCTTTTGAGGGCTTGCTGGGAGGCGATCCCCAATTTCCCGGCGACGTCTTTGCCAAGGAGCGTTATAACGCTGTCCAGTTTTGCGTATTCTGCGAACAAGGTGAGTCCGGTTTGAAGCATCGGCTTGAATGGTTCTGGCAAGTTTTCTGGCCAGTTGATGCCCTCCCAGACGTCTCCAAATATTGTTAAGTCATTTTGCATGTTGTGCGGTAGCGGTGCCGACTCCGGTCGGCAAACGATGGGGGCGATGGTGCAGATGTCGGCTACTTCCCGGGTGCTCTGTCCGACTGAGCTTCCTGCCGTCGCTGTGTTACCCGAGGGTTTCAGCAAGGTTTTTGCGTCTGCCGTGGCGCTGTCGACCCAGGCCAGCCAAGGGTAGGTGCTGCCTTCGTCAATGCGCCAGATGCCGGAGAAATCCCAGCCGGAGTAGCTTGCCCGCTGCTTCATCTGGGCGGTGGTTTTCCCCGTGCCGCCGGGGCTGTTCGATTGGCCTGTGGTTTCCACATTCCAGTAACTGTTCGTGGTAGTGCCAAAGCTAAAACCGCCGAACAGCCCGTTGTAGCCGGGGGACAGGCTGCCGGCGATGTCGAGCAGGCCCGTGGCGTAGGCGTCGAGGATCTCTCCACCCAGGTGGTTGCCCACCAGCGCGCCTGCCGCGCCCAGGGTGCACATATCTCCACAGGGTAGGTAGGCGATCTTGACCGCGCTTGTGGTGAAGGCGTCCCGGATGGCGCCGCTGTTGGTTCCTGCCAATCCACCCGCTGAGCCACCGTCAAGTCCGTTGACCGTTCCTGTGGCGAAGGACTGACGAATGATACCGCTGCCTGTGTTTTGCCCAACCAGCCCTCCCGCGGTATTTCCCGTGACCTGACCCGTGGCGAAGGCCTGGAAAATGTTCCCATGATTTGTTCCGGCCAGGATGCCTACTGTTCCCGTTCCGGCAATGTTCGCGTCGGTCAAGCCAATGTTCTTCACCTTGCCGTTGCTGCCGATGGTGCCGAACAGCCCGGCTTCATTGTTCGAGCGGGAGATGAACAGTTTGCTGATGATGTGGCCGTCTCCGAACAGCGTTCCCGAAAAGGTCTGTGTCGAGTTGCCGATGGGGGCGAAGCCGGCACCGCTGTTCCAGTTTGTCGTTACGCTGGCATCGATGTCCTTGCCCAAGGCGTAATAGCCGTTGAGGCGGGTTTGCATGTCCTGCAAGTCGTAAACGTCGTTGACCAGCATGTAGGGCGTCAGCGTGGCGTTACCGCTCAGCGTGACTTTGCTGGAATAGGGATTGCCGGTGGTGGCCGAACGGGTGGTTTGGTCGGCGTAGGCGGTTGGGTTGTAGTAGATGCCGACCGTGGCGTTACCGCTGGCGGCGATGCGGCCCGAGCCGGAAAAACGCACGGTCCCTGTGCCGCTGCCGGTGCTGTCGGCCCGCAGCTTGACGCTGCCGCCACCGCTGGCGTCGATGGCGGCATTGATGTCGATGTGCCGATAGGCAGTCAGCATCAATTTGTTCGATGTGCCCCAGGTGACGCTATCGTTGACGATGATGTCGCCGTTGCCGCCGCCGGTCGTCAGGGTCTGGATTTCGACGTTGTTGCTGGCGAGGAATCCGGCCAGCGCGGCCCCCGTGATATTGCCGCCGGCGGCAGAGATGACGTAGTCCGTCGGGTCGATCAGCCACTGGCCTGTTTTGCCGAAAGGGGCGGCGGTAGTGATGCGCGCCGTCTCGCCGAGGCCGACCTTCCCGCCGGAGGTTTCGATGAAACCGCCGTCGCCGCCATCGGGCGCGCTGGCGTCGAGCGTGCCGGACACTTCGAGGCTGCCCTTGCCGGCGTGCAGGATGATTTCGCCGTCTTGTTGCCCGATCGTCCTGGCTTCGATCACGCCGCTGTGATTGATTACGCCGTGGATGGCGTTTTCCGCCGCCCTGGCGGTGAGCAGCACGTAGCCGCCCGCTGCTTCGATCCGGCCGGCGTTGTCGACGAAGGAGGTGAGTTGCCTGCCTTCCAGGTCGAAGGCGGTTTGGGCGACTTCGTCGCCGACCAGGAAGGCCAGTAGTTCGTCGCCATGAAAGTCGAGCGTGAAACCATTGGCGGCGGCCAGGGCCACCTTGCCGAGGCGGGCGACGACGACCCCGCGATTGGCGACGGAGGGCGCGACGAAGGCGGCCACGCCGGTGTCGGCGATGCGGATCACGCCTTCGTTGATGACGGTGGCGCCGGGTTTGCCGGGGATGTCGAAGCGGTAGTTTCCGGCCAGGAAATCTTCGTTGCGGATATTGTGGGTGGAGGCAACCAGACCGGCGACGTCGATCTGCGCGTTTTTGCCGAAATAGACGCCGTTGGGGTTGACCAGAAAGACCTGGCCGTTGGCTGTCAGGCGTCCGAGGATGGCCGATGGGTCCTGGCCGACGACGCGGTTCAGGGCCACGGCCTTGGCCGAGGGCTGGTAGTACTGGACGTGCTCGTTGGCACCGATGTTGAATTTCTGCCAGTCGATGATGGCTTTGTCGGAAGTCTGGCGGATGCCGATCTTGCGGGCGTTTTCCTGCTGGATGGTGACTTTTCCGGCCACGACCTGGCCACCTTCCGGGTTGGCGAGCGCATGCCAGGGCAGGGAAGCGAAGCCGATGCTGGCCAGGGCCAGAACCAGGGGTTTGATTCGTTGCTGTTGCATGATTTAGAACCTCACGGAAAGACTGGCGAAAATGCGGGCATCCCGGTTGCCTTCGTTGGCAACGTCGCGGGTCAGGGGTTTGGCGTATTCGATGGTGCCGCTCAGGTATGGGCCGATGCCGTAGCGCAGGCCGATGCCGCTGGAACTCAGGCTTTTGCTCCGGTCGTCGGCGGTGTTGAGCGGTTTGTGGTTGGTGACGCTGCCGCCGTCGTAGAAGACGTAGGCTTGCGCGTATTGCAGCGGGCTGCCCTGGGTGTTGATGGCGTAGCGCAATTCCAGGCTGGCGGCGAGGCAACTGTCGCCGAGGAGTTCCGATGAGTCGTAGGCACGCCCGAACTGCTGCCCGCCGATGCCGCATTCTTCGGATGAGAGGAGGCCACGGTCGGAGTACTGGCCCATCACGGCGGCGTTGAGGGAAAACTGGCTGAGGAGGGGCGAGAAATAGCCGAGTTCCTGCCGGCGTGAGAGGTTGAGCGCCAGCTTCTGATAATCCGGGACGCCGTCGACGCGGGATTTGAGCGGCGAATGCTGGTGGCTCGATCCCAGGCCACGGATGCCCTTGCTGTATTCCAGCACCGCCTGGTTGATGCCGTCATGGGCATCGGCCTTGTCGTAGGACAGGCCGAGGCGAATGCTGCGTATCTTGTCCAGCGAGGTCGTGCTGCCGAGCGATTCGCTTTCCGTGTCTTTCTGCTCGTATTTGATGCTGGCGCTAAGGTTTTCCTGGCGCGTGCGGATGAACGGGTGCTCGACCTTGACCGACCATCCCTTGCTGTCGCTTTGCTGTTCGAGCTGGCGCAGGATCGCGGTGCCCGGTTCGGAGCGGCTGTTGGTATGGCCAATGGTTAGCGAGGTGCCTTCTCTGGAGAGTATTTCGGTATGGGACAGCGACCAGTATTGCAGTTCCCGCCTCTGTTCGACGGTGGCATAGCCAAGGGTGGTGCGGGAAGCGCGGCCACCCAGGCCGTTCAGGGATACGTCGCCATTGAACTGGATTTTGCCGACCGAATCCGTGCCCCGGTTGTCGATGCTGGCTCCGCCGTTGATCCTGGGTGCCGGCTCGACTTGCAGGATCAAGGTGGAAGCGCCCGGTGTCTTGTCGGATTGCTTCATGGTCGAGGTGACCTTGATGGCAAAACGGTCGTTGGCGAGCAGCAGGTAGCGTTCCAGCGTCTGCGCGCGCAAGGGGCGTTCGGCCTTGATTTTTTGCGCCGCATAGGCCAAGTAATCCTGCTGCGCTTCGCTGGCGCCTTCGATGATGACTTCATCGATGAAACCTTCGATGATTTCGATCTGCACCAGCCCCTCGGCCTGTATCCGCTGTTCCGGAACGACAGCCTTGGAAAGGCCGAAACCGGCATTGCCATATTGGGCGGTGATCGCATCGCGCACGGCATAGATGTCGAGCAGGCTGATTTCCTGCCCGAGCAGCGGCGCATACAGCGGCTGGAGTTCTTCTGCGGAAAACACCGTGTTGCCCTTGACGGTGAGTGCCTTCAGCCGGAACCGCAGATCGGCGGCCTGCGTTGGTGGCAAGGTTTCGCCGATGGGAAAGACCAGCGGTTGCGCCATGGATTTGGGTTCCGGCAGTTGCTCGAAACGTTTTTCCAACCGCCCTGCATCTTCCTGGGCAAGGGCGATCAAGGGCACTACCAGCCCGAGGCAAACCAGAGAAACCCCTTTGTTCTTGTTCATTCTCACTCCCGCAACCCTGAAAAAAAGACAAACAAGCCCTGTTGTCGAGCGCCGAAAGGCCAGCGCCGAGCCAGGGCAAACATGAGTTGAAACAAATGGTAACCGTCAGTTGTAATTTTGCACAATAGGTTTCTGTGAAGTTACTGCCGGCGTTGATAGTTTCCTGCACATGGAAGCCATCAACGCGCAGATCAGGATCGAATTCAGTGAGCGGCTGAAAGGAGAATTGGAGCGCCTTGGGCTGCCCGCTTCCAGCCCGACCAAGCTGGCTCGGGTCTTCAACCAACGGTTTCCGGTTCACGCGGTAACGCAACAAACGGTTCGCAAATGGTTACTCGCCGAGGCTTTTCCGGCCCAGGCCAAGCTGCTCGCACTGGCGCAATGGTTCGACGTTTCGGCGCAGTGGCTGCGTTTTGGAACGGGTAACAGGAAGGAAATCGTGCTTGGTGGCACCCAACCGGCTGCCAATCTGCTGTTTCTGGATGCGGAGCATCTGCCTCTGCTGCCCCTCATCGAAAGGCTGACCCGCTTGCCGTCGCGCGACCTGCGACTGATCGAGGGAATCGTCGACCTGATGCTGGCGGAAGATCGGTGATGGGGCCGGAGCCCGATGGCCTCGGATAGTCTCCGTTGCCCTGGCCAGCCGGGTGTGTTTTCCCTCGGGCCTTGGCTTTTTCCTGGCGGGTTGCGATGAAATCCAATGCGCTCCTTGCGACAGGAAGCCAAAAAGCATGGCGCGCGCGGCGCGAATATTCAGAAAACAGGTGGAAATGGAATAAAATCGGACACTTTGAACGTGCCGCATCGGGCGTGCACCTTGCGGAATGGGATGAGGAAGATGAAGCGTAAGACGATGATGGTGCGCACCTTGCCGGCATTGATGCTGCTGGGTTTTGCCGGAAGCCATGCGGGCATGGCGGCAGCGGCCGGGTTCCAAGCTTGGGAGCAGAACGCCAGCGGCCTGGGCGTGGCTTACGCGGGGTCGGCGGCGGTGGCGGACAATGCGTCCACGATTTTCTACAACCCGGCGGGCATGGCGAATCTGTCGGGCATCAATTTTTCGACGGGCGTCGTCGGGGTCAATGACCAGCGTGAATTCCGTGGTGCCGCCGGTCACTCCGGCGGCGAGGCGGGTGAGCCCTACGCCATTCCGAATGCCTACCTCAGTTGGCAGATCACGCCGCAGCTTTCCGCTGGTCTGGGCGTGTCGCGTCCCTACATGCTCGATCTGGACTACAAAACGGGCTGGCTGGGCGATGCCAGCGTGCGGCGCCATGAAATCCGCACCGTGAACGTCAATCCGGCCGTGGCTTATCGCTTCACCGACAAGATCGCGCTTGGCGTGGGCCTGAATTACCAGCGCCTGGACTGGCGCATGACTGACGCAGTGAGCCACACCAAGGCGGACGACAACGCCCTGGGTTGGAACGTTGGCGCGCTGTTTACCCTGTCCCCGGCAATGCGCGTGGGCGTGGCTTACCGCTCCAAAATCGCACACGATCTTTCCGGGCATCGCAATGGTGCGGCCTTCAAGGGCGATCTCGATACGCCGGCCAGCCTGACACTTTCGGTCTGGCAGCAGATGTCGGACCGCTGGGAAGCGATGGGTGACCTGTCCTATACGCGCTGGAAATCGATCGATGGCTACGACCTCGACAACGCCTGGCGTTTTGCCTGGGGCGCTGCCTATAAATTCAACCCGCAGGCCAAGCTGAAATTCGGCATTGCCTACGATCATGCGCCGATGGGCAAGAGCAAGCGGATCGCAGCCCTGCCGGACAACGATCGCATCTGGTTCTCGCTCGGCGGCCAATGGACTTTCGGCAAGGCGAGCGTGCTCGATGTCGGCTATGCCTACCAGTACCTGAGCGATGGCAAGCTCTCCGACGGGGCGGTGGTTGGCAAGTACAAGGGCAGCGGTCACGTGTTCGGTGTGCAGTACGCCATCGGCTTCTAGGTCGTCGGAACAGGCATGCTGGGTATCGGCGGAACGGGGATCACGATCGCCGGCTTGAGTTTTGGCGTGCGCGAAGGCGTTCTGCTGCTGATCGTGCTGGTTGCCTTCTACATTGGCCGGGTGTTGTGGCGCATGCGTCACATCGGCGGGGCGGCGCAAAAAAAAGGCAAGGCGCAGCCTGCGTCAACATCCGCGCCGCTGGTTCCTGCGCAGGAGGTGCGCGAGGAAAGACAAACCGAGCCGCCAGTGCTGGTCGACGAGCGCTATCCCGACGATTTTGCTGCGTCACAGCGGTATGAAACAGCACCTGCGGCTGCCGATCTGAGCGGTCTGGAGCGAGAGATTGTCCTGCTGCGTGACGAGGTCGATATTTTGCGCGGTGAATTGGCGGCCCTGCGCAACGACATGCAGCAGGATCTGGCGCAGATGCGCGTGGCGCAGAACGTGTCGCCGCTCTATGGCGATGCGATGCAGATGGCGCTGGCAGGGCATACGGCGGAAATGATCGCTGAACGCTGCGGCATCGCCCGGGCGGAAGCCGAACTGGTGGTGGCCTTGACGCAAAGCCAAGCCGCAGCACAAATGCAGCGAGGATGAAGATGGCGGACGACATGCAACAAACAGTACCGGGGGCAGCGGCAGAAAATCTCGATCTGCGCCGCCAGTTAATCAAGCGCCTCACGATGGCAGGTGGTCTGGTGGCGCTCTTGCTCGCGCTGCTGGCTTTGTTCGATCACCTTTCGCAGCCGGTCGAGGAAGTCGAGGTGCCTGAATTCACGGAAGCCGTGCCGGTCGCGCCGAAAAAAGTGCTGACCCAGCCGGTATCCGCGCTGCCAGAAGAAGAAACCGGGGCGGCCGAAGATGCCGAAGGCGCGCAGGCATCGGCAGAAGAAATGACACCGCCGCCGCCCGTCATCGCGGCAACACCCGAGCATGCGCCGGAACAAACCGCCGCGCCTGCCGTGCCAGCCAAGGCGGGCGCAAAGCAGACGGGCAAGGCAGTGTCGTCGGCAGTGGTGCCGGAAGGGACGTTCAGCCCGCCCATCGTGGCCGATGCGCCCAGCGCGCCGAATGCCAGCGGACAGGCCGCCACAGCCGCCAGCCGTCCGGCGCGGGTGGTTGAACTGACACCGCCACCGGCACGCCCTGCGCGTCAGGTGGAAGGTTTTCTGTTGCAGGCTGGCGTGTTTACCAGCACCGAGCGGGCGGAGGAACTGCACGCCAAACTGACCCTGAACGGCATTCCCACCCAGGTGGAAACCCGCGTTCAGGTCGGCCCCTTCCATACCCGTCAGGAGGCGCTCGCCGCGCAGGCCAAACTGAAAGCCCTGGGCATCGACAGCCTGCTGGTCATGCCCAAAGGTTCCCGCTGACAAAGGCTCCTGCTGAATCTGCCCGTACACTCATTGAAGGAAAACGCATCATGACTCGTCGCATCATCGCCACGCCTAACGCTCCCGCCGCCATTGGCACTTATTCGCAGGCGGTGCGCGTCGGCGACACGGTTTATCTGTCCGGCCAGATCGGCCTCGATCCGGCCACCATGCAGATGGCCGAGGGCATCGACGCGCAGATCGTGCGCGTGTTCGAGAACCTGAAGGCGGTGGCCGAAGCGGCGGGCGGTTCCCTGAACGACGTGGCGAAGCTCAACGTCTATCTGACCGATCTTGCCAACTTCGCCAAGGTCAATGAGTGCATGGCGCGCTACTTCGCCGAGCCGTTCCCGGCCCGCGCCGCGGTCGGCGTCAAGGAGCTGCCGCGCGCCGCGCTGGTCGAAGCGGATGCGGTGATGGTCATCGCTTAAGGCGCATGGCGAGCCGGCCCATCCAGGCGGGCGATGCGCTTAGGAAAAAACTGGCGCGCCTGGGGCTGGTCACGGAGGACGACCTGCTCCTGCACCTGCCGTTGCGCTACGAGGACGAAACCCGCCTGACGCCGATAGCCAGTGCCCTGTGCGGCGCGCCGGTGCTCCTGGAAGTGGAGGTCCGGCACAGCGAAATCCAGATGCGGCCGCGCCGGCAACTGGTGGCGCAGGCGTTCGATGCCAGCGGCGAAATCAGCCTGCGTTTTCTCAATTTCTATCCGAGCCAGCAGGCGATGCTGGCGCCGGGCGCGCGTTTGCGGGTGTTCGGCGAAGTCAGGGGCAGCTTCTGGGGGTTGGAAATGGTGCATCCGCGCTGCCACAGCGTCGCCCCTGGAACGCCACTGCCCGAAACGCTGACGCCGGTTTATCCGACCACGGCCGGCCTGACCAGCGGCGCGCTGGAAAAACTGGTGAACAAGGCGCTGGCTGGCGCCGATCTGGCCGAAACGCTGCCGGAAAGCATCCGCGCCCGCTACCAGTTGCCCGGTTTCGCGCGCAGCCTGCGTTTCCTGCACCATCCGGCGGCCGGCACGGATGAACACGCGCTACAGGAAAAACATCATCCCGCCTGGCGGCGGATCAAGTTCGACGAGGCGCTTGCCCAGCAGATGTCCCTGCGCCGCGCTTTTCTGGCCCGCCGCCAGCAGGGCGCGCCGGTGCTGGCCGGCGACGATGCGTTGGCGCAGGCGCTGCTGGCGGCCTTGCCCTTCGGGCTGACCGGCGCGCAGCGACGCGCGATGATGGAGATCGCCGCCGATCTGGCGCAGCCCTATCCCATGCACCGCCTGCTGCAGGGTGACGTCGGCGCGGGCAAGACCATCGTCGCCGCGCTGGCCGCCTGTCAGGCGATGGCCGCGGGCTGGCAGGCGGCCTTCATGGCGCCGACCGAAATTCTCGCCGAGCAGCATTACCTCAAGCTGGAAAGCTGGCTGGCGCCGCTCGGCGTGCGGCTCGCCTGGCTGACCGGCAGCCTGGGCAGCAAGGCGAAACGCGCCCAGCTGGCCGCCGCCGCGGCGGACGCGCAACTGATCGTCGGCACGCACGCCCTGATCCAGGATGGCGTGGATTTTGCCCGCCTCGGCCTGGTGATCGTCGACGAACAGCACCGCTTCGGCGTCGCGCAGCGCCTCGCCCTGCGCGGCAAGGGCGGCAATCCGCATCAGTTGATGATGTCGGCGACGCCGATCCCGCGCACCCTGGCGATGAGTTATTACGCCGATCTCGACGTGACCGTGCTCGATGAACTGCCGCCCGGCCGCACGCCGATCAAGACCCGGCTGGTGGCGGACAACCGCCGCCCGGACGTGGTCGCCTTCGTGGAGAAGTTGGTGGCCGAAGGGCGGCAGGCCTACTGGGTCTGCCCCTTGATCGAAGAATCCGAAGCCCTGCAATTGCAGACGGCGGAGGAAACCTTCGCGCAATTGACGGCCGATCTGCCGCATCTGCGTATCGGTCTGGTGCATGGGCGTCTGAAGGCCGACGCCAAGCAGGCGGTGATGAGCGCCTTTGCCGCCGGGGAACTGGACGTGCTGGTGGCGACGACGGTGATCGAGGTCGGCGTCGATGTGCCGAACGCCAGCCTGATGGTGATCGAACATGCCGAGCGTTTCGGCCTGTCGCAACTGCACCAGTTGCGCGGACGGGTGGGGCGTGGCGCGCACGAATCGAGTTGTGTGCTGCTTTACGCTGGGCCGCTGGGCGAGATCGCCCGTCAGCGCCTGAAAATCATCTTCGAGCATACCGACGGTTTCGAGATCGCCCGTCAGGATCTGCGGCTGCGCGGGCCGGGGGAGTTCATCGGAGCGCGGCAAAGCGGCGTGCCGCTCTTGCGTTATGTCGATCTGGAGGCCGACGCCGCGCTGGTCGAAGCCGCCCGCGCCTGCGTCGATGAAATGCTGGAGGAGCACCCCGCCGCCAGCGCCGCGCACCTCCAGCGCTGGCTGGGCCAGCGCGAGGAGTTGCTCAAGTCGTGACGATGCCGCGCCGAAGGGCGCGGCGGCGCTCAGTGCGCCTGCTTGCAGTAGCCGTTGAGCAGACCGAGCAGGGTGTCTTCGTCGTAGGGCTTGCCGAGGTAGTGGTTGGCCCCGATTTCCAGCGCGTAGTTACGGTGCTTGTCGGCGGTACGCGAGGTAATCATGATGACCGGAATGTCGCGCAGCTTTTCGTCGGCGCGCAGGTTGCGCACGAAATCGAAGCCGTCCATGCGCGGCATTTCAACGTCGGAGAGAATCACGTCGGGCCGCTCGTCCACCAGTTGTTCCAGCGCATCGACGCCATCCTTGGCCTGCAGCACCTGATAGCCTTCGCGCAGCAGGAGACGGCTGGTGATCTTGCGCACGGTCAGGGAATCGTCCACCACCATGATGGTCGGCAGGTGCTCGACCTTGGGCGGCGCGGCGAATCCCGCGCCCGCCTGCTCGAACGACGCGGCAATCGCCGGGGTCTCCTGACTGCGGCTGGCCAGCGCCACCGGATTCAGAATGAGCACGACGCGGCCGTCGCCCAGCACGGTCGCGCCGGAAATGCCGACGACGCGGGCAAGCTGGTGGCCGATGTTCTTGACCACGACTTCCTGGTTGCCGCGCAGTTCGTCGACCAGCACGCCAACGCGCTGCGTGCCGGAGCGCAGCAGCAGCACCCAGTACTGGCGGTGGGCTTCCGGCAGGGCCTCGGGCTGCCCGAGGAGATGCGGCAGGAAGTGGAAGGGATAGCCGTTGCCCTGCCACTCGGCCTTGCCGGCGGCGCGCAGTTCGGCCAGACCGGCTTCTTTCAGTTCCAGCACCTGTTCGATCATGCTCGACGGCACCGCGTACATCTGCGTACCGGCGCGCACCAGCAGGGTTTGCGTGACGGCCAGGGTGAGCGGCAGGTAGAGGCGGAAGGTGGTGCCGCGCCCAGGCTCGCTGCTGGTTTCGATGCGCCCGCCCAGGTTGGCGACGGTGGTCTTGACCACGTCCATGCCGACGCCGCGCCCGGCCACCTGACTGAGGCTGGCGGCGGTGGAGAAACCCGGCTGGAAGATGAAGTCGAGCAGCGCGCCGTCGCCGATTTCCTGCCCCGGCGCGAGCAGCCCGAGCTCTTCGGCGCGGCTGCGGATGCGCGTGCGATCCAGACCGCGCCCGTCGTCCTCCAGGGAGAGGATGATTTCGTTGGCTTCCTGCGCCACCTTGAGCAGGACCTGACCGCGCTCGGGCTTACCAGCGGCGCGGCGCTGTTCCGCGGTTTCCAGGCCGTGCGTGACGGAATTGCGCAACATGTGCTCGATCGGGCCGAGCATCTTGTCGAGCACCGAGCGGTCGATTTCCACCTGATCGCCGATGATCTCGAAGTGGGTCTGCTTGCCGACCTCCTTGGCAGTCTGGCGGGCGACGCGGTAGAGGCGTTCGGCCTGGCTGGCGAAGGGCAGCATGCGCACGCCCATCAGTTCCTGCTGCAAGCCGCGATTGAGGCGGGCCTGCGCCAGAATGGCGGCGTTGGCGTCGTCCAGGTTCTTGAGCAGGTTCTGCTGCACGGTGGCGACGTCGTTCACCGACTCGGCCATGAAGCGGGTGAGTTCCTGGAAGCGGGTAAAGCGGTCGAGTTCCAGCGGGTCGAATTCGGCCTGACCTTCGGGCGCTTGCGAAACCCGCGCCTGCATCTGCGTTTCGGCCTGGATTTCGATGTCGCGCAACTGGCGGCGCAGGCGGATGACGTTTTCGGTGAGGTCGAGCAGCGAGGTTTTCAGGCTGCGCATTTCGCCTTCGATACGGGTGCGGGCAATCGCCAGTTCCCCGGCTTCGCTGACCAGTCGATCCACCAGATCGGCGCGCACGCGCAGCATGGCCTGCTGGCTGGCCTCGGTTTCCGGCGCTTGCGGTTCCGGCTGGCTGGCCGGTGGCGGGGTGAACACCGAGTCGGTGGTTGGTGTGGCGAGTGATGTGGTGGCCGCTGTTGCCGGTGCGGCGTCCGGATTAGAGGGCGTTGTTGGCGGCGTTTCGACCGTGAGTTCAACCGTGCCGCTGCCGCCGTGGCGCAGGTTGTCGGCGGCTTGCGCGAGCGCGTCGCAGCCGGCTTCGATATCGTCGATCAGGGTGCTGCTGGCGTGGCCTTCCTTGAGGGCATCCTGCACCCGGGTTTCGAGCAGGTGGGTCGCCTCGCCCAGGTTCATCGCGCCGGCCATGCGGGCATTGCCCTTGAAGGTGTGCAGCAGGCGGGCGATGGCCTGCGGTGCGCTGGCCTCATTGGGGGCAGCGCGCCAGGCGGCGAGTTGTTCGCTCAACTCACGGGTCTGATCGCTGGCTTCCTCCAGGAAGATGGGGAGGAGCTGTTCGTCCAGTTCGTCCTGTAGCGGCGGTGCGACGGGCGCGGCGCTGGGCGGCGCCAGTTCGACGAGTTCCGGTGCCTGCAGCGAGGGGGCGTCGCCATTCTTTTCTTCGCTCAGGGCCGGCGGATAACTGTCTTCCAGAGCGGCAACGAGGAGCGGCTGTTCTTCCGGCGTCTGTTGTGCCGAGAGCTGGGAGAACATGTCGGCCAGCGTCAGGATCGCCTGGCGCATGCTTTCCAATCCGGCCAGGGCTTCGGGCTGGGCGGCTTTTTCGCGCCGCACCAGGGCGTGTTCGAGCGCCACGGCAAGATGATGAATGGGCAGCAGGCCGACGGTGGCGGCGATTCCTCCCAGCGTGTGCGCGGCGCGCATCATCTCGAAGGCGGTGGGCTGCGCCGGGTCGGTTTCAAGCACGGCAAAATGTTCGATCAGCGTGGCGAGATGGCCGGTGGCTTCCTGCCGGAAAATGTCATAGAGCGTCGGTGCGGCATCGCTTGGCGGCGTTTCTGCCGTGTGCGCTGCGCTGTCTGCTGTTTTGCCGGCTGTTTCGTTTGCTTCGTCTGCGCCGTCCGGTTCGAAGTCCACGAGGGTATCGAGCGTTTCGTCGTCTGCATCCGCCGGGGCCGCGGATTCGGCGGGGAAGGCGACATCGGTGGAGGTTGCGGGTGCAAGCTCGGGAAAATCGAGTTCGAAGTCGTCCAGGCCGGGGAGATCGATGGCTTCGACGTCGATCGTTTCCATGGTCGGGGTTTCTGCGGTGCCGACAGCGGTTTCGTCCGCGGTTTCAGGCGAGTTTTCGGACAAGGGGGCGGGCAGGATTTCCGTTGCCGTCAGTTCCGCAGGTTCCTCCGTGGCTGCGGCAGCAGCAGGGGCAGCGTAGCCCGCCGTCGTCAGTGCCGTGGGTACGTCGCTGTTTTCTTCGCCACGCAGGCGGGTGGCCAGGGCGATCAGGGCGGCGGTGTCGGGTGGAGTGGGGGCCTGGCCTTCGAGATGGGCGACCCAGTCGGTGAAAACGCGCTCTTCGTTGGCAATGAGTTGCAGGAGATCGGCGTCGGCGGCGCGGTCCTGGCGCAGCCAGAGATTGAATGTCTGTTCCAGCGCCCAGGCGGTTTCACCAAAATCGCTGAGGCCGACCATGCGCCCGGAACCCTTGAGGGTGTGGGTGCAGCGGCGGATGGTGGTGAGCGCCTCCTGATCGTGCAGATTGGTGTTCAGGCGCGCCCGTTGCTGGGCGAGTTCGGCGAGGACTTCCTTGCCTTCTTCGATGAAGATCTCGAGGAGTTCGGCGTCGATTTCTTCGTGGCTGGAACTGGCGAGCTGCAGGGTTTCCGCCGAAGGCTGCGGAGCTTGCGGTGTATTGGCGGTGAGGCTGGAGAGGGCGGTTTCGGCTGCGACGCCGGTTGCCAGGGCCGCCAGGGCCGCCTTGGCGGAGTCGCCCAATTCGCGGTCGGCGACGAGGTCGGCGTCCTTCTGGATGGCTTCGAGGTTGTCCTTCAGTTCCTGCTGCAGGCGGGCATCGTCCGGTGTCTGGCGCAGGGCGTTCGCCAGTGCGCGGGCTTCGCGGGCCTGTTGTGCCAGTTCGGCTTCGACGGTGATGTTCTGTTCGGTCTGTTGCGCCTTATGGGCGGCCGATTCGCCGTGCAGGCGGGCAGCAAAGGCATCGAAATCGGTTTCGCCACTGGCGAGCGCATCGACGAAAAATCCCAGGAGCGAGAGTTCGTCTGCAACCGACTGGAAATCCCTTTCCTGGGGCTGATAGTCGGCGGCGGCAAAGCGCGCGATGTGTTCGCCGGTTTCCTTCAGGCGCGTGACGGCCGAGAAATGGCCCAGCATGGCGAGCGCGCCGCCGATCTGCTTGAGCGGCGCTTCCAGCGGGGCCATGGCAAAGCCCTTGGCGGGGTTGCGGAAGAAGGCGTCCAGGCTTTGTTCGATCTGCGCGAGGTTGTTCTGGATTTCACGCCCGACCTGGGTAATCAGGAGTTTTTCCTGGGCGCGGCGGGTGATTTCGTCGAGCAGCGGGATGTCCGCCGGGCTGGTGGTGCGGCCGGCAATGACGGCATGGATGCGCTCGACCATGTGGTCGACCTGCTGGGCGAAGTCCTGGCCCAGGTGGCGGTGGTTTTCCTGCGCATTCTGCAAGAGGAGGATACTGGTGGCGACTTCCATCGCCACCGCGTCGCCGTAGCGTTTGGGGTCTTCCTGCAGCCAGTTGGTGATGGCGGCAAGCGCCTGGCCGAGACGCTTGAGGTCGGTGATGCCGATGCCGGCGGTCAGTTCGGCGCAGGCTTTGGCTTGCTCGGCAAAGGATTTGAGGCTGGCGGCGTGGCCGGCGCAGTATTTGTTCCAGGCTTCCTCGGCGAGAGCAAGGATGTCGCGCAGGCGGCGCAACTGCAGATCCTGTTCCGGCTGGGTTTCTTCCGTCGTGCCCTGGTTGGGGAGTTGCGCCGGGAGATCGAAAATCTGCTGTGCCTGCGCGGCCAGCGAATCCTCCGCCGGTGTCGTTTGGGCGACGTAATAGAGCGCCTCGCGCATGACGCGCTCGGCCAGCGTGGACGAACCGTCGAGCAGGCGGCGAATCTGCAGGTCGATGCGGGCGCAGAGTTGGCGTGCCAGTTGGTCGGCAGAGATGCCGGGGTCGTCGAGGCTTTCGAGGAAAGCCTGGGAAATCCACCAGAAAGTGCGGGCGCCGGGGGTGGGCTGAATCGCTTCGATGGCGGCCAGGGCTTCGGCCATGGCGGCACGCCCGGCGTCTTGCTCAGCCGGGCGGGTCAGCCATTTGAGCAGACCTTTCTGGAAATTCATGCGCTGGGTGCGCAGCACGTTCCGGGTTGTTTCGGCGTCGAGTTCCGGCGCGGCGATGGTCGAGCGCGGTGGGCGCAGGCTGAGGTCGGGGTAGAAGAAATCGCCAGGGTGCACGGGCGGAGCGCCGCGCAGTTCGGCCAGGCGGGCGCACAGCGGCAGCAGGCGCAGGGGCTGGTGCGCTTCGCCTGCCAGCAGGCCATCGAGATAGTTACGCAGCCCGCTCAGCGCTTCGCGCAGATCGGGAAGGGCCGCGCCGGCACCCGTGCCGGGATCGTTTTCCAGCGCCTGCAGCAGGTTTTCGAGGGCCTCGGTGAGTTCGGTGACGCCGTTCAGGCCGACGATGTCGAGCGCGCCATGCACCTGGTGCACATGGGTGCGGCAGAACTTGAGCTGGGTCGTCTCGCCTGTGCGCTCAAACTCATCGAGGGCGTTGCCTGCGCGTTCCAGAGCCTGGTCGATTTCACCTTTGACCCAGGTGAGCGGGCCGACATCGAATTCCGTTGCTGCGCTCATGTCCGTCCTCAATCGACCTTGAAGCCTGCGACCGAGCCCTTGAGTTCGGAGGCCAGGCCAGACAGTTCATCAACCGCTTCCGCCGTGTGCTGCGTACCGGCCGTCGTCTGTTCGGTGACGCGCAAAATGTCCTGCATCAGACGGGCGACCTGGGTGGCGGAGTTGGCTTGCGCCTGGGTGGCACTGGAAATGCCCTGGATGAGGCCGGCCAGACGGTTCGACACCTGGCCGATTTCGGACAGCGCCTGCCCGGCGGCGTCGGAGAGCTTGGCCCCTTCGACCACGCCCTGGGTCGATTCTTCCATGGCGGAAACGGCGTCCTGGGTGTCGGTCTGAATGGTCTTGACGATGGCCGAGATCTGTTTGGTGGCTTCGCCCGAGCGTTCGGCCAAGCGCTGCACTTCTTCCGCCACCACCGTGAAGCCGCGCCCGGCGTCGCCGGCGGAGGCGGCCTGAATGGCGGCGTTCAAGGCGAGCACGTTGGTCTGTTCGGTAATGTCGGAAATCAGTTCGACGATTTCGCCGATTTCCTGCGAGCTTTCGCCCAGGCGCTTGATGCGCTTGGAGGTTTCCTGGATCTGGATGCGGATCTCGTTCATGCCCTTGATCGAGTCCTGCACCGCCTGCGTCCCCTTCTCGGCGGCGTGCAGCGACTGGTTCGCCACCTGCGCCGATTGCGTCGCCTCGTTCGACACCTCGCTCATCGAGCGCGCCATGCCCAGGGCCGATTGACCGGCTTCCTGAATTTCACGCGCTTGGCGCTCGGCGGCTTCGAGCAGTTCGGCGGAGGTCTTGCGGGCGATTTCCGTGGAGCCGGTCACGCGGTTGGCGGCGTCGTTGATGCGCCCGACCAGCACGCGCAGTTCCTCGATGGTGTAGTTGATGGAGTCGGCGATGGCGCCGGTAATGTTCTCGCTCACCGTGGCGGTGACGGTGAGGTCGCCGTCGGCCAGATCGCCCAGTTCGTTCATCAGGCGCAGGATGGCGTCCTGGTTCTCGCGGTTGGCGAGTTCGGAAGCCTGCCGCTGCTTTTCCACTTCCAGGGTACGGTTTTCGACGTCGCTGCGGTATACGCGCACCAGAAGAACCAGCACCGCGATGGCGGCGGCGATGAGCAGCAGCATGCCGACGATGAAGGGCAGGCGGTTGCTGAACGTCGTCTGGTAGCCCTGCGCCAGATCGTCGGTGGCTTTGAGCAGGGTTTCGCTGCCGCGGAAGATGCGCGAACCGGCCTGCTTGGACAGCACCAAGGGCTGCATGTTGCCGAGAATGCCGCTGACGGCGGCTTCGTATTCCTTGAAGCCGCTGGACAGCGCATCGATCTTGCTGCGGGCGTCGGCGTCCGTGGCGTTGCGCGACAGCGCCGCCAGCTGGTCGCGGAAATTATTGGTGTCCTTGCCCAGCAGGAAAGCGACTTCCGGGTTGATTTCGCTACCGACCAACAGCGCCGAGGCGTTCTTGGCGATACGCTGGGTCAGCATCACGAGCTGGTTGGCGGTGGCGATGTCGCGGGCCGAAGCGCCGGTTTGCAGTTTCAGGGCGGCGACCTGCTCGGCGAGTTCGAGAATGTCGCCGTTCTTGTCATCCACCAGGGCGACGTTCTTGCCCAGAGCGATCAGGTTTTTCTCCTGGCCGATGACGATGTTGGCGTCCTTGTCGTTCTGCACCCAGAATTTTTCCAGGGCTTCGAGCTGTTCCTGCACGGCGGCGGGGGATTGGGGCACGCTGGTACCGCCGATCTCGCCGCCCAGGCGCAGTTTGTCCATCAGGTCACCGAATGCGGCGCGCGATTCCTTGAGTTGGGTAAAGGCCACCGGGTCACCTTGCAGGGCGAGCGAGGATGCCTTGGCCAGCCGCTGTGAGAGCATGCGCATTTCACCGGCTGCAGCGACATAGGCCGTGGCATGCGTTGCGTTGCGGCTGTCCTGGACGACGAGAATGGCGATGACGACGAGCAGCAAGGCAAAGATCCCGCCGAGTTTCTTCATCTGCTGCGCCGCAGATTTCTCGTTCGGGGCTGCCGCAGGGCGGGCCTGCGGCATGGGCGTGTCCTCGGTGATGGTGAGGGGGGCTTCGTTGTTGCCTGCCTTTCCCAGTTTGGGAAACTTGAAGCTCAAGGCCATGCTAGTTCTCCTTGCCAGCCCGCTGCGGGCCGAATTGCCAGATTTTTAAATACCGATGTTCATGAAAGTGCGGTCGGCCAGCAGTTCGCGCACGGCCAGTTTGCGCCACAGACGGTCGTCGCTGTCCGAGAAACGCTGTTTTCCCCAGTCAGGGAAATTTTCGTCGTCTGCCTGCGGGGCAAAATTTTCCGGTTTTTTCAGGCCCAGCATGCGCGGCACCAGCAGGGCGGCGTTCGAGCCGTGGCGCGCGCCGATCAGCAGGAGGCGCGCGTTGGCGTTGTGCGGGGTCGGTTGCGTACCGAGGAAGGCGCTGAAGTCGGTGACGGCGAACAGGTTGCCGCGCACGTTGGCCATGCCGGCAAACCATGGGTGCACCAGGGGCACCGGGGCGATTTGCGGGGCCAGGATGATTTCGCCGCTGTCGGCCAGATCGATCAGCCAGCCTTCCCCGCCGATTTCGATCCCCAGCCAGGATGTGCCGGCCTGACCCTGAGCGGCATCGCTCAGACGCCCGGCCAGGTAGGCCTGGAAGTCGCGCAGACTGTTTTTGCGGGCCATGTCTTAAGGCAGGGCGGCGATGCGTTGCAGGAGTTCCTGACCGTTGAGCGGCTTGACCAGGTAATCGATCGCGCCCTGGCGCAAGCCCCAGATCTTGTCCGTTTCCTGCCCCTTGGAGGTGCACACGATGATGGGAATGTGCTTGGTTTCCTCGTCCCGGGACAGGGTGCGGGTGGCTTGGTAGCCGTTGAGGCCGGGCATGACGACATCCATCAGAATCAGGTCGGGTTTGGTGGCCTTGGCTTTGGCGATGCCTTCCTCGCCGTTTTCTGCCGTGGTGACGAGATAGCCCGCCTTGGTGAGCAGATCGACGGAAAAGAAGCGTTCGGTGGGTGAATCGTCAACGACGAGAATGTTCTTGACGGGCATGGGAGCTTCCTGGTGACTGATTACGACGAAATTACGAAGAAACGGATTCAGGCGGCGCGGCCAGGGCAAAGGTGGCCACGGTTTGCAGCAGACTGTCTTTGGTAAAGGGTTTGGTCAGGTATTGATCGGAGCCGACCATGCGACCGCGCGCGCGGTCGAACAGGCCGTCCTTGGAAGACAGCATGATGACGGGCGTGGTTTTGAAACGCGAGTTTTTCTTGATGAGGGCGCAGGTCTGGTAACCGTCCAGGCGCGGCATCATGATGTCGCAGAAGATGACGGCAGGCTGATGATCGGCAATCTTGGCCAGGGCATCGAAACCGTCTTCGGCCAGGATCACCTGGCAGCCTGCCTGCACGAGAAAGATTTCGGCGCTGCGGCGGATCGTGTTGCTATCGTCGATCACCATCACCCGCACGCCTTGTAACTGCGACAAATCTGACAATTCACTGCCTCCCCGAGTGTTTTCCGACACACTTTTTCCATTACAGTGGGTTGGCATCTTACTACGGAACCCGGGGGCTGCGGCAAGTCCGGATTCATGGGACATAAGACCCATGGGTTGCGAGGCCCCGGTCTGGGGGCGTCTCATTTTGGCCAGTAAGGTGAATCGGCTAGAATCAGAGCCCTGAAATTTCTGCGCTGCCGCGAGGCCGCATTCCGTCGATGTCCACTCCCTCCCCGGTTTTCCCCCAGGTGCTCGTGTTTGCGGCCAGTGATCCGACCAGCGGTGCCGGTATTCAGGCCGATATCCTCGCCCTGGCGAGTCTGGGCTGCCATCCGCTGACGGCGGTAACGGCGCTGACCGTACAGGATACGAGCGGCGTGCGCGCGGTGTCGGCGACGCCGGCCGATCTGCTCGAAGAGCAGGCGCGCACCGTGCTCGAGGACATGCCGGTGGCGGCCTTCAAGCTGGGGCTGCTGGGCAGCCTGGAAAACGTGCAGCGCGTGGCGGAAATCGTGGCCGATTACCCGGACATTCCGCTGGTGTTCGACCCGGTGCTGGCTTCCGGGCGCGGCGACGCGCTGGCCGATGAGGAAATCATCGACGCCATGCGCGAGATGCTGCTGCCGCAAACCACCATCGTCACGCCCAATGCGCCGGAAGCGCGCCGTCTGGCCGAGCATGACGGTGATGCGCAGGAGCCCGATCTCGATACCTGCGCCCGGCGGCTGATCGAAGCAGGCTCCGAATATGTGCTGATTACCGGCACGCACGAGAACACGCCGCAAGTCGTCATCAACACCCTGCACGGCGCCGTGGGCGCGCTGCAGCGTGGCCGCTGGGAGCGTTTGCCCGGCAGCTACCACGGTTCCGGCTGCACCCTGGCTGCGGCCATTGCCGGTTGCCTGGCGGGGGGCGCGGGGATCGAGGAAGCGGTGCGCGACGCGCAGGAATACACCTGGAAGACGCTGCGCCATGGCTTTCGCGGCGGCATGGGGCAATTCATTCCCGATCGCCTGTTCTGGGCGCGGGAAACGCAGGAAGCGGCCGGGGCAGAGAACGGTCATGTCTGAATTGCGCGGTCTTTACGCCATTACGCCGGAGGGGCTGGCACGGGTGGATTTGCTGGCGCAGGCCGAGGCTGCGCTGCAAGGCGGTTGCCGCTGCCTGCAACTGCGCGACAAGACGCTGCCGCCGACAGAACTTCTGGCGCGGGCGCATGCCCTGCGCGCCCTGACCCGCCGCTATGGCGCGCGTCTCATCATCAACGACGATCTGGCGCTGGCATCGCTGGTCGATGCCGACGGCGTGCATCTGGGCAAGGGTGACGGCAACTGGCGGCTGGCGCGGGCGATTCTCGGCCCGCAACGCCTCCTGGGCGTTTCCTGCTATGCCGATCTGGATCGCGCCAGGGAGGCGGTGGCGGCGGGGGCGGATTACGTGGCCTTCGGCGCGGCGTTTGCGTCCACGACCAAGCCGCAGGCGGCGCGTCTGCCGGCGAATTTCATCGCCCGGGCAAGCGCCGCCCTGCCAGTGCCGTTGTGCGCCATTGGCGGCATCACCCTCGCCAACGCCCCGACGCTGCTGGCCGAGGGAGCGGACATGCTCGCCGTCATCAACGATCTTTTTGCGGCCCCGGACATCGCCGGTCGCGCCGCTGCCTACCAGCAACTTTTTACGAAAGCCAAGTCATGACTGCCATTTCGCGTAATGAAACCCTCTTTGCCCGCGCCCAGAAACACATTCCCGGCGGCGTCAATTCGCCGGTGCGCGCCTTCCGCTCGGTCGGCGGCACGCCCTTGTTCTTCCAGAAAGGCGTGGGCAGCCAGGTGCAGGATGCGGACGGCAGGTGGTACACCGATTACGTCGGTTCGTGGGGGCCGATGATTCTCGGCCACGCGCATCCAGAAGTGATCGAGGCGGTGCAGAAAACCGTGGTCGATGGCCTTTCCTTCGGCGCGCCGACCGAGCGCGAGGTCGATATTGCCGACCTCCTGTGCGAACTGGTGCCGTCGCTCGACATGGTGCGTCTGGTGTCCTCCGGCACCGAGGCGACCATGAGCGCCATCCGGCTGGCGCGCGGCTTTACGGGCCGCGATCTCTTGGTGAAATTCGAGGGCTGCTACCACGGCCACGCCGATCACCTCTTGGTGAAGGCCGGCTCCGGCCTGCTGACTTTCGGCAACCCTTCTTCCGGCGGCGTGCCGGCGGGTATCGCGGAAACGACCATAGTACTCACCTACAATGACCCGCAGGGCTTGGCCGATGCCTTCAAGGCGCACGGCGACAAGATCGCGGCGGTGATCCTGGAGCCGGTGGTCGGCAACATGAATCTGATCGTGCCGACGCCGGAGTTTCTCAAGGCGTTGCGTGAACTGACCGCGCAATACGGGGCCGTGTTGATTTTCGACGAAGTGATGACGGGCTTTCGCGTCGGTTTGCAGAGCGCGCAGGGCTTGTTTGGCATCGCGCCCGATCTGTCCACCTTCGGCAAGGTGGTCGGCGGCGGCATGCCCTTGGGTGCCTTTGGCGGTCGGCGCGAGATCATGGAAAAAATCGCGCCGCTGGGGCCGGTGTATCAGGCGGGCACTTTGTCCGGCAATCCGGTGGCGACGGCAGCGGGTCTGGCGACGCTGAAACTGATCCAGGCGCCGGGTTTCTACGCGGCGCTGACCGCGAAAACCAGGGCGCTGTGCGAGGGTCTGGCGGCAGCGGCGAAAAAACACGGCGTCGCCTTCGCCGCGCAGAACGTCGGCGGCATGTTCGGTCTCTATTTCGCCGAGCGTTGCCCAGGCAGCTACGACGAAGTGCTGGCCTGCGACAAGGAGGCGTTCAATCGTTTCTTCCACGCCATGATTGCGGCGGGTCACTACTTTGCGCCTTCGGCCTTCGAGGCGGGTTTCGTTTCCGCTGCCCACAGCGATGCCGACATTGCCGCGACCGTTGCGGCAGCGGACGCCTATTTTGCAGGCTTGAAATGAGCGCCGGACTGGCCTGGCTGATTCTCTTTCTCGCCGGTCTGTGCGAGATCGGTTGGGCCGTCGGGTTGAAATACACCGAAGGGTTTTCGCGCCTGGGGCCGAGTGTGGCGACGCTGCTGGCGATGGTGGTCAGCGTCGTTCTCCTCGGCTGGTCGCTGAAGGTGTTGCCCCTGGGGACGGCTTATGCCGTGTGGACAGGGATCGGTGCCGTCGGCACCGCGATCTGCGGCATGATCCTGTTCGGCGAGTCGCGCGAAGCGCTGCGCCTGGCCAGCATTGCGCTGATCGTCGCCGGCATCGTCGGACTCAAGCTGCTGACGCCCGCTAGTCAGTGACAGGTACCACCGTTGCGTCTTTGGTCACTGCACCCCAAATATCTCGATCCACAAGGCCTTGTCGCCCTGTGGCGCGAATCTTTGCTCGCCAAGGCAGTGCTTCGCGGAGAGACTCGCGGCTACACAAATCATCCGCAACTGGAACGGTTCAAAGTACACCAGCAGCCTCGGTTCGCAATCAATTCCTATCTCGCAGCCGTTCACGCCGAAGCATCGGAGCGCGGCTACAACTTTGATGCATCGAAGATTGGGCCGGTTTGCCCAGTACAGCCCGTCTCTGTCAATGACGGACAACTTTTGTTTGAGTGGCACCACTTGCAGCACAAGTTGGCCAATCGCAGCCCAGCCGTTCTTGCCCGCTGGGGTGATCTAGCCCTCCCGGCTTGCCATCCATTGTTCCGCATGCAATCGGGGCCGGTGGCATCGTGGGAGCGCGCGTTGGGTGGTGCCTGACAGCAATTCATTCAAGCCGATGCTGCTTAATTCAGACTATAGCCACTGATTACATCAGGAACAGCGTTGCCAGACCGAGGAAGATGAAGAAACCGCCGGAGTCGGTCAGCGCCGTAATCATCACCGAGCCGCCGATGGCCGGGTCGGCGCCGAAGCGCTGCCGCAGGAGCGGAATGCCGACGCCGGCGAAGGCTGCGAGCAGGAGGTTCAGGGTCATGGCGGCGGTCATCACCGCGCCGAGCATGGCGCTGCCGTACATCCACCAGGCGGCGAAGCCGAGCATGCCGCCCCAGATCAGGCCGTTCACCGTGGCGACGCCCAGCTCCTTCCTGAGCAGGCGGCGCATGGCGTCGGGCTGCACCTGACCCATGGCCAGCGCGCGCACGATCATGGTGATGGTCTGGTTGCCCGAGTTGCCGCCGATGCCGGCGACGATGGGCATCAGGGTGGCGAGCGCCACCAGCTTCTCGATGGAATCCTCGAACAGCCCGATGACGCGCGAGGCGATGAAGGCGGTGACGAGATTGACGGCTAGCCACGCCCAGCGGTTCTTCACCGAGTCCCAGACCGAGGCGAAGATGTCCTCCTCCTCGGCCAGACCGGCATTCGCCAACTGCTCGTTCTCCGCTTCCTCGCGGATGAAGTCCACCACGTCGTTCACCGTCACCCGCCCGAGCAGCCGCCCCTCGGCGTCGGTGACCGGCACGGACACCAGATCGTAACGCTCGAACGCCTTGGCGGCGTCCTCCGCGTCGTCTTCCGGCTCGAAATCGACGTATTCAGTCAACATCAGGGAGCCGACCTCGGCTTCCGGGTCGTTGATGAGGAGCACGTTGATGGGCAGCACGCCCTTCAGGTGCTCGTCGCGGTCGATCACGAACAACTGGTCGGTGTGGTCGGGCAACTCGTCGAAGCGGCGCAGGTAGCGCAGCACCACTTCCAGTGTCACGTCCTCGCGCACCGTCACCATGTCGAAGTCCATGATCGAGCCGACCGAATCCTCCGGATAGGACATGGCGGCGCGCAGATGCTCGCGTTCCTCGGCGGGCAGGCTGCGGAACACGTCGTCCACGACCTCCTGCGGCAGATCGGGCACGAGGTCGGCGAGTTCGTCGGTGTCGAGCGTCTCGGCGGCGGCGACCAGTTCGCTCGGCGCCATCGCCTCGATCAGGCTTTCGCGCACCGCGTCGGAAACTTCGAGCAGAATCTCGCCGCTGTATTCCGGCTTGACCAGCGTCCAGGTCAGCAGGCGCTCGTCCTGCGGCAAGGCTTCCAGCAGATAGGCGATGTCCGCCGGGTGCATCGGCTCCAGCTTGTGCTGGAGTTCGTGCAGGTGCTGCTTGTGCACCAGATCCTCGACGAGTTCGTGGCGCGGCCCCTCCTGACGATGCACGAGATCCTCGACCACCTTGTGGCGGGCGAGCAGGGTCTGCACCTCGGTCAGGCGCTCCTGCAATTCGTCGGCATCGGAGAGTTGGTTTTCTTCGCTCATGGTGCAGCGCCGCAAAAGACCGTGCATTCTACCATCGGCGGGGGGGGGGCGGTTTTGGCGTTTCGCCCTGCTGGAGTGGGGCA
>URNG01000008.1 GCA_900549295.1 uncultured Rhodocyclaceae bacterium
CTCGCCGCCGATATGGCGACCATGCACGGGCGCGAATTGCAGACTGTGCTGCCCGTGCAGATGCTTGCCCAAAGCCGCATCGCAAAGAATTTCACCGCCTTCGCCCAAAGCGGCAAGGCGCAAGGCATGGGTGATGTGTTCACTATCCAGCTGCGCATTGCCACCGACTGCTGCCAAAGCGATGCGCAGGCTCAGCTTATGCCCGGAAACCGGGGGCAGGTCGGCCACCCGCTGCTGCATGTCGATGGCCGCATGGCAAGCCGCTTCCGCATGGCTGAAACGGGCCAGCAGTTCGTCGCCCACGACCTGCTGGATTCTCCCCTCCTGCCCTTCGATGGAGCGCGTGATGCGCTTCAGGCAACGATCGATGGCACGCTCGGCCTCCTGCTCGTTGAGACGCTGATGCAGGGATGCGCTGCCGGTCATATCGGCAATCATGAAAATGCTGCTGGTGTGAGCTTCGGACATGCTTGATGACGACATGGTCAGGGGTCGGTAAAAATGAAGCGGCGATTATACGCTTGAAATCAAGGCATTGGCGGCACACAAACCGCGGGCTGCTGAATCGGAAAGGCACCGAATACCGGGTACTCGACGCTGTCGAAAGCGATATCGCCTTCGCTGACCGGCGTCTCCAGGGTCAGCCCGCGGAAATCGAACAGCGCGTTGTCCCCCAGGTGCGAGGGCACCACGTTTTGCAGCGCAGTAAACACCGCTTCGGTGCGCCCGGGATAGCGGCGATCCCAGTCCTGCATCATCTCGCGCACTTTCTGGCGCTGCATGTTTTCCTGCGAACCGCACAAATTGCACGGAATGAGCGGGTAATCCATGCCCCGGGCAAATTTGGCGATGTCGCTCTCGGCGCAGTAAGCCAGCGGGCGGATGACGATGTGCGCCTTGTCGTCGGTCACCAGCTTGGGCGGCATGGCTTTCAGCTTGCCGCCGAACAGCAGGTTGAGGAACAGGGTGTGCACCATGTCGTCGCGGTGGTGACCGAGCGCGATCTTGTTCGCGCCCAACTCCTTCGCGGTGCGGTAAATGATGCCCCGGCGCAGGCGCGAGCACAGCGAGCAGGTGGTCTTGCCTGCCGGAATCTTGTCCTTGACGATGGAGTAGGTGTCGGCTTCGACGATGCGGTACTCGATACCCAGGGAAGCAAAATAATTGGGCAGGATCTCGGCCGGAAAGCCGGGCTGCTTCTGATCGAGATTCATGGCGATCAGCTTGAACTTCACCGGCGCGCGCTGTTGCAGGGCGAGCAGCATGGAGAGCAGGGTGTAGGAATCCTTGCCGCCGGAACAGCAGACCAGCACCACATCGCCCTCCTCGATCATGTTGTAGTCGATGATGGCTTTGCCGGTGCGGCTTTCCAGTTGTTTACGCAGTTTTTGCAGGGTGCCGGACAAGGGGATGCTCATGGTGGGCTGGCTGAAATGCGAGAGATACGAAAGGGCGCAAGTTTACCTGCAAGTGCGGTGAAAGCCCGCATCTCGGTAAAATGACCGTTTTTCCCGCTGCCACGCCATGTCTGCCCTACCCCTGCCCAGCGAAGACGCACTGACACACAGTCAGGCCATGTTTACCCATCTCGTGAGCGAAATCAGCAACAACGGCGGCTGGCTGTCCTTTGCCGATTTCATGGCCGAAATGCTTTACGCACCGGGCCTGGGTTATTACGCGGCGGGCGCGCAGAAATTCGGTGCGGCAGGCGATTTCGTCACCGCGCCGGAAATGACGCCGCTGTTCGCCCAGGCTTTGGCGCGGCAACTGGCGCAGATCATGGCAGCTGCGGAAAACCGGATCATCGAGGTTGGCGCGGGTTCCGGGCGTCTGGCCGCCGATCTGCTCGCGGCGCTGGAAGCGCAGGGCGGGCTGCCGCGCTCTTACGCCATTCTCGAACTCTCGCCCGATCTGCAAGCCCGCCAGCGGGCCACGCTGGCGGCAGAAGTGCCGCATCTGCTGGAACGGGTGCAGTGGCTGACGCAGTTGCCGACTGAGTTTTCCGGCGTGGTCGTCGCCAACGAGCTGCTCGACGCCCTGCCGACGCATCTGGTGAAGTGGAGCAAAACGGGGATTTTCGAGCGCGGCGTCAGCCTCGATCCGGCAGGACGTTTCACGTGGAACGACAGACCCGCCGACGGCGAATTGCTGGCAGCCGCAAAGGAAATTGCCACAGAACACGCACTGGAAACCCCGGAATCCGACTACGTTTCAGAAATCTCGCTCGCCGCGCGCGGCTGGGCCGCCGCCTGGGGCGATCGTTTGCGCCGGGGCGCGCTCATTCTCATCGACTACGGATTCCCGGCGCACGAGTATTACCACCCGCAGCGCCACGCAGGCACGCTGATGTGCCACCACCGCCACCACGCGCACAGCGACCCCTTTTATCTGCCGGGGTTGCAGGATGTGACGGCGCACGTCGATTTCACCGCGCTAATTGCCGCTGCTCACAGGAGCGGCCTGGAACTCCTCGGTTACAGCACGCAAGGACAGTTCTTGCTGAACTGCGGCATCCTGCAAGCCCTGGCGCAGATTCCCGCAGAAACGCCCGCTTACTACCGGGCCGCCAGTGCCGTCGGCAAGCTGACCATGCCGCACGAAATGGGCGAGTTGTTCAAGGTCATGGCGCTGGGCCGTGGCATCGATGCGGACTTGCTGGGTTTTATCCGGGGCGACCAGAGCCACCGCCTGTGAGGCCGGATGTATACTGAGCGCCGTGCCTGGTCGCAGCGGAGCCTGCCATGAATATTCCCGCCATCAATAGCACCGTCAATGCCCTCAGCCAGTCCTCGACGCCTGATGCCGTCAATATTCTGGTGCTGAAAAAAGCGATTGCCCTGGAAGGCCGCGCTGCCCTGCAGCTTCTGGAGGCCATTCCTGCCCCGAGCAATCCGGCGCATCTGGGTAACACCGTCGACACCTTTGCCTGAGGCCGCATCGCGGGAAAATCAGTCTTCCAGTTCTTGCAGCCAGTTTTCCACCAGGCCCGCCGCAGCGGGCCAGTTTTTTTCGTGGGTAATGGCATGCCCCATGCCGGGCAGGATATGGCAGGACTCGCCATAGGTTTGCGCCGTGGTTTGCACGAGAAAGGCCGGTACCAGCACGTCGTGCTGCGCGCCGACGATGAGCATGGGCGGGCGGCGCATGTGCAGCAGATTGGGCAGGCTGAACATCGACATGTCCCAGATGGCGCGCTGCGACTCGTTCTGCATGCGGTTCAGCCAGCTTTCCAGCATGGCTTCGTCCGCCTCACCCGCAAACAAGGCTTCGCGCACGGTATCCGTGTCGGTGTAGTTGCCGGCCAGGATGCGGTTGAGTTCGAGAAAAATGCCCGGTTTCTGCAGCATGAGATGAAACTGCGCCGCCACCAGACCTTGCGGCGGCACCGAGCAGAGCAGCGCGACGGCGCGCGCCGGGTGGTGTTCAAGATATTTCTGGGCGACGAAACCGCCCATCGAGTGGCCGATCAGCACCGGGTCGATCTGCAAAGCCTGCACCACACAGCGCACATCATCGACGTAATCGGCCACGGACAACCAGTTGATCTGCTCATGGCCGCTGCTGCCGCCGTGGCCGCGCAGGGAAAGGGCGTGGCAGGGGTAACCCGCCGCCGCGAAATACGGCATGAAAGTTTCCGTCCACATCCAGCCACCGGCAAAGGCACCGTGGATGAAGAGGAGCGGCGGGCGGGCGTTTTGGGTGGCTTCCGGCAGGCAGGAAAAAACTTCGCGCCCGGCTATCTGTTGGCTGGTGATTTGCATGATCGGCTCTTGTGCTTGGTCGTATGGTGTAATGCGCGCTTCCGAGGGAGGCTGCAATGTTGAAATGGGTGTTGACCCTGGTGCTGGCGATTTTTCTACTGGGCATCCTGACGCCACATCTGGCCCGCTTCATTCGCTTCGGTCAACTGCCGGGGGATTTCAGATGGCGGATCGGCGGGCAGGAATACCGTTTTCCCCTGGTCAGCATCCTCTTGTTTTCACTTTTCATCTGGCTCCTCGGGCGACTCCTTTAACACGGCGCGCACGGCGGCAATGCGGGCGCTGCGGATACGCTGCGGAATCTTTCCGGGTCGCCCATCGCCGTTGCAGGCGGCGGCAATGGCCCCCGCATCGACTTGCCGCACGGCGGCAAGCAAGCGCCGCAGATAGTCGCTTTGCGGATAAGGGCGCGTCTCCCAGCCCAGCCGACCATTGAAATCGCACTGGCAGGCAGCAAGCAGTTCGTTGAAACGCTGGGGACGGCGCAGGGCATCGCAGCGTTCCAGCAGATCGACCACGGTGCTGGCCTTGAGTTCGGCGGCGCGGTGGACGTTGCCGTGTTCACGGGCGGTGATGACGGCGAGTTCGCGGCATTCGTTGGGCACGCGCAGGCGTCGGCTCATGCTCTGGCACAGGCCGACGCTGCGCCCTTCGTGGCCGTGGTGGCGGGGAAGGATGTCGGCAGGCGTGGTGGCCTTGCCCAGATCGTGGCACAGCGCGGCATAGCGCACGCTCAGGGGATACCCATGGCGGGCCGCCTGGTCGAGCACCAGCAGGAGATGCGCGCCGGTATCGATTTCCGGGTGGTACTCGGCCCGCTGCGGCACGCCGAACAAGGCATCGACCTCCGGCAGCAGGCGCTTCAACGCGCCGCAGGCGCGCAGCACTTCGAACATGCGCGCAGGCTTGTTTTCCATCAGCCCCTTGGCCAGTTCCTGCCAGACCCGCTCGGCGACCAGATGGTCGACTTCGCCGTTCCGCACCATGTCCTGCATCAGGGCGAGGGTTTCCGCAGCGATGCCGAAATCGGCAAAGCGCGCCGCGAAACGCGCCAGACGCAGGATGCGCACCGGATCTTCGGCAAAAGCCGGGCCGACGTGGCGCAGGATTCTGGCATCGAGATCGGCCCGACCGTGGAAGGGATCGTGTAAGCGTCCTGTCGCATCGCGGGCGATGGCATTGATGGTCAGGTCGCGGCGCGCGAGATCCTGTTCCAGCGTGACATCCGGCGCGGTGTGGAAGGTGAAGCCGTGATAGCCGCGCCCGCTCTTGCGCTCGGTGCGAGCCAGCGCGTATTCGGCCTGGGTGCGGGGATGCAGGAAAACCGGGAAATCCTTGCCGACCGGGCGGAAACCGGCGGCCAGCATGGCTTCGGGGCTGGCACCGACGACCACGTAATCATGATCGTCGCTCGCGCGTCCGAGCAGGCTGTCGCGCACCGCGCCGCCGACGCTGTAAATCTGGGCGTCGGCGGTGATTTTCGGGAAAGCGTCGCTTGCCTTAGCGGCCGGCACGGAAACGGAAACTGTCGAGTTTGCCGCGCGGGGTGCTGTGTGCGATGTAGGTGGGGGCGACTGCTTCCAGCGCCGTCGGCTGCCAGCGGGCGGGTGCCTGGCAGTTTGCATCGCAGACGCTGTCGACCTGCATCGAGCGCAGGTTGTCCGGCGACAGAACGGGGTTGGGCAGCAGCCACATCAAGCCGGCCTGCAGATAGGCCCAGCCCTCCGAGAGAGGGACGATGCGGGCATTGCTGCCGCACAGTTGCGCCGTGTAATCGACCAGTTGGCGCAGGGTGTAGGTTTGCGGACCGGCCAGATCGTAGGTCTGACCGTAGGTGCCGACCTCCGACAGCGCGTCGATGAAGGCATCGGCCACGTCGGCGGCCCAGACCGGCTGGAAGCGGGCATGGCCGAAGCCGAGGGGGAAGATCGGGGTGACCTTGAGTGCCTTGGCGAAAGTGTTGAGGAAGCTGTCGCCCAGGCCGAAAATGACCGAGGGGCGGAAGATGGTGGCATCCAGTTGGCCGCTCGCCGCACGCACGATGGCCTCGCCCTCGCCCTTGGAGGCGAGGTATTCCGACGGCCCTTTGGGATCGGCTTTCAGGGCGCTCATGTGCAGCAGGCGGCGCACACCGCTGGCCTGACAGGCGGCCACGATTTTTTTCGGCAACTCGACGTGAGCGGCGGCAAAATCCTGACTGTACGGCAGTTTGACGTCGCGGCTGTGCAGCACGCCGACCAGATTGATCACGGCATCCTGGCCGCGCATCAGTTCACGCAGCGTTTCCGGGCAATGGATGTCGGCTTCCGGCATCGTCACACCCGGCTGCATGATCAGCGCCTTGGTGCGTTCACGGCGGCGCGTCGGCACGGTGACTTCGATGCCGCGTTGGGCCAGACGATTGACGATATAGGTGCCGACAAAACCGCTCCCGCCCAACAGCAGAACTTTTTTGATGCTCATCAGAAACCCCGCAAGACGTTACTCGACAAAGCGGCAATTTTACGTGAAATCCGCTGTTTACGGGGATTCGCAGGGATATGCCGCCGCGGTGCCGCCAGATCAGCGGCTGGCGGCAAGGGCGCGTTGCAGCAAGGTGTTGACCAGATCGGGATCGCCCAGCAGGCGAATCTCGCCGGCAGCCACTTCAGCGGCCAGCAAATGGCTGAGGATGGTGAACGCCTCGGTCTGGGGCGCATTGATCAGAAGCAGGCGCTCGCTGGCGGGACTTTGCTGGCAGAGGCAGAAATTCTGCTCGCGGCCGGCCAGGGTGAGCTGGAACCACTGCCCCGGCGAAAAGGGGCTGCGGCCGGCCCGGGCAGAAACCGGGGGGCGGCTGTCGCGGGTGTGCAGGATCAGGGTGCCGCTTTCCAGCTGGCCATCGACCATGACGGCCACAGTTGCAGAAGCCCCGGTTTCGGCTGCCTCGGGCACGTTTTCGGCCGGCGCATTGGGGCGCATGGCCCGGGTTTGCAGGGCAAAACAGGCATCGAGTATCGCGGTCTGCTGCTCGGAAGGCAGCTTGAGGCTCTCCATGTCGGCCTTCAGGGCCTGCAGGACGGCGGGCAGTTCGCGCGCCAGCGCCTTGCGTCCTTCCGCATCGGCCTTCGGCTGGAAGGTCCACAGCAGCTTGTCGAGGCGGGTCAGGCGTTCGGCCCAGGCAGCGCTTTCCGGGCCGTCCTGCAACCAGGTGCGCTCGAGCAGGCGGCTGGCATCCTGGCGTAGATAGCTCTGCAGTACGGCGGGCAGCTTGGCGATGTTCATCTGGGCCAGCAAAATGGCGATGCCTTCGCTCGCTTCGTCGCGCCGGTCGATCTGGCGCAGCAGGGGAAGGTAGGCGGCAGACGCCTGCAGGCGCCGGTTGAAACGGACCCCGATCTGTTGCCCCAGCGTTTGTGCGGCCCGCTCGAAAGCAGCGGCGTGGTCGCTGTCCCTGACGAGATCCTGAACGAGGTTTTCAAGCTCGCCCGCAAAACTCTCGCTCCCGTCCTGCGCGTCACCCAACTCGCCCACGCAGCGCCCGAGGGCGGAAAACAACTGTCGCCAGGGATGGTCGGCCCGGGTAAACAGACTGCGATCCTTGAGCGCCAGTTTGACGGTGGGAATCTGCAGGCGGGCAAACAGTTGCTTGAGCGTGGGTGGCAATTCCGGGGCGCTGAACAGCATGTCGAAGAGCAAACCGACGGCGTCTATGGTCTGTCCTTCGCTCGTGTTGGCGGGAATGCCGAACTCCTGCGCATTGATCGGATGGATGGCCGCCGGCGCTCGGGCCGGCGGCGGGCTGGCGGGAGCGAAAAGCTCCGGGATCAGGGCTTCCAGCCTGGGCGAGGTATCGGTCAGAAAATTGCTGCTGGCAGCAGGCTTGGGCGCGCTGGAGACCGACCCCATCTGCTCCAGGCGGAACCACAGGTTTTCCAGTGCGGCCTGATCGAGCAGAGCGGGTTCCGTCGCATCGTTGCGCCGATTTTTCTGCACGAGCAGTGCAAGAATATCCTTGGGCAGAGCCGAATGCGCAGCGGCGTTGGCCGACCCGTTGCCCCGATTGTTGCCCGCTTGCACGCCTGCAGCGCCGGTGATGCTGACCACACTTTCCTGCGTCCTGATGATGCCGGCCTGGGTCGGCTCGATGCCCAGACGCGCCATTTCCTCTTCCAGCGCTTCGTAGAGGGGCGGCAATTCGCGGCACAGCATGTCTTCGACGCGATCGAGCAGATCGAGTTTTTCATCCAGCGAACTTGCCCCGGCCTGTTCGAAAAACACGCGCAGGCCTTCGACGATGCCGGCCGGCCCGGTGGGATTCTGGTTCTTGCCCAGCTCCGGGCGCGCCAGCAGGGTCATGAAGCGCAACTGGGTTTTCCACAAGGCGGTGCTGGCGGCATCGCTCAACCGGGTGCTGACGCGGTCCAGGCGAAGGTTCAGTTCGAGATCATCCTCGCCGATCAGGGAGATGCGGGAAGAAGTCAGACTACGGAGCTCGTCGCCAAAACTGCTTTGCTGCTGCTGCGCCGCCCGGGCGTCGAAATAGCGACCGCTGCCATTGATGATGGCCTGAATTGCAGTCGGTGAAAGCAGGCCGCTTTGGCGCAGCAAATCCGCCAAGTGTTGCAGAAAGAATTTCCGGCATTGCGGTAGGCGTGCCAGCGGCATGTGCTGTCCCGCTGCGGTCTGCATCGACATGGTGTTGGCCCGTTCTGTCCTTGTGTTGAAAGAATGTCCGGTTGGGGAATTTTGTGATGTGTCAGAAGTGACGCCACGACGGACTCTGACATTTTTCGAGACAATTTTACGGCAAATCAGGGTTCTTTGCGGCACCGGCAGCACCCGGGGCAACCGTGCCCAGGCGGGTTTTCAGGGAGTCGGGGCGGTTGTTGAAGTAAATCGAGTAATACACGGCATTGCTCATGACTTTTTTGACGTAATCGCGCGTTTCGGAAAAAGGAATGGTTTCGGCATAAATCGCGCCTTCCAGCGCTTGCTCGGCCCGCCAGCGGCGCGCCCGGCCAGGGCCGGCGTTGTAGGCGGCGGAGGCGAGCACCGGGTGCTGGTCGAGGTCGTCCATGACCATGCGCATGTAGCTGGTGCCGAGCAGCACATTGGTGTCGGTATCGTTGACCCGCGCGTGCTGGTAGTCGCGCAGCCCGATCTTCTTCGCCACCCATTTGGCGGTGGCCGGCATCAGTTGCATCAGACCGGAAGCCCCGGCGCTGGAACGGGCATTGCCGACGAAACGGCTTTCCTGGCGCATCAGGCCGTACACCCAGGCATCGTCGAGCGCCTGCTGGCGGGCGGCAGGGCGGATCTGGTCGGCGTAGGGGGCGAGAAAGCGCAGTTGGTAATCGTGTTCTTCCTGCGTGCGTTCGGCGGTGTTGATGGCACGATCCCAGAGCCGGTTTTCTTCTGCCAGACGGGCGGTGGCCAGAAGCTGGCGATCGTTCATGCCGCGCAGCGACCAGTTCCATTCGCGCACGGCTTCGGTGCGCAGATCGAGACGGAAGAAGACCAAAGCGCGCTGCAAGCCGGGATTTTCCCGCGCCGCCTGCATTTCCGGCAGCGTGACCGGCGCGGCCTGCGGCGGGGTGGCGACCGCGCGGCCCAACTCTTCCTCGGCGAGGTTGCCGTAGAAACTGGCTTGTCCGGCGATTCTGGCAAACAGCTTGCGCCCTTCCTCGCTGCGTCCGCCGGCTTTCTCGGCGCGCCCCAGCCAGTAGATCCATTCCGGACGTTCCGCCAGACGCGGCGACATGGCCAGAATGGCTTGGCGCACCTTGGCCCAGGCTTGCTGGCGCAGGGCAGCGCGCACTTTCCACTGCTGGTTTTCCTCGCTCAAAGCGGCGTCGCCCGCCCGCTCGTAGTAGCCGAGGGCCTCCGGCTGATGCTTGCGCGCGGCTTGCAGGGCAATCTGGCTCCAGGCCCACTGCGCTTCGCTGGCGCCCAGTTGCGCCTGGCGTTTTTCCAGTTCGGCGGCGGCGATGCGCGGATCGTTGGCGGCAACGTAGCGCAGGGCGATGGCGGTGAGTTCGCGCCCGCCCCGGGTGGCAGCCCAGTTGGCCGGCTGGCGGGCGAGATGAAGCATGGCGTTCTTGATTGTCTGATCGAACGCCGCCAGTTCGCGGACGCGGTTTTCCGGCAGATAGTCGAGAGTGCGCCGGGCCGCCTGCGGGCGGTTGATTTCGATTTGCAGACGCGCCCGCGCCCAGATCTTGTCGACATCCATGCGTCCGCTCGCCACCAGGGCATCGAGCACGGGCTGGCAGGTTTCCGGCGGATTCGGCTCCTCCAGCCAGAGGCTTTCGGCGCGTTCCAGAGCGGCGCGCTCGCCCTGATTGAGCGCCGCCTGCTGGGCCAGACAGTTGAGCTCGGTATCCGGAGCGATCAGCCTGGCTGCCTCGCGCTGGGCGGTGCTCCAGTTGGCGTCCTTGACCAGGACGCGCAGCCAGTCGGCGCGCAGTTTTTCGGCGACGTAGCTGCCTTCGTTGGCGTCAAGAAAAGCCGGAATGCCGCGCGCGTCGTCCTTGGCGAGCAGATTGCGCAGACGGTAGTTTTCCGCGTAGGCCGCCAGCGGATGGTTGCCGATCTGTTCGATGGCCAGTTCCAGGCGTGGCAGATCGCCTTTGCGAAAGGCTTCGCGGGCAGCGTTGAAAGCGCTGTCGTCGCTGCTCTGCGCGTGGCTGGCCGCGCTCAGGAGGAAACAGGAAAGAAAGAGCAGCGGGCGTTGTGACAGAGCCTGGGGGGCGGCTAAACTCATGTGCGTCATTGGTTTTATGAGTGGACTACAGGTGGCGGACGAGAATAGCACGGCAGAGCGCGCGGCACGCCGGCTGGCTTTGCGGCAGGAGATGCGGCGGCGGCGGGCGGCGCTTGATGCGCCAACTTATCAGGCGCATTCGGCAGCCATCAATGCGCATCTGCGCCGCTTTCCCTGCCCGCAGATTGCTGCTTTCTGCTGGCCCATCGAGCAGGAACCGGACGTGCGGGCCGCCATCGCGTTCTGGTGTGCTGCTGGCAGCCGGGCGGTTTTGCCGGTCGTGACGGCACCGGCCACCCCGCTTGCCTTTCGCGCCTGGACGCCGGCCACGCCGCTGGCGGCGGATCGTTATGGCATTCCGACGCCGACGGCGGGGGCATGGCTGCAACCCGATCTGATCCTGCTGCCGCTCAATGCCTTCGATGCTGCTGGCTACCGCCTGGGTTACGGCGGGGGTTTCTTTGACCGCACGCTGGCGGCGCTGCGGCCACGTCCCCTGGCGGTCGGCGTCGGCTTTGAAATCAACCGGGTGGCAGACATCGAACCGGAAGCGCACGATCAGCGGCTGGACTGGATCGTGACCGAGGAAGGGGCGTGGAAAGTCTGATTTGCCGATCCGATTGGCCGATCCGAAGTTGCATGAGTCTGGTGCTGGTGCTTGGCACGCCCCATCGGGTTGCAACGCTCATTGAACCGGATCAGCCAGCCGCCCGCACCCCTGCCGCCAGCCGGCGCAGGGCTTCTTCCAGCGTTTCCGACGGGCAGCCGAAATTCAGGCGCAGCCAGCCGGGCGCGCCGAAATCCCTGCCGTCGTTCAGGCCCAGGCCGTGCGCCTCAAAATGCCGGGCGGAGTCGGCGAGATTGAGCGATCGCACGTCCAGCCAGGCGAGGTAGGTGGCTTCGACGTGCGTCATGCGGATGCCGGGCAGCGCGGCGACGGCGTTTTCCACCCGGTCGCGGTTGCTGCGCAGCACGTCGAGCAGTTCGCGGCGCCAGCCGGCAGCGTCGCGGTAAGCCGCCGCGCAGGCTACGTAACCGAGCACATTGACGTGCGGCACGATGCCTGCCATTGCTGCGCTGAAGCGCCGGCGCAGGGCGGTATCGGGAATGATGGCGAAGGCGCAGCCCAGGCCGGGCAGATTGTAGGTTTTCGAGGGGGCCATCAGGGTGATGCTGCGCCGGGCAGCCGCCTCCGACAGGCTGGCGAAGGGAATGTGGCGGCGCGCCTCATCCAGGATCAGGCCGCAGTGGATTTCGTCGGAGCAGACGATCAGGTCGTGGCGCTCGGCAAAATCGGCCAGCCGTTCCAGTTCCTCGCGCTGCCAGGCGCGACCGACCGGGTTGTGCGGGTGGCATAGCAGGAACAGTTCGCTTTCGGCGCGGACGCTGGCTTCCAGCGCCGCCCAATCCCATTGCCAGTGCCGCTCGGCGCAGACCAGGGCGCAGGTGTCGAGCGCCCGCCCGGAAAGCTGCGGAGCGGAGAGGAAAGGCGGATAGATGGGGGTGGCGGTGAGCACGCGCCCGCTGACGCTGCGGCAGGCGACGTTCAGGCCAGTGACCAGACCCGGCAGCCAGACCAGCCAGTCCGCATCGACCTCCCAGGCGTATTCGGCGCGCAGGTGATTGAGCACTGCCGCGTACACCTGCGGCGTGGCCTCGCCGTAGCCGAAGATGCCATGCGCCACCCGCGCCTGCAGCGCCTCCAGCACGGCGGGCGGCGCGGTGAAATCCATGTCGGCCACCCACAGCGGCAGCACGTCACGACCGGCGTAACGCGCCCATTTGATCGAATCGGTGCCGCGCCGCGCGGGCGGGTCGGTGAAAGCGTCCACCCCGGCGTTCACACCGAGAGATGTTCGTACAGCGCGGTGGACAGGTAACGCTCGCCATAGGAAGGCGTCAGCACGACGATCAGCTTGCCGGCGTTTTCCGGTCGGCGGGCGAGTTCGAGCGCGGCCCAGACGGCGGCCCCGGACGAAATGCCGACCAGCAACCCCTCGTCGGTCGCCATGCGGCGGGCGGTGGCGAAGGCGTCATCGTTCTTGACCCGGATCACCTCGTCGTAGATGGCGGTGTTGAGGGTGGCCGGCACGAAACCCGCGCCGATGCCCTGAATCGGGTGCGGCCCCTTGGCCCCGCCGGACAGCACCGGCGAGGCATCCGGTTCGACGGCGACGATCCGCACACCCGGCTTCTTCGCCTTGAGCGCCTCGCCCACGCCGGAAATGGTGCCGCCGGTGCCGACCCCGGCGACGAAGATGTCGACCTGTCCGTCGGTGTCGCGCCAAATTTCCTCGCCGGTCGTGCTGCGGTGCACCGCCGGATTGGCCGGATTCTCGAATTGCTGCGGGATGAAATAGCGGCTGTCGGACTCGGCCAGCGCCTTGGCGCGGGCAATCGCGCCGCCCATGCCTTCGCTGCCCGGCGTCAGGATCAGGTCGGCCCCGTAGGCTTGCAGCAGCAGCTTGCGCTCGCGGCTCATGGTGTCGGGCATGACGAAAGCCGCCTTGAGGCCGCGTGCGGCGCAGACCATGGCCAAGCCGATGCCGGTGTTGCCGGAAGTCGGCTCCAGCACGATGGTGTGCGGCCCGATCTTGCCCTGGGCTTCTGCCGCATCGAGCATGGCGACCGCGATGCGGTCCTTGACGCTGTGTCCGGGGTTGAAGAATTCCAGCTTGGCGACGACGCGCGCGCCGGTATCAGCAGCGAGGCGATTGATCTGGACGAGCGGCGTGTTGCCGATGAGATCGGTGACGTTCTGCGCGATTTTCATGGGAAGCTCCGAAACAAAATGGATGGGCAGATTCTAGGCGCGGCAAACCGAACAGAAAAGAATAAAAACCGAAACATTTATTCTTTTTTGAGCTATCCAAGAAAGAGCTTGTATACCGGGTTGTTGCTCTCGTCCCAGTGTTCGTAACCCAGGGTCTTGAGGAATTGCCGGAAAGCCTGCATCTCGCCGCTGGGCACCTGCATGCCGACCAGTACCCGGCCATAGTCGGCGCCGTGGTTGCGGTAGTGGAACAGGCTGATGTTCCAGCCGCTGCTCATTTTCTCCAGGAAATTCATCAGGGCGCCGGGGCGCTCCGGGAAGACGAAACGATAGACCAGTTCCTGCAAATCGCCCTGCTGCGCTTGCGGCGCGTGGCCGCCGACCATGTGGCGTACGTGATTGCGCGCCAGATCGTCGTCGCTCAGATCCAGCGTGGGATAACCGTGCCTGCGCAGCGTTTCAGCGAGTTTTTCCGACTCCTTGCGCCCGCTCACCTGAATGCCGACATAGACGTGCGCCTCGTGCGCGGCGTTGTAGCGGTAGTTGAATTCGGTCAGGCTGCGCTGGCCGATGAGGGCGAGGAATTTTCTGTACGCGCCCGGTTTTTCCGGCAGGGTGACGGCAAAAACGGCTTCGCGCTGCTCGCCGAACTCGGCGCGCTCGGCGACGAAGCGCAGGCGGTCGAAATTCATGTTGGCACCGGAAGTCACCGCCACCAGGTTCCTGTCCTTCAGCTTGTGCTGGCGGGCGTATTCCTTGGCTCCGGCCACGGCCAGCGCGCCGGAAGGCTCCAGGATCGAGCGCGTGTCCTCGAACACGTCCTTGACCGCGGCGCAGATGGCGTCGGTATCGACCAGCACGATGTCATCGAGCAGTTCGCGGCACAGGCGGAAGGTTTCCTCGCCGACGTATTTGACCGCGGTGCCGTCGGCAAACAGGCCGACCTGCGGCAATTGCACGCGCTTGCCGGCGGCGATGGACTGCTTCATCGCGTCGGCGTCGAAGGTTTCCACCCCGATCACCTTGATTTCCGGGCGCAGGCGCTTGATGTAAGCGGCCACGCCCGCCGCCAGCCCGCCGCCGCCGATGGCGCAGAACACGGCGTGCAGCGGGCCGTTGTGGCGCGAGTGCTGACGCAGGATTTCCATGGCGATGGTGCCTTGCCCGGCGATCACTTCCGGGTCGTCGAAGGGGTGCACGAAAGTGAGCTTTTCCGTTTTTTCCAGTTCGCGGGAATGGGCGTAGGCCGCGTCGTAGGAATCGCCGTACAGCACCACTTCGCCGCCGCGCTGGCGCACGGCGTCCACCTTGATCTGCGGCGTCGACACCGGCATCACAATCACCGCCCGGCAGCCCAGATAGCGCGCCGACAGCGCCACGCCCTGCGCATGGTTGCCGGCGGAAGCGCAAATCACGCCGCGCTTGAGCTTGTCCGCCGAGAGGCTGGCGATCTTGTTGTACGCGCCGCGCAGTTTGAAGGAAAACACCGGCTGCATGTCCTCGCGCTTCAACCAGATACGGTTATTGACGCGGGCAGAAAGGTTGTCCGCCAGATCGAGCGGGGTTTCCTCGGCCAGATCGTAGACCTGGGCGTTGAGAATTTTTTCGAGGTAATCGGGAGCGGCGGGCATGGCGATGAGCGCGTAAGCAAAGGACGCAATTTAACAGTTTCAGCCGCGCCCTGCCCGCTTGCGTTTCTGTGTAACGGCAAGGAATCCGAGCCGCAAGCAGGAAAATTCCCATATTCCACATAATGAAAACAACATTTTCAATCCGGCATTTATTCATGAAAAACACATGTTTACATATAACCTCAGTGATATTTTTCAAAGACTTGTTCTGGCTTAGGATGCGCCCACATCAAAAAGGAGGGGCTTGTGATGCTCGCAGCGCAGCAAAAAAAAGGAACGGCAAGGGCAGCGCGTGTATCGGAAAAAGCGCGCCGGAAAAATTATCTGGCGGCGGTCCGTTATCTCGACGGCCGGCGGGAAATCATCGAAGTGCGTGACGCCGACGATCTCGCCGATGCGCGCCTCATGGTGCTGGAAGAACTGGGGCCGGTGCGCTGCCTGTTACTCAGCGAACGGCGCTGATCAGCGCCGCCCGGCCAGCCGGCGGAAAAACCCGCGCCGATCCAGCGGAGCCTGGCTGGACGGATCGGCATCCGGAGGCGCAGCGGCAGGAATGCCGCCCGCTACGTCCGCAGGCTCAAAAATCAGTTGCAGCGCCTGCATGGCGCTCCTGAGCGCGGCTTCCTGATCCGGCAGATCGTCCAGCGGCGCGACGACCATGGCAAAAGCGTATGCCGGTAAATCGGGGCCAGCGCCCTGCTCGACGGTGAACTCCAGGTCGCCCGCCGGAAAGGCCACACGCAGCGCAGCGCCGGCTTCTTCGTCGCGCCACGCCGTGCCGCCGCCGGGCAGCAGCAGGAGATGAACGAACCAGGGCGTAACCACCGCGCCCAGCCAATCGCCCTGATGGCGGCGGAACCCGGCGATATCGACGCTGATGCCGGCGCGTCCGTGCTCGCCCTGCGCCGCCAGCTGCGCCTGAAAGCGCCGGTAATGCGCCAGCACGCGCGGGGCGGGGTTGTCGTGATACAGCACAGTCAGGCCAGCAACCGATAAGCCGGCGAATCCAGGCCGCGCACGGCGGCCAGCAGCGCGTCGATGGCTTTCGGGCGGACGAAACCGGCGCGCCAGGCGAGCGCCACCCGGCGCGAAGGTTGCGGATCGGTGAACGGGATGACGCGGATCATGTCGTTATTGTAGGGATGTTGCAGCGCCCCTTCCGGCAACACCGAAACGCCCAGACCGGAAGCCACCATACAGCGGATGGTGCCGATCGAGTGGCCGAGGCGGATGTCGGTTTCCGGGCTGCTCACCTGCGGGCAGGCGCCCAGCACCTGATCGCGGAAGCAGTTGCCGGCCTTGAGCAGCAGGACTTCGTCGCCGGCCACGCTTTCGGGGGCGATGTGGCTTTGCTGTTCCCAGGGGTGGCCACGCGGCACGATGACCTGGAACACTTCGTCGTAAAGCGCGCGGGTGAGAATGCCGGGCAAATCGAAGGGCAACGCCAGGATGGCGACGTCGATATCGTTGTCGCGCAGCATGTCGGCGAGGTTGGCCGTCATGTTTTCCTCGATCACCAGCGGCATGTTGGGAGCAACCGCTTTCAGGGAATGGATCAGTTGCGGCAGCAGATAGGGGCCGATGGTGTGGATGACGCCCAGACGCAAGGTGCCTTCCAGTTGATCGCGCCCGCGCTGGGCGATCTGACGGATCTTTTCCGATTCATCGAGGGCGATTTGCGCCTGCGCCACCACTTGCGCTCCGACCAGGCTCGGGCTGACGAAACCTTTGCCGCGCTCGAAAAGCTGCACGCCCAGCTCATCTTCGAGGCGGGCGATGGCGACGCTCAGGGTGGGCTGGCTGACCGAGCAACGCTCGGCGGCGCGGCTGAAATTGTTCTCTTGGGCGAGCGCCACAATGTAACGAAGTTCCGTCAAAGTCATGCGTACTCCCTCTAAAGTCACGTGATTGCTGGGGTATAGGGCTGGGCTATGGAGGCCATAGCCAGGGCCCATAAAAAACATTGACTTAAGTCAACTCTATCACGCGATGAGCCGAGACAATGCTCGGACAATTCTGATCCACTTTCATTCAACGAGGGAGAAAACAATGCAACGTACCATTCTGTCGTCTGCCATTGCGCTGATTTCCGGTCTGGCCGTGTTCACCGCCGTGCACGCCGCCAACGATGAGCCGATCAGCCCGATCAAGCCGCCCGCCAGCATCAACACGGGCATGGCCGAACTGGGCAAGAAGCTCTATTTCGATCCGCGCCTGTCCAATTCCGGCATCATGTCCTGCAACACTTGTCACAATCTGTCGATGGGCGGCACCGACAACATCCCGACCTCGGTCGGCGACAAGTGGCAGCAAGGCCCGATCAACTCGCCGACGGTGCTGAACTCCAGCCTCAACCTCGCCCAGTTCTGGGACGGCCGCGCCGCCGACCTCAAGGAACAGGCTGGCGGCCCGATCGCCAACCCCGGCGAAATGGCCTTCACCCA
This sequence comes from uncultured Rhodocyclaceae bacterium, assembly GCA_900549295.1. Lineage (GTDB taxonomy): Bacteria > Pseudomonadota > Gammaproteobacteria > Burkholderiales > Rhodocyclaceae > Azonexus. The sequence goes on from URNG01000008.1 coordinate 17,355, forward strand.
CACCCTGGCCGTCGGCGTGCTCGCTTCGATTCCGGCTTACGTCCGCGAATTCAAGCTGGTCTTCGGCAAGGACAAGATCGACATCGATCAGGTAACACTCGCCATCGCCGAATTCGAGAAGACCCTGGTCACCCCGAACTCGCGCTTCGACCAGTGGCTGCTCGGCAACAAGTCGGCCCTGACCGCGACTGAACTCGAGGGTTACAACCTGTTCAAGGGCAGCGGCTGCATCGCCTGCCACAACGGCGAAGCCGTCGGCGGCAACTCCTTCCAGAAGATGGGTCTGGTCGAGCCCTACACCGGCAAGATGCCGGATGGCCGCGCTGCCGTGACCGGCAACGACGCCGACCGCTTCAACTTCAAGGTGCCGACCCTGCGTAACGTCGAACTGACCTATCCCTACTTCCACGACGGCGCCGCCAACACCCTGACTGAAGCCGTCGACGTGATGGGCCGCCTGCAACTGGGCAAGAAGTTCACCAAGGAAGAAAACGCCAAGGTCGTCGCCTTCCTGAAGACGCTGACCGGCGATCAGCCGAACTTCACGCTGCCGATCCTGCCGCCGTCTTCCGACAGCACGCCGCGTCCGAAGCCCTTCGGCAAGTAAGCTGGCCACGCACGGAACAAGTGCAAAACAACGAGGGGGCTACGGCCCCCTTTTTTCATATCGATGCCAGTATGGGTTGGGCCACACGGACAGCTACCGTTACTGCTTACGCTGCTCGCGCTTTTTGTCTCTTGCAATCCACGCATCGACGCTCTTCCATTCTTCTTCCAGTTGAACACGCGTCTGGTCAATGACAATGTGAGGGGTGGAAAGGTCTAACGCCTGAGTTAAGCCGCGCCGCGTAGCGGCGTCGGCTTGAATGAATAGTTATGTGGCACTTGCGGAAACTTGGACGCCTAACTCTTGAAGCATGGCGGAGACACAATCTTTAATCTCGTCACGGACTTGACGGTATTCCTCTTGATCCATGAGCTTGGGGTCAGGCAACGCCCAATCTGTACGCTTGCGGGCGATTATGAACGGGCAAGCATCTCCGCAACCCATTGTTGCTACAAAATCAAACTCAATATCTGGCAACTCATCAAGCGACTTGGAGCCATGTTTGGAAAGGTCGTAGCCCAACTCACCCATTGCTGTAATGGCTTTGGGATTGATGATGCCTGATGGTTTTGACCCGGCACTGTACGCCTCAACGGCGTTACCGCCCAACATGCGTGCGAACGCCTCAGCCATTTGACTGCGGTTGGAGTTTTCTACGCAGACAAACAGGACACGCTTTACTGACTGGCTCATGTGCAACTCTCCGCGATGGTGCATGAACAGCAGCTTTGCTCACGGGTGGGTGTTCGGCAGATCCGCTTGACCGGATTGTTAGCGGTGAGGCGGTTCAGCACCATGGATGCCCAGAATACCAAAATGGCTGAAGCTCAGCGGGCCCAAAGAAACCCCAATCATCCAGTGTTTCGCGGAAAAGAACCTCATCGAAGGTTTGATATGAGGAACCGAGAATAGACGCGAAATAGCCGTTTGCCTCCAGTTGGGCAATGTTCGGATACGGAGTGGTTTGGCCGAAGATGAGTGTTCCATTCGGGCGTCCGAAATGCTGCACCAAGCCGAGGCTATGGATAGCAGCACCACCCGCGAGGGATAGCATGAAGTGAGGCACGAATGAAAAGCCAAGCTTCGATGAAGCCTCCTCAAATGCCTTGGATATTGCTAGATCGCTCATTGGGGCTGATCGCTAACGTTTGACGGTAACCGGCCGCCGGAGCCGCGCAGCGGCGGAGGGAACCTGCAAGCGTAGCTTGCGTTTCGACTTGGCATTGGCGTCTATCAAAGCGACATACCTCTAACGCCTGAATTAAGCCGTGCCGCGAAGCGGCATCGGCTTGAATGAATTGTTAGGTTTCATTTTGCGCGAAGTGACGCCAAGATTTCTTGCCCGGAAGTTAGAGCCCAATCCACGGCGGCTGGATCGACTTCCGCGCCATGAACAGCATTATTTAGCAGGTGGATCAAATCCATGAACGCAAGATACGCGCCGGCTCCGAACACATGCTTGTTAGTAAGCTCTTGCGCTAAGCGACCGAGGCTCTTTCTCTCCCGTTGAATGTCGTACCTAGCGGCTAGAGAGACCAGCTCTTTCTCCAGCTCAATTCTTAGCCCCGCAAGTGCCAAGTTGGCATCTTGGGTGGCGATCTCAATGTAAAGCGGCTTTGGCTCGGAGATGGGCACAGGCTCTAGTAATCCGCTTGTACGAGCCTTTTCAGTAGCCTCTTGGAGCTCGTGGTACTCAACCTTGAGCCCGCCCGGCAGCTCAACTGATTTGAATAAGAGCCCGAGCCACGGGATGGCAGCCACTCCGAGCAAGAGAGCAGTAACAGCGTCTATGACGATGGATGGCACAAAGGCGTGAACCAATGCCGCGACTATCGCGGTGATGCTGATCGCCCAGCGAAAGAACTGTTTGGCCGCCCTTGTACTCACCTAATGACACCTAACGTTGTAGGTAAAGGGCGCTGCGCGGTGCTTTATCGCGCAGCGTCCAGCGAAGGCCGAAGGCCAGAGCGGCTTTGACCGGAATGTTAGAGCGGAGAGTTGCCATGAAAGCCAATGTAGAGCTGCTGAAGCTCTGCCGGAAGTGCATGCCAATATGGTGCTGCTTTTTGCGGCAGTACCTGCCAGAAGAGATTCTCGACAAACGAAACATCAATACAGTTTTTTACTTCTGGGTTGCCTAGCTGGAAAGCTTGGCGCACGAAGGCAAAGAAAGACTCTGATTCGCTCAAAAACCTTTTGCATTTCGTTATTGAGTGCGCTGGAAGCACTCCCGAACCAACTGTAGGCACTTGCTTCGGAGGTAGGCTCGCCCCAATACTTAACGAATGCCCTATCGGCTTTTTCAGCCAGCGCAGGGAAGGCAGATCGGGCTGCAAAGTAAAACTCCGAGAGGGTTTCCATGGGCAGCTCTAACGTTTGAATTCACCGGCCTGCGCGGCTTTTCGCGCAGGCCGGTGAATGATGGGTTGGGCGTCGCGGATTCACTTGACACGTATCTCTTCGATAAAAAACCCAAAGAGGGAGATTTTTCCTGTGACTGTGATCGACTCGCCAGCTTTGGGCGTAGGACCAACGACTCGATCTTCAATGCAAATGTTGGCGTCGATTCCATCAATATCTATATTGGCCTTTTGGTCACATTTGCCGATTCGCCGCCGCTTGCGCATCGGTTCAACCGACAAGACTTTGGCAGTCTTTTGGGCCGAAGGGGTTCCGAAAGCCCAGCCTGCCACTGCCGACCATCCAAATGGTGAGAAGATCACCATAGCCGACGACATAACGACAATAAGCGGAAACATAAGCATCCATCGCACCAGCCAGGTGGGGTATCGGTGCGCAAGATTGTGTTGCTTCCGTTCAAGTCGAAACCACACAATCGCAAAGGCCGGCAAAAGAACAGCAAACAGCAACGGGACTGCAGCACGGTATGTGTTGGTGAATGAAGAGACAAAACTTTCCCCAACCGTGAACTCAAGCGGGACGCTGACGAAGGCAAGAAACATAAGCCCCACTGCCATTTTTTGCCATAGACCAGGACGCGGAGTTGTTGGATGCTGCGCCTGTATTTCGGCAATGCTATCGGCTACCTTTTTGTCCAGACGGTCCGAGATCGCCTGTAACCGAGCCTCTATGCGCCTTGTGGCCTCCGCATCCAGTTTTCCTTGACGCTCCAGTTCCGAACCCTCTTGAAAAACGGCTTCCATCTCTGCAGACGCCCGCACAAAGGTGGCCTTTGCACCTATGTCTGGGGCATTCACTGATCTGCCCGGCAGTCGAGCCTGGCAATCGTGAACGGGGACTTGGTTGCTCATTCTCAAGACGCCCAACGCCCAAGTTCACCGGCGGCCATGCGAAGCATGGACGTCCGTGTGCAACGACCAGTTAGGCTGCTGGATGTGACCATCAGTCTGTTTCCGCGATGTTGATTGCAGTAATTGGTATGCGCGCATGTGCCTCACTTGGGGTTGTGAGCCACTCAGGCAGTACTGAAAGTTCAAGGTGAACCGGCACGTCCGCCGATTCAAAACGCCCCGACTGTAGGGCAGCGATCAACTCCTGCTTGGAGGAAGAATCCAAGTAGATGTTGAGCATTGCTCCATTGTTGTTATGTCGAACATAGATTTCGATGCTGCGCATACTAGTACTCCTGTGGCTACGTACTGACCTAACGCTGGAGTTAAGCGGCGGCGAAGCCGTCCGCCTTGAACGAATTGTTATAAGTGCCTTATCGCAGTGGCTTTGGCTTCGTGACAGCGGCACTTGTTACACTGCTAAAGTTTACAGATGAATGTACGTTGGGCTCGTTGAACACAATCACGTCTCGTGCCTCAAGCCCATCATCGGTGCCATGTAAATGGACGCGAAGGTCTTTTATTAAAGATCGAATGTCCTCAGCCCCTGACTTATGCGCGAGAGCGTTTGATAACTTTTCAGCCAGTGGACGCGGAAGCCATATAAAGGCCTGAAAAGAAAGTCGGTTAAGCTGGAAATAATCGAGGTTTCCGCCTTTCCGGATCCATTGTGCAAGTAGTTCGGCAACAACCTCGCCCTTTAATCGTGTTTCACGCTCATGCTCAACGGCAAGTAGCTTCTGATCGTATTCGAATTTTATGGATGCCTTGAGTCGCTCAATGAGCCAGTTTCTACACACGTACCCAAGAAGGCAGAGCAGGGCCACGGTGGATAGGGAACTAAGTAGTGCGTAGATGTAGCTCATGTGGACTCACGGTGCGTGGCGTGTCTAGCTTATAACGCCCGAGTTAAGCCGCGCCGCGAAGCGGCGTCGGCTTGAATGAATTGTTAGGCGTCAAAGAACCTTTGGTTAGCAGGCAACTCGCGAAGCCACTTACTCCCAGCCCATGTAGTGTATCTAGTGCTGATGCAAGCATTACTTTTAATTTACTCATACAGTTATCCTCTTTCGTGAACTGAACCCTCACGCTGGGCATTGCTAGTAAGCGATTTACAACGTATTTCACTGCCGCCAATGCAAAGAGGGCTGAGAGTAAAACGGCTCCCGCAGGAGTTGCGCCTGCGCTGCTCCCCACTAGCCAAAGATTCTTCGATGCCTCCTATTTATGCGATACGGCTCGGGTTGACGCCTAACGTCGTAGCTCAGGGGCGCGTCGCTTGCGGCGCGTCCCCTGGAGCGTAGTGTTATACAGATTACTCACGGACCAACCGGGCAACGTGCTCGTAAAGCCGCGAAACCAATGACCTTGAGTTTTCGCCGTAGTGTGCCTCTCTGTGGCAATTAGGGCATAAAGCAACCGCGTTGGTAATGGTGTCGGAGCCATTATCCGCAAGCTGGCGAACGTGATGAACTTCAAGAAACGGCTCGCCGTCTGAGCCATTGAAGGGGGCAGTTTGGCCGCAAGATTCGCACTTGCCTTGCGCTTGTTGAAGCACCCAGGCTTTAACAGCTGCGTCTCTTTGGTACTGAGTGATTGCGGATGACGTAGCAGTTGGACGACGATTGCCTTGTGGTTTTGAAAGATTCTTTCTCTTGGCTTCTTCGCGTGCCTCAATTTCAAACGCAGCCACAGGGACGAACTGCCTTCCCTCGGACTGGGCAATCATTGCTTCAATTTCCGCCGCCACGTTTGCACCAACGTTTTTCGCTGGCTTGAGACCTGTAAGCCAGTCACGGCCTAGCAGCGTCATGACGTAGGAAATGTTTTGCATTCGATATTCAAATGCCTTTTCCGTTCGCCCAAACTGTGCTGCAAGACCCTCGTAGTAGCGCTTCTTGGTGAAGGGCTGGCCCTGGCGCTCCTTCCGCTGCATCTCGATGTAAGCATCGACCGAGGCGCATAGTTCTTCTTTCCTCCAACCGTCACTCATGAGGATGCCGCCCTATCTGTATAACGTGGAGCTAACCCGACTGCGCGGCTCTTCGCGCAGGTCGGGTTGAGCGCAGGGTTAGAAGGATTTGCCGGGAAAGCGGTGGCGCAAGCGAGATGCTTGCAGCCGAAACCGTCGATAGCAAACGAAAAATGCCCGGCAGCCAGAAAACCCTCAAACCCCGAGGATTGCGAATTTGGCCAAAATTTCCGGTTGGCCGCAGCAACGCCGAAAACGCCGAGCCGACGTGCCAAAACCAGCAGGCTGCTAAATAGAAGCGACGGGAAGCGAAGTGACATAAAAACAGTACCTTCTAACGTCTGAAATGAGCGGCCTCGCGCGGCTTTATGCGCGAGGTCCGCTCGATTGATGGGTTGGGCGTCATCGCGGCCTCTCACTCTCTAGAGGTGGGCGAACGCGCGAGAGAGCGTTACGCTCACAGGCACCAAATTCCGCAAAATTCCGCTTGGCCTCAGTAAGGCTGACACGGTTTGCGCCGCCAGAAAGGTCCGGGGTTTCAAATTGGGGAAGGTCATCCTCCCAGAAGCAGACCGGACAAATCTCGTAGGAGCCAGGGGAAAGGTCCCCAAGAGTGCGATAGCCGCAGCACGGGCAAGCGCGGCGATAGCCCTCAGGCGCCCGCGCAATGTCCACGACGGACACAGTTGCGAGCATTCCGGCACCACCGCCTAAGGGAAACTCCACTTCATAAGCTGCCACCTCAGTGCCAACGTAGTGAATGAGGACAACTGTTCCAGGCGTGCCCGCACTGACTAGGCGCTCGCCAGATTCTCCAATAGGCTGGGCCTCGACATCCTTTAGCGGATAGACGATATCCAACTCTGCGATCGAGGGTGAGGAGGTCATGCCAGTGATGCCCAACGTTAAAGGTAAGGGGCGGCCCGCTTGCGGGACGTCCCAGCGGCCAAAGGCCGCGCCTTGACCGGATTGTTAGGTTTCATTTGTGCTGAACCCGTTCGCAATGCCAACTGAGGGTTTTGGGACGCTGGCAGCAGTTACACAACGGGGGCTGCAATTCAATCATGAGGCGTTTCCATAAGTGTAGAAGACTCTGAAGGACTGCTTTTGCATAAACGGGGTCCTCATGATCAAGCGGTTCAGGAGCGGCATGATCGAATTGTTCTTGCCAAGGAATTGGGCCAACAATAATTTCCGCCGCGTGGCGGCAAGCAGTCGGAATATCGCCATAATTTAGTGCCGTTCTGCAATGTTCAAGTGCCTCCATTTGCAATGGCGGCGCCGGGTAATTGTGCGCACGACAGAACGCCAGCAAGCTTTCAGTTAGTTCGAGTGGCGTTGGTGACATATGCAACCTAACGTTTGCCATAACCGGCGTGTAAAAGCAAAGCGAAGCGACGCTTTTTCACGTCCGCGTTCATGGCATTGTTGGGCGCGATTGCTTCGCTACCTGAGGTTCCAACGCCCTGTTAATCCAATCTTTCATAGGCAACGACTCTCCGTTAACATCAACAAACAAAGCCCCGTCAACATCCCGCACGTTCGGATGCATTCTCAAGAACTCTGGCTCGTAATGTGCACCCGCCTGAAACAGGTTGAACACACAAATCATTTTTCCCGTTGACTGGTAGTAGCCCACCTCCCAAGCCACCCACGGCGAAACTGCCTCAGCATTCGTCCGCAAAACCAGCAATGCAGCCGATTGATTCATCCTCTCTATTAACGCCAACGCCGTATCGGCACTTGCCTTTTCCCGAGCCAAATCTTCTCTGTCCGACACCCAATCAACATACACAACACAACCAAGGCGATTCAGTCGCGAAACAACGCTCCTGACCACCTCCTTATCCTTACTCTCATGCGACAGAAACACGTGAAACTGCTTCATCGATTCAATCGAACCACCCTCAATATCGCCAATAATGTCCGATGCGCTTCGCCCGACATCCTGTCTATATCCGCCATACTCCATCAGCAATTTGTTTTTCCTTTCCTTTCTTCCGCGCCCTTTGGAAGGAAGAAACACCGCGCAACCAAGTTGCTGTAGGAGGAAAAACGCCTCCTGTCTAATGAAGTAGTCTTCTTCGCCAGCAAGCACTTCGTACAGTGATTTTCGTGTGTACTTGGTGTCGTATTTTCCGAGTTCTTTTACGCTCAAAAGTCGCTCTTTTGGGCTGCTACGGCGATACCGGTCCATGATCTTACGAAGATAGGCAGCATTGACGTTTTGCGTTCTCTCACGAATTTGATCCTGTTTTTCTTCCTGCTTGGTAATTCTCCTAAGGCTGCGCTGCTGTAGCTGGGCACGAAGTTCAGTTGCTAACGCGCCGTCGAACTCGGAACTATCAGTGTGTTTTCGCCTTATTGCCTTTCTAATTGATTCCGAGCTATTAAGAACAAAGTGTCGCGGAGGCGGAAACCGAAATTTCCGGCCAGGCCGTGTTTTGTCTTTGTGGCGGTAGTAGTCAAAATATTTCTGCAGCTCACTCCATTCCGACGAAAATAGTTCGCGGAACGTATCAACATACTCTTCATCTGAGAAACCCGGCCTCATCAAAGGCGCAATCTTCGCGCACGCTGCCCTTATCTGGCGCTGGAGTCGAACGCGGAATGCGTTATACTTGCGTATCGTCGTTCCCACAAACTATTCGGACGCCCCATGTTCTGGCTACGCAAGAATTAACGATTTTGCGAGCACTACCAAGACAACTAACGCCCCATAAAAGCCCCACACGGAGAAAGATTTCAAGGCGTCTAATTGATGTTTTGACATGCCACCTTTAGGAATCACAGAGTAAACGTCTTCGACGTTTATCTGTCCAGTATGCAACTTGCTCACGAACGCGTTGTATGAGGCTCGAAAGGCGCGTTCAAGCGCCAGGTAATATGCATCAAGCGCGAGAAAAAGGAGCGATGGAAGAAGTGCCAGCCAAGCTAATTCAGGCTTGCCTTTATCTGCAATCAACACCAGGATTGCAGAAACGATGGTAATGCACCACGCCTTACATGACGTGCTGTTGCTAGCCATACGTTGGATTACACCCTGCAGGATCTGAAGGTGCGCTTGGACGGCAGCAGACTCTTCGGAGAGAGGGCGATCAGATTGCTCTTGTTTGTCCATTAGCCCACCCACGTAGCGAAGTTGTTGAATCCGTTATCTACAACCCAATCGTAGGTTCCGAAGAAGTTTGCAAGATTGTATCCATTTCCGCGATATTTCTGCGCAACCTCAACCCGATACGAAGCAGAACCATCTATTTTGCTATATTCAACCCATTTGCCATTATTCTTTTCCCAAAGAGTTGCTGTAAGACCGGAATCCGAGAAAGATACGCCAACGTATTCCAGCGGGTTCGGCCCCTTAATTTTCGTTTGGCCGTTCTTGCACTTGATCGAGTTAATGTGTACTCCAAAAATATTATTTCCTTTCTTAAAGCTCTTAAGAAGTTCGTAGCGAACCCATGGCCGCTCGTATGTCTGGCTTCCGATTAATACACACGTGTTCGACGTTTGGTCAAGCCCACCATTGATTAGGCGCTTTAAAGCTATATCGCCCTGTTTTTTTGCTGCCTCCCAAATGGAGGCATCGTAATAACCGCAAATCTCTCTGTCTGGCTTCGTCATCCAATGATTACGCACAACATTTGCACGAAACTCGGCCACATCCTTGTAGTGAAAACTGAAAAATACTCTCTTCACCATGACTTCAGCACCTCCCTTAATACGCCCAACGTGCAGTATACACCGTAACCGGTGTATACATATTCCAAAAAAGGTGTATAAACAAATTCATTCTACACCATCCCATTGATTCATAAGACTCTATGGAAAACGAACAAGCCGTCACACCGGAAAAAGCCCCCAAATTGCTGGATCAGTTGCGTGATCGCCTTCGCTTGAAGCACTACAGCATACGGACAGAAACGCAGTATGTCCAATGGGCAAGGCGCTACATCATTTTTCATGACAAAAAACACCCGAAAGACATGGGCGCGCGGGAGGTGGAGCTTTTTTTGACGCATCTTGCAGTTGAGGGAAATGTCGCTGCCGCGACGCAGAATCAGGCATTGTCGGCTTTGTTGTTTCTTTACCGCGAAGTGCTGGGCGTCAATTTGCCGTGGCTGGATGAAGTGGTTCGGGCGAAGCGCCCGGCCCGGCTGCCGGTGGTGCTGATGCAACAGGAGGTGCAAGCCGTGCTGGGGCGCAGCGAAGGCACTTATGGTCTGATGCTGCGTCTGCTCTACGGCACGGGTATGCGTTTGATGGAGTGCGTGCGTTTGCGCGTGAAGGATGTCGATTTTGCCCGCAGCGAAATCATGGTGCGCGACGGCAAGGGCGCGAAAGATCGCGTGACCATGCTGCCGCAGCGCGTCATCAACGATCTGCAATCCCATTTGCAACGGCGGCGGCAATTGTACGAGGATGATCTAGCCAAGGGGATGGCGGCGGTGTATTTGCCCCATGCTCTGGATCGCAAGTACACGAATGCTGAAAACGAATGGGGCTGGCAATACGTGTTCGTGGCCAAGGGCTACTCGGTCGATCCGCGCAGCGGCGCGGAGCGCCGGCATCATGTGGATGAAAAACTGGTGCAGCGGGCCATGAAGCGTGCGGTGCAGGAAGCGGGATTGAGCAAACCGGCCACCCCGCACACGTTGCGCCATTCCTTTGCAACGCATCTTCTGCAAGCCGGTTACGACATTCGCACCGTGCAGGAATTGCTCGGCCACGCCGATGTGGCAACCACCATGATCTATACCCATGTGCTGAACAAGGGCGGGCGCGGCGTGCTCAGTCCGCTGGATGCGGGTTGATTACTTGCCGATGCAAAACCGGCTGAAGATCACCCCCAGCAGATCGTCCGCCGTGAATTCTCCGGTGATCTGGCCCAGTGCCTGCTGGGCGAGGCGTAGTTCTTCGGCGAAGAGTTCGAGTGCGGGGTGGGGGCTGTGGGCAAGGCGGGTGGCGCTGTCGACGTGGTCGCGGGCGAGATTCAGGGCGCGCAGGTGGCGTTCGCGGGCGATGAAAACATCCTCGGTCTGTTGCCAGCCGGCGATGCGCAGGAGTTCGGCGCGCAGCAAATCAATGCCCAGGCGGGCCTTGGCCGAGAGGGCGATGCCGGTGCCGCCCGCTTCCTGGTAGCTGGCAGGGGTTTGACCGGCGAGGTCAATCTTGTTGTGCACGACGATGCGCGGCAGTTGCGCCGGGAGTTGGTCGAGAATGGCTTGATCGTCCGCGCCGATGCCGGCACGGGCGTCGACCAGTAGCAGGACGACGTCGGCACGCTCGATTTCCTGCCAGCTACGGGCGATGCCGATTTTTTCCACTTCGTCGTCGGTATCGCGCAGGCCCGCAGTGTCGATGATGTGCAGCGGGATGCCCTCGATCTGGATAGTCGAGCGCAGGGCGTCGCGGGTGGTTCCGGCGATGGGGGTGACGATGGCCAGATCATCGCCCGCCAGACAATTCAAAAGCGATGATTTGCCGACGTTGGGCAAGCCCGCCAGCACGACGTGCAGACCGGCTTGCAGCAGTTTCCCCTGGCCGGCGCGCTGGAAGATTTCGCCGAGTTTACCTTGCAGGCATTGCAGGCGGCCAAAGGCATCAGCGGCCTGGAGGAAGTCGATTTCTTCCTCGGGAAAATCCAGCGTCGCCTCGACCAGCATGCGCAGATTGATGAGCTCCTCGTTCAGTTCACCGATAGCGCGGGAGAATTCGCCCTGCAGGGAGCGCACGGCACAGCGCGCAGCGCTGGCGGTGGCGGCGTCGATCAGGTCGGCGACGGCTTCGGCCTGGGCAAGATCCATTTTGCCGTTCAGAAAGGCGCGACGGCTGAATTCGCCGGGTTCGGCCAGCCGCGCGCCAAGGTCGAGGCAGCGCGCAAGCAGCATCTGCATGACCACTGGCCCACCGTGGCCTTGCAGTTCCAGCACGTCTTCACCAGTGAAGGAATTGGGGCCGGGGAAATAGAGCAGCAGCCCGGTGTCGATGGGGCTGCCGTCGGCGGCCTTGAAATCAGCCAGCGTGGCGTGGCGCGGCTGCGGGTTTTTACCCGTCAGCGCCAAAGCAAAGGGCAGCAAAACGCTGCCCGAAATGCGGATGACACCCACGCCGCCACGGCCGGGAGCCGTGGCAATGGCGGCGATGGTGTCGTTTTTTACGAGCGCCACACCTCAGGCTTTCGCGTCGTTGGCAGCCTTGCCGCCCTGTTCCATCATGCGCGTGATCTGCCATTGCTGGGCGATCGACAAAATATTGTTCACCACCCAGTACAGCACCAGACCGGCCGGGAAGAACAGGAACATGACGCCGAAGATGATGGGCATGGCCATCATCACCTTGGCCTGGATGGGATCCGGCGGCGTCGGGTTGAGCTTCATCTGCACGAACATGGAAACGATCATGATGACGGGCAGGATGTAATAGGGGTCGGCCGAGGCGAGGTCGGTGATCCAGCCGATCCACGGCGCGCCGCGCATTTCCACGGCACCGAGCAGCACCCAGTAAAGCGCGATGAAGACCGGTATCTGGATCAGAATGGGTAAACAACCGCCCAAAGGATTGATTTTCTCGGTTTGGTAAAGCTTCATCATTTCCTGGTTGAGGCGCGCCTTGTCGTCGCCGTAGCGCTCCTTCAACTGCTTCAGGCGCGGCGTGACCACCCGCATCTTGGCCATGGATTTGTAGGAAGCGGCGGACAGCGGGAAGAAAGCGAGCTTGATGGCGATGGTCAGCACCACGATGGCCCAGCCCCAGTTACCAACCAAGCCGTGAATGAATTGCAGCGCCCAGAAGATCGGCGCGGCAATCAGGGTCAACCAGCCATAATCAACAACCAGATCAAGGCCCGGTGCCGTGGCCTTGAGCGCTGCCTGCTCCTGTGGACCAGCGAACAAACTGACCGCCGTGCGCGCACTGGTGCCTGGACCAATTTCATTGACCGGCACGATGACGCCCATCTGGTAAAGATTGCCGCTGTCGAGCTTGCGCATGTAGTACTCGCGCTGCACACCCTGTTGCGGTACCCAGGCGGCGACGAAATAGTGCTGCACCATGGCGAGCCAGCCGTTATCCGCCGCTTTGGCAAATTTCGCGCTCTTGTCGGCAACGTCGCCGAATTTCACTTTCTGGTACTTCTCGGCATCGGTGAATACGGCGGGGCCGGTGAAAGTGTGCATCATCATGTTGCCGCCGGCAGGTTCGCCATCGTCACGCTGGATCTGGAAGTAGGCGTGCGGCGTCACCGGCTGCTCGGAGCCGTTGACGATCTCCCAGGCCACATCGACCACATAGCTGCCGCGCTTGAAGGTGAGGATGCGCGCCACGCGCACACCCTGCGGGCCGTCAGCTTCCAGGCGCACCTGCAATTCGTTCTGGCCGTCCGCCAGTTCCAGCGGGCCATCGACACGGTGGAAGAGGCTGCGATGCGAAGGCAGGCCATTGCCGATCAGGCCACTTTGCGCCTGGTAGCGGTGCTTGTCGTCGAAAAGGTGGAAATTCGTTTCCTGATTACCGCTCTCTTTGTAATTCAGCAGTTCCAGGCCAACCAGATCGCCACCTTGGGTGGAAATGGTGGCTTTGACGAGATCGGTGGTGACCGTAAAGGTTTCAACCGCTGCCGCTGCTGCCGGTTTTTCTTCACCCAGCGGTGCAACCGGCTGCCCGCCGGTTTGCAGATTGACCGACGGCTGCGGCGCATCGCCGCCGGCGCTGACCGTACTGGCCGTTGCCGGCGCAACCGGCCGCGGATTCTTGTATTGCTGCCAGTTTTCCCACAGCATGTAGCTGGAGAAGGCAAAAATCATGACCAGTATCAGGCGTCGAGTATCCATGGGCCTATTGCTTTGAAAATTGAATCAGGGGAGGGGATCATAACCGCCAGGGTGCCAGGGGTGGCAGCGAAAAATTCGCTTCACACCCAGCCAGCCCCCTTTCCAGGCGCCGTACTGGCGCAGGGCGTCGATCGTGTATTCGGAACAGGTGGGAAAAAAGCGGCAGCGGCGGCCGGTCAGCGGGCTGATGGCATATTGGTATACGCGAACCAGCGCGATCAGCAGCCATTTCACGCCGCATTCCCTGTCTTTGTGGGCGCTTGCCGGACGAGTTGACCAAGGGCTTCACCGGTTTTTTCCGGTTTTTCCGCCGCTTGTCCCAATTGCCGCTCGAGGCGACTGGACAGCCGGTCGAACAGGGCATTGACGTCGTCCGCCAGTTCCGCGCCGCACAGCGGAACGCCCTTGACGGCCAGCCGCACCACCAGATCGCAGGGCGGTAACTCTGGACGCCGCAGGCGGAAATTTTCCCGCACGACGCGTTTCAGACGGTTGCGGTCAACGGCGCGCTTCAGTAGTTTCTTGCCGACCACCAAGCCCAGTCGCGCCGTCTGTCCGCTTGCCTGCGGCAGCGCTGCGGGCGCTTGCTGTTCGGAATGCGGTACGGGACGTGGCTGGTAGTGCAGCATCAGCCACTGGCCGCGAATGGCCCTGCGGAAACCAAAAACGGATGAAAACTCATCCGTTTTGGTCAGTCGATCGCGTCGGGCGAAGCAGTGCTTCACAGCGTCGGGCGTCCGGTACAACACCGGCTGCGCCGACTCAGACGGCCAGGCGCTTGCGGCCCTTGGCGCGGCGCGCGGCGAGGACGGCGCGGCCACCCTTGGTGCGCGAACGAACCAGGAAGCCATGGGTGCGCTTGCGGCGCACGACCGACGGTTGATAGGTACGTTTCATGTCGTAATTCCTTGAGTGAGCGGAGAAAAACGCGTGATTACACCTTGTTTCACCAGCTGCTGTCAAGCTGATTTATTTCTGCAAGCTGTGGATAACTTGCGGCATGCGGGTTAAAATCGCCGCTTCTCCGGTTCTGGTTTTTTGCCTGCGCGCGGCCTCTCTCTGTAGTAAGTATCCGCTCCATGTTTGTGCGTGCTTGCTCCCTTGCAGGCATTCAGACATCGTAGCCGGCCTCGCGCCAGCCCGCCACCGCCTGCAAGAACCCTGTAACCCAATTTTCAATAACAAAATCATTTCGTCGAATAACTTTGCCCGGCTTGTTCCCATGAATTTTGGCAAGCGCTGGCAAGCGTAGGGAGTTTCGTTTTTCATGTCCGCCTTCTGGGAATCCTGCCTGCAACGTTTCGCCGCAGAATTGCCCGCGCAGCAGTTCAACACCTGGATCAAGCCGCTGCGCCTGGAAGGCGAAAGCACGGCGCGGGAGCAGGGTTTGCAGCTTCTGGCGCCAAACGGCTTCATCCTGAAATGGGTGCGGGAAAAATTCCTGCACCAGATCGAAGCGCAGGCCCAGGATTTCTTTGCCAGCCCGGTCAGCATCTCCCTGCAAATCGGCAGTCCCACCGCAGCGCCCGTCGAACGCGCCGCTACCGCTGCAACCGGCAGCGCTCTGTATACCAATGGCGCGGCGCATGAAGAAGCGCCGGAAATCCCGGCCAAAAATTCTGTCCATTCATCTGCCGGCCCACGCGTTTCGGAAAGCCTGCCGGCCAGGAAACGCAGCAAGACGCCGACCAGCTACGAAAAATCGCGCCTCTTTTCCAATTTCACCTTCGACAATTTGGTGGTGGGGCGCGCCAACGATCTGGCGCGGGCGGCGGCGGTGCAGGTGGCCGGCAATCCCGGCGGCGCTTACAACCCGCTCTTCATCTATGGCGGAGCCGGCCTGGGCAAGACCCACCTGATCCACGCCATCGGCAATCACATCCTGGCCGAGCAGCCGGAAGCCATCGTGCGCTACGTGCACGCGGAAGACTATTACTCGGACGTAGTGCGCGCCTATCAGCAGAAATCCTTCGACACCTTCAAGCGCACCTACCGCTCCATCGACGTGCTGCTGCTCGACGACGTGCAGTTCTTCAACGGCAAGAACCGCTCTCAGGAAGAATTTTTCTTTCTTTTCAATGCGTTGATCGAAGCACGCAAGCAGATCATCATCACCTGCGACACCTATCCGAAAGACATCAACGGTCTCGATGACCGTCTGGTGACGCGCTTCGACTGGGGTCTCACGGTGCAGATCGAGCCGCCCGAGCTGGAAATGCGCGTCGCCATCCTGCAAAAGAAAGCCGAGGCGGAAAACATCCGGCTCAGCGACGAAGTCGCCTTCTTCATCGCCAAGCACCTGCGCTCCAACGTGCGCGAACTGGAAGGCGCCCTGAAGAAGGTGCTGGCCTACGCTTCCTTCCACGGCCGGCCGATCGCGCTCGATCTGGCCAAGGAAGCGCTCAAGGATCTGATTAACTCGGTGCGCAACATCGGTATCGATTACATCCAGAAAACGGTGGCCGATTACTACAAGATCAAGGTCGGCGAGATTTTTTCCAAGAAACGCACCCGCGCCATCGCCCGGCCGCGCCAGATCGCCATGTGGCTCTCGCGCGAAGTGACTTCGCACAGCTTCCCGGAAATCGGCGATGCCTTCGGCGGGCGCGACCATACGACCGTCATCCACGCCGTCCGCACCATTGATTCCCTGCGCGGCAAGGACAACGAACTCAACCACGACCTGCACGTCCTGTTGCAGGTCCTCAAAGGCTAGGCAACAATGCGCGGTTCCATGCCCATATCGTCTATGTCATCCGCCGCGACGCTTGCCTGGGGACAAGCCTGTGCATGGCCTGTCAGCGGTTTGGGGATAAACTCGAAAAACCTGCGCTGTGGACAAGTTATCCGCAATTCATCCACAGCTTTCGCAGCCACTTGTCAAGACCTGAAATTCAGATTCAACCCATTGAAACAAAATAGATTTTTCAACTTGTCCACAGAAGTGTTCCTGACTTAGTATTCAAAGGATTTTTATATATGGCTCTTATCAAAAGTCAAAGAGAGGTGCTGCTCGCTCCCCTGCAGTCCGTTTCCGGCATCGTTGAACGGCGTCATACCCTGCCCATTCTTTCCAACGTCCTTCTGGAAAAACAGGGCGAGCAACTGACTTTTCTGGCAACCGACATCGAGATTCAGATCACCACCCATACAGAAGGCGCGGGTGGCGAGGAAAACGGCGCAGTGACGGTGGGCGCCAGGAAATTGCAGGACATCCTGCGTTCCCTGCCGGAAGGCACCGAAGTCAGCCTGAGCCTGGACGACAAGCGGCTGCAGATCAAGGCTGGAAAAAGCCGCTTCAACCTGCAAACCCTGCCGGCCGACGATTTCCCGCGCATGGCTCTGAGCGAAGGCGAGAGCCGCAGCTTCACCGTCAGCCAGCGCGCTTTCCGCCAACTCATCGGCAAGACGCAATACGCCATGGCGACGCAGGATGTGCGCTATTACCTGAACGGGATGATGCTGCTCGTCGATGGCAAGGAATTGACCAGCGTGGCGACCGACGGCCACCGTCTCGCCTTTGCCCGCATGGAAATCGAAGGCGAATTGCCGCGCCAGGAGATGATCCTGCCGCGCAAGACGGTACTCGAACTGAACCGTCTGCTGAGCGACAGCGACGACGAACTCAACGTCAGCATGACCAGCAACCAGATCTGTTTCGCCTTCGGCGGCATCGTTCTGGTTTCCAAGCTGATCGACGGCAAATTCCCGGATTTCGAGCGGGTCATTCCGGCCAGCCTGCGCCACCACATCCGCATCAACCGCCTGCAACTGATCCAAGCCATGCAGCGGGCGGCGATCCTGACCATCGAGAAACTGCGCGGCGTGCGCGTGATCCTGGGCGACAACACGCTCAAGATCAACGCTGCCAACGCCGAGCAGGAAGAGGCGACGGAAGAAATCGAAGTCGAATACGCCGGTGAAACCATCGATGCCGGCTTCAACGTCGGCTACCTGCTCGACATGCTGAACAACGTGCAGACTGATGAAGTGGAATGGAGCTTCAACGACGCCGGCTCGAGTTCGCTCCTGACCGTGCCGGAAAACACGCAATTCAAGTACGTCGTGATGCCGATGCGCATCTGATCGACGCCAGCGGACGACGCAAACCGGCAGTTGTTTTTTGCAGTAAGCCACCTGCTACCCCGCAGGTGGATGTGCTTTACATGGAAATCAGAAGATGAGCGAACAAAACCTCCCGCAAGATGGCGCGCCTGTCTACGGCGAATCCAGCATCCAGATCCTGGAAGGCCTGGAAGCCGTGCGCAAGCGCCCCGGCATGTACATTGGCGATACTTCCGATGGCACTGGCCTGCACCATCTGGTGTTCGAGGTGGTGGACAACTCCATCGACGAAGCGTTGGCCGGGCATTGCGACGAGATTCTCGTCACCATCCATCCGGACAACTCGATTTCCGTGATCGATAACGGGCGCGGCATTCCGACCGGTGTCAAGATGGACGACAAGCACGAACCCAAGCGTTCGGCGGCGGAAATTGCGCTCACTGAATTGCACGCCGGCGGCAAGTTCAACCAGAATTCCTACAAGGTTTCCGGCGGCCTGCACGGCGTCGGCGTGTCCTGCGTCAATGCCCTGTCGAAATTCCTGCGCCTGACCATCCGCCGCGACGGCAAGAAGCACTTCATGGAGTTCCAGCGCGGCGTGCCGGTCAATCGCGAGATTGCCGTGGTCGGTGGCATCGAGGTTTCACCCCTGAAAATCACCGGCGACTCGGAAAAGCGCGGCACCGAGGTGCATTTTCTGGCCGACGAGGAAATCTTCAACCACGTCGAATTTCACTACGAGATTCTCGCCAAGCGTCTGCGCGAGCTGTCCTTCCTCAACAACGGCGTCAGCATCAAGCTGGTCGACCAGCGCAGCGGCAAGGAAGAACTCTTCGCCTTCGCCGGCGGCGTGCAGAGCTTCGTCGAGTACATCAACCGCAGCAAGAGCGTGCTGCATCCCAACATTTTCTACTCGGCGGGCGAAGCCAAGGTAGCGGATGGCATCATGATCGGCGTCGAAGTGGCGATGCAGTGGAACGACACCTACCAGGAACAGGTGCTGTGCTTCACCAACAACATCCCGCAATCCGATGGAGGCACCCATCTTACTGGCCTGCGCGCGGCGATGACGCGGGTCATTAACAAGTACATCGACGAAAACGAAATCGCCAAGAAGGCCAAGGTCGATATCAGTGGCGACGACATGCGCGAAGGTCTGGCCTGCGTGCTGTCGATCAAGATGCCCGACCCGAAATTCGCCTCGCAGACCAAGATGAAGCTGGTTTCCTCCGAAGCGCGCCCGGCAGTGGAAGAAGTGGTGGCACAGAAACTTGCCGATTTCCTGCTCGAACGCCCGGCCGACGCCAAGGTCATTTGCAGCAAGATTGTCGAAGCCTCGCGCGCCCGCGAAGCTGCCCGCAAGGCGCGTGAAATGACGCGGCGCAAGGGCGTTCTGGACGGTATCGGCCTGCCCGGCAAACTGGCCGACTGCCAGGAAAAAGACCCGGCGCTCTGCGAAATCTACATCGTCGAGGGCGATTCCGCCGGCGGCTCCGCCAAGCAGGGCCGCGACCGCAAGTTTCAGGCCATCCTGCCTCTGCGCGGCAAGGTGCTGAACGTGGAAAAAGCCCGTTTCGACAAGCTGATTTCCTCGGACCAGATCGTCACCCTGATTACGGCGCTCGGCACCGGCATCGGCAAGGACGATTTCAACATCGACAAACTGCGCTACCACCGCGTCATCATCATGACCGACGCCGACGTGGACGGCGCCCACATCCGCACCCTGCTGCTCACCCTGCTGTACCGCCAGATGCCGGAACTGATCGAGCGCGGCTACGTGTATATCGCGCAGCCGCCACTCTACAAGGTCAAGCACGGCAAAACCGAGCGTTACCTGAAGGACGATCAGGAATACCACCAGTTCCTGCTCAACATGGCGCTGAGCGAAGCCGTTCTCACGCCGCAAGCCGGCGAACCCATCAGCGGCCCGGCGCTGGAAAACCTGGCGCGCAACTGGCTGGCCACCGAAGCTGTGATCGAGCGCCTGGCGCATCTGGTGCATCCGGACATCCTGTATGCCGTGGTGCGCCACAACATCGCCGTCGATCTGAGCGACGAGGACAGTGCGCAAAAGAGCGCCGCCACGCTATCTCAGCATACGCCCGCCGATACCGCCGTGCGCGTCAAGTACGACGACATCCAGGAACGCTGGATTCTGCGCGTCGAGCGCATGCACCACGGCAACCTCAAGGTCGGCATGATCGACGAGGATCTGCTGCTTTCCGGCGACTTCCTGCAAATCAAGCGCACCGCTGAAATACTCTCCGATCTCTTCGCAGCCGGCGCCACCATTACCCGCGGCGAGAAGAAACAACTCGTCGCCACCTTCGCCGAAGCGATCCGATGGCTGTTCAACGAGGTCGAACGCGGCATCAGCAAGCAGCGCTACAAGGGTCTGGGCGAAATGAACCCCGAACAACTCTGGGAAACCACCATGGACCCCACCGTCCGTCGCCTCCTGCGCGTGCAGATCGACGACGCCATCGCCGCCGACGAAATCTTCACCACCCTGATGGGCGAAAACGTCGAACCGCGCCGGGAATTCATTGAAAGCAATGCGTTGACGGCGAGGATCGATATTTGATTCGGCTGAAAACCTTGTAGGATCCCACGATTGTCTAGATTTTTCCCAAAAGTCTAGATTTCGTGGGAATTTGAGTCAGTATAAAAGCCACCTATTTGGGTGGCTTTTATATTTTTAGATTTATCTGCAAGTCGGCCAATATAGCTGTCGGTGGGCACAGTCTGAGTTTTGTCGGCAATGTCTTAGATTCTGTTGAAAAACTCCTGACGACCCGGATTTTTAGATTTTTCAGGGGTACCCTACCCCTTCCCGGGTAGTTTATCGTCGATTCTGGCGCGATTGTGAGGGTCGGGCTTTCCTGACATGCACCTACGTCAGCCGGCAAAGAGTTTTTCAACAGAATCCCCCAGATTTCTGATCTGTGACAGTACTAGGCACTCGATCACTAGATTTCTCTAACGTCGTTGAACGGCATCCCGCCAAACTTGCTGCGCCAGAGGTAATAGCTGGCTTCCGAGAAAGCATGCTTTCGGCACAGCTCCACTACGGGCAGGCCCGCCTCAGCTTCCCGCAGGAACCCAATGATCTGCTCTTCGGTAAAACGTTTCTTCATGTCCAATCTCCTGTCGCTTGGGATTGGACTCTAAAGTCACGCGCTACTCAATTCCGGGGGGACGTCGCATGGCCGAAACTTCACTTTTGAGTTGTATGCTGCTTCTCGCCTTGCAAGGGCTGGCTTTCCTATCGAATTCAATACGATTGCCGACGCGAATTTTTGTTTGAATGGCGCCCAGATGCATCTGGAATGTAAGCGCGTTATTAGCGAGAACAATATGGAAGAATTGATTGCATCTGCATGCAAGCAAATCGCGACTCGATGCATAGGCAATCCATCAGACCGGGGTATTGCTGCGATATCGATCAGCAAACTTGTATGGAAAGCACTTAGGGAAGCAGCACCGGGTGTTCACGCCGATATCGATGAACTTCGACTTGCCATGATCGCTAACCTTGACAAGTGGGGACCGGTAATTACGGAACTCTTCAAACGGTTCAATCAACACACTGTAGCGATCCTGTTGCATTACAAGATGCCCTTCCGCCGTAAGTCCGATGGAGCCGCTGCATTCCTAAACCGATTTTCAATATACCCACTGTGCGATCCATACGCACCAGAGATGCCACTTTTGGCCGCTATAGGAGAGCGGTTACATGATTCAACGCTTCCAAATGACTAGAAGCGGTCTGAAAGGTAGCCAATGATGTGATTGTGGTTTCCGGCTCCTGCTTTCAATCGGCCAACGAACCCAATTATCTGGGCAGCGTTGGCCTTTAGATTCACGCGGAGTGTTTAGAAATTATCTCGCTTATACGGAACCTGTCTTGCGCGTCTTAGTAAATCGAAGGGTGAAATGTCAGTGCCTTCAAATGGCCTATCAAACAAGTCCATCAATTCTTTAGGGGCGGACTTCAGGCCATGGCATCGCTTAGGTGCTTGTTTTAGTCGATCATTGAACCCCTCGGGGCGATGCAATATCCATCCGCACTGAACCGCATCTATCAAGTCCTTCTTCGGGATCGTATCTGCTAAAGACAGCATCTCAGGTCCGATCCGGATATAGAGCGTCTTCTGTTTTCCTTCCGTTTGAAAGATGGAGCTAGTTACGAGGTTGCTGCCTCGCCACCAGCCTTGCCCATGTGCGTCAAGCGACAGGCTAAAGCTATTTACGTCCTCGTAATGCGATACATCGAGTTCCATAAGGTAATTTTTCTCACCGAACTTCGATGGATAGATCATCACATCGCGACTTGCTACCTTGTCAAACACGACGGACGCTAGCTCTGGGTGGTCAGTCTTGAGAACAATAGCCTCTTTCCCAGGTTCATGCCTAAACTCGACTTTGACGCACTGATCGATATCGAATTGCGTCGCAGGCCGGATGAAAAAGAGACTATTGCTCCATCCACTTGACTGATAGATATCAAGATCGCATTCCAAGTGGGAAAAAATGCTTCCACAGAGTGTCTTAAAATAATCCGGGTACTGCCCATCATGCTCACGCGTCCGAGGGTTGATGGAAATCCATTCTACGCATAGAGGTTGTCCATCAATCAATACCAGTGAGGAATCGTTGTCGTCGTCCCCTCGCAGCTCCAGGGAAGTAGCCATAGTTTTACTGGAATCAACCGCTGAAGCTAACGGAATGCCGAAGACCAAATAGCATCCCAACTTAGGGATAACAAAGGGCAGGAAATCTTCGTCATGGTCGCCATAGGTGAAGCACATTTCCCAGGTTTCAGCGATGCGAGAAAGCCATTCCTGGTGACATGTCATTGCGTCGTCCAGTACTTCATCTGGCAATAGCAACTCGAAGTCTTCCTCATCTTCGTCTTCTGGCAAAGTCAGGTAGCGATAAGCGGCTTCATACCAGGCGTTGGGATTGGACCAAATGGTCTTGAACGTCTCGCAGTAGGGTGCTGCAAACTCTGGCGAGCAGGTAACTTCCTCCCTAAATTGATAGTACTTCGGCATGTAAACGCGCGTACCTATCAGTTGGATGGGAACGCCATTGAGGCTTATGCTGGCCCTGATAACAGCATCGGGATCGGGGCCAATCCCCATAGATTGCCAAGCCGAAATCGGAATAGACGGTGCAATGTCCGAAAGATCAACCGGCTTGTCGGATACGGCAAATACGTGCCGCATGGTTCCGTATAGACCGGCTAGATTCGCATTGGTCAGCATATGCTGACTGAACGAGCGTGAAAGCCCCTCAAGATGCTCATTGAAGTAAGCTTTTGCGTCCTCTGATTTGGGTAATGAGGCAAGCATCAGAATGTGCTTGTCTACTTGCTTGCTATTCAACCGGCCGGTTAGGTCTGTCCAGCTGGCACAACGGTACAGTGCCTCAGCCAAGACCTTCTGGGCGTGAGAAAGCCTTAGGTTGAGATGGTCACGCAGGCGCTTTGCCTGGCGATCGACGCTTTCGCGGAGATCCGCGGGAGAGAAAGTAGCAGTCATGGCTTTTCCGCGCTCCTATAGAGCCTACATCAGAGACGCTCACCCGCCTTCCCTGATGCCCGGAAAAGGGACCAGTTGAAAGTTGTCGCAAACATGGCTGAATTCGCTTTGCTGCGGCCACAGGGGCCCAAGGGGTGAGCAGCACGCCGGCCATGTCGCGGCGCCTTAAGTCCCTTACGATACGCAACTACTGTCTATGGCGCAAGGTGGTGGCTACGTGAGGAAAAGGGGAGATGGATCTGAGTCAGCCATAGCCATTGGTGTCGAGCTGCAACTAGTAGGATAATCGCGGCCTTTGGGACGAAAAGTTCTGTCTGTCCCAACGACGTTTTGTAACCTACTGATTTCTAATGGTGGGGGTTCGTATAGGGCGTGGGATCCTACAAAACCAAAAACGCCTCACCCAATGGGTGAGGCGTTTTTTTACGCTGTTTTTGCCGAAATTCAGGCGTTTTCAGCGTGAAAAGATACGGCGTCATTCATCTCCCCGGCTAGGCTGCACGCCAGTTTTTCCCGAGTCCGTTGAATGCCCGCCTCGCTCGCCAGCAGAAAATTCAGCTTGGCGTAGGCGGCTTCCGGGGTGATGTCGGCGAGCGGGATGACGCCGAGTTGGTCGAGGATGTGGCTGGTGGCGTAGGTGCCTTGGGCGACGTGGCCGCGCGGGCATTGCGTGGTGTTGGCGAGCAGGATGCCGTTTTGCCGGGCAGCGCGCAGGCTGGCGATGAAGGCGGTGTCGGCTTCCGGGACGTTGCCGGCGCCGTAGGACTGCAAAACGAGGGCGCGCAATCCGGGGCTGGCGAGCAGGGCCTGGATGCTGTGGGCGGAGATGCTGGGATAGAGCGGCAGCATGGCGACGGCGTGGGGCAGGAATTGCGGAACGCGGAAGCGTTTCCGGCTTGGCGGCAGAAAGTGTTCCACGTGAAACGCAACGCTGCCGTCGGCGTTCAGCGTGCCGAGATCGGGGTAGTTGGGCGAGGCAAAGGCGGCGAAATCCTGCGCGTCGATCTTGCGTGCGCGGTTGCCGCGCAGCAGGCGGCCGCCGAAGGCGATGCACACTTCCTTGAGCTGCGGCTGCGCCGCCGCCAGCAGGGCAAGCCGCAAATTGGCAGGGGCGTCGGAACCCGGCTGGTGCAGGGGAATTTGCGCGCCGCTGAAAACGACGGGCTTGTCCGTGCCTTGCAGCATGAAGGAGAGCGCCGCCGCGCTCCAGACCAGGGTGTCGGTGCCGTGCAGGACGACGAACCCGGCGTGCTCGTCCCAGGCGGCGAGCAGGGCCTGGCCGATTTTCTGCCAGTGCTTGGGTTGCAGGTTGGCGCTGTCGATGGGGGGCAGGGTTGCAATGTCGACCGGTAAAGAATTGGCGGAATTGCCGATCAATTCGCCGATCAGTTCACCGGCCAGATGCGCCCGCAGTTTGCCGGCAAAATCCGGATCGGGCTGCAAACCCCGGTCGCCGGGCTGCATGCCGATGGTGCCGCCAGTGTGGAGAATGAGGATGGGCCGCATGGCAATACGGTAAAGAATCTCAGGCGGCGAGCAGGAGTTGCAGCAGGGCGGCCGGCGTCGCCGCCAGTTGCCAGCCGGGAGCCAGTTCTGCCGGAGTCAGACTGCCATAACCCCAGGTGGCGGCGATGAAGGGCAGTTGATTGGCGCTGGCGGAAAGCCCATCCTCGGCGCGGTCGCCGACATACACCGCGGCGTTTCGTGGAATGTCCTGATCGCTGATGAGACGTTGCAGCATGCTGGCCTTGTCGGGCAGGCGCGGGGTGAACAGGTCGAGCGCATAGACGTGCGAAAAACAGGTCTGCCAGCCGAGAAAATCGAGAATCAGCCGGGTCGGATGAAGGCGCTTGTTGGTGGCGATGGACAGGCTGCAACCGGCGTTTTTCAGGGCGAGCAGCAGATCGGAGACGCCCGCATAAGCGGCCGTGGCCTGATAGCCGGTGGCGTCGTAACTGGCCTTGAAGGCATCGCCAAGGCGGGCGATCTGCGCCGGGTCGTCGCTGCCCGCGAGCAGTTGCAGGGTTTCCGTGAGGGGCGGGCCGATGATGTCGGCGCTGATGGGGCGTGCCGGGGCGATGCCGGTCTGCGCGAAGGCGGCCTGGAAACTCGCCAGAATGGCGGGCGCGGAATCGATCAGGGTGCCGTCGAGGTCGAACAGGATGTGGGAATAACGGGGCATGGCGGGTTCAGGTCGAAGCGGACGAGGCGCGTCGCAATTCGTCCAGTGTATTGAAGTTGGCGAATTCGGTCGCGTCGGCCGGGAAATCGACGCAGACGCTGCCGACTTCCTGCAACCAGGCCATGAAACGGCGTTCGCCGCGCTCGAGATAGCGGGTCAACCGGGGCAGAACGCTGCGCCGGCACAGGCAGAACACGGGATGCACGCGCTCGCCCTGACGGACGACGGCGACCTCGGCATCCTGATCCGCCAGCGCCGCGTGCAAACGGGCGATCAGATCCATCGGAAAGCAAGGCGAATCGCAGGGCAGACAGGCGAGGTAAGGCGTATTGCTGGCAGACGGGGCGGCAGGTAGGGAGAAAGACAGGGCGGCATGCAGCCCGGCCAGAGGGCCGATGAAACCGGGCAACGCGTCCGGCAGCACCGGGTAGCCGAAAGCCGCGTATTCGGGCAGGCAACGGTTGGCGCTGATGACGATGGGGCCGACCTGCGGCGCCAGACGAGCCAGCACGTGCGCGATGAGGGGCTGCCCGGCCAGCGGCTGCAAGCCTTTATCGACGCCGCCCATGCGCCGGGCCAGGCCGCCCGCCAGAACGACGGCGCCGATGCTGGCGCGGATTGCAGCAGGGTTTTCAGCGCGCAGACCGGCGCTGGCGTCGATGCAGGGCATGGTTTTTTCCGGAAATGAAGGCTCCGATCTTAGCCGAAAGCCGTTTATTTTTCGGCCAGATCGGTCACGCCGTCCCAATCCTCGGCTGGCGGAGTCGCGGCATATTGCGCCAGGCGGTGTTGATAGCGCTGCAGTAATCCGTCCGGCAGTTGCCCGGCCATTGCGGCAAGCCGTTTGCGCGCTTCTTCCCATTGCTGCTGCCGGTAGCTGGCAAGAAAGTCATGCCAGTCCGCGCACAGTTGCCGTTCTTCGCTACTGGCTCGTTCCATGTGTGTCAGCGGCTCGTAAATACGCAGCGGTTCCTGGCGGCCTTTGACGCGGATGCAGTCGATTTCGCGCAGCAGAAACCGATCCTGCAACAAATCACGCGTGGCTTCGCCAATGACGATGCCTATGCCGTATTGTTTGGTCACGCCTTCCAGGCGGGAAGCCAAGTTTACCGCATCGCCCATGACGGTGTAGGACTGGCGCAGCGGCGAGCCCATGTCGCCCACCGTCATCTGGCCGCTGTTGATGCCGATGCCGATGGCGAGCGCCGGCCAGCCGCGCCGGGCGAGTTCCGCGTTCAGTTCCGGCAGCCGCGCCTGCATGGCGAGGGCGGCGCGCACGGCATGGTGGGCATGCTCGGCATCGGCGACCGGCGCGCCCCAGAAGGCCATGATCGCGTCGCCGATGTATTTGTCGAGGGTGCCGCGTTCGCCGCCGATGAGAGTGGTCATGGCGCCCAGGTAGAGGTTCATCAGCGCGGCCAGTTCTTCCGGCGGCAGGCGCTCGGAGATCGCGGTGAAACCCCGGATGTCGGAAAACAGCACGCTCAGTTCGGCCCGGCGTCCGGCCATGCTGTAGTGCTCCGGGTCGCGGCTCATCTGCTCGACCAGGTCGGGCGGCACGTATTGGCCGAAGAGATGGGTCAGCTGGCGTTTGCTGCGCGACTCGAAGAAATAGCCCCAGGACATGTTGATGGCGTAGAGGCTGAGTATGAAGAACAGGGTGCCGGCCAGCGGCATGGCCAGATTGCCCCATCGCCAGAAAGCGAGGTTGCTGCCCGCCAGGGCAATGAACAAAGCGGCAGAAAGCAGGCTGGCGCGCCAGGCGGAGAGGCGCGGCACGAGAAAGATCATGATGAAACCGGCCAGGCACAGGCCGACCAGATCGACCCCAAGCGCGTATTCCGGCTTGTGCTTGAGCGCTCCGTCCAGCATGCCGGCAATCAGGTTGGCGTGCGCCTCGACGCCGGGATAGGCGGCGGCAAACGGCGTCGCCCGCAGATCGACCAGACCCGGAGCCGAGGTGCCGACCAGCACGATGCGGCCCGCCAGCGCGTCCGGCGGCAGCCGTCCGTGCAGCAGGTCGCTGGCCGAAACGTAGGGAAAACTGCCTTGCGGTCCGCGATAGGGAATGAGGGCGGCAACGTTGCCGTCGACCGGCAGGCGCAGCGTGTTTTCATCGCCCGGCAGATCGAGCCATTCCAGCCCGCCATAGTCATCGCTGCCCTCGGCGAAACCGGGAAAGATCGGCGGATAATCGTTGAGCGCGCGCACCACGGCCAGCGCCAGCGCCTCGTAGTAATCGCCCCGGTAGCTGGCCAGCAGCGGCACGCGGCGGAAAATGCCGTCGAAATCGACCAGGGGATTGAAATAACCGGCGCTGGCCGCCACGGCCTGCAATTCCGGCAGATTGCCGCCGTAGCTTTCCCACTGCGTCACCGCCACCGGGCGCTGACCGAAGCTGCCTGCGGGCAGCACGGCTTCCGGCAAGGCGCCGCTGGTCTGCCCGCTGTTGCCGAGGTAATAACCGAGCACGACGGGCCGCTCGGCCAGGGCGCGGGCGAAACGGGCGTCGTAATCGAGGCTGGGGCGCAGCCGCTCGAATTCCTGCTGAAACTGACGATCGTGGCGCAGGCTTTCCTGGGCCAGATTCTCCAGGGTGTCGATGCCGGAGCTGCGATCCGCCTCGGCAAACACCACGTCAAATGCCAGCAGGCGGGCCTGATAGGGGTCGAAAACCCGGTCCACCAGTTGCGCCAGGCGATCCCGCGGCCACGGCCAGCGCCCTTCCTCGGCCAGCGATTTTTCGTCGATGTCGAGGATGACGATGCGCTCATCGACGCCGCCCGGCGCGGTGAACCGCAAGCGGGCATCGTAGATGATGGCATCGAGCCGGCTGATCAGATCGACACGATACCAGCCGCTGGCATGGCCCAGAAAGACCGCCAGCAGGATCAGCCCAAGCAGGGCGCGCGGCAGCTGGCGGCGGAACATCGGACATCAGGGCCGTTTGAAGGCGGCGGCACCGGAGAAATTTTCGTTACTGCTATCTTCGAAGAAGTAAACGATCCCCGCGTGGCTGGCCGTTGGGCCGGCAACGAAACCGTGATAATCGAGATCGGGGCTGGTACCGGAACCGCTGAAAAAACCTGGCGATGTCAGTGGCCCTGTTCCCGTCCCGGCGAGGCTGAATGTTGCGCCGCTGCTTAGCGTGCCGTGAAGGGTCAGGCTCGTCGAATCGATGCTGCCGCTGAGGAAGCTGATCTGGAGCGAGCCGCTGCTCAGCGTCCCCGTGCTGCCGTAACTACCCGTCAGCGTCGTGCCGCCTTGCAATTGGTAACTTGCGTTGATGTTGCCCAGTGCCGCCATATCGGTCGACGTGGTCGGTTTGCCGGTGACGTAGTGGAAATTCTCGATGGGGGAGGGGGCGGATGAGGTGTGTTCGTTTGCGTTTGCCCAGCGCCCCCAGTTCAGCACCCCGTCGGAATTGCCGAATTCCGTGGGTGCGCCGACCGAAGTAAATACTGTCGTATTTCCTCCGGAATCCGGTACAGCAAGTCGGTTGGGGGCGATTTCTGCATCTGGCCCGCCCGCTATGTCGCCATTGATGATGCGCATGACGGCATAGCCTGGTCCTGCGAGCAGTCCACTCAGGTTTGCAAAGCCACCTTGCGCGCTACGCTGTTCGCCGCTGGCAAATACGGTTTCCGGGGTTTCCTCGCCCAGCCCGGGCGGCGGCAGTTGCGGCCGGTATTCGGTGCGTTTGGGTTCCCGGGTGCTGCTCACCCGCCCGGTTTCGCCGCTGGCGAGCTGGATGCAGCCGGCGCTGTTGCAGACTTCGACCAGGCCTTCGCCGGTGTGCACCAGCAGGGTTTCCTTCGGATCGTCGAGCTGGGCGGTGTATTCAGTGCCACGGATGCCGATGGTGGCGATGACAGCATTGACCTTGTAGTTGTTGCGGTTCTGCCGGCCCACCGCGCCGGTGATGGTACGCATGCCGCCTTGCAGGAGACTGAAACTACCTTTTTCGCTGCCGTCGGTTTTGCCGTCATAGTTGTATTCATCGACCCGGAAACTGCTGTTGGGCTGTAGCGATACCAAGGCGCCATCGGTGAATTTCAATTGCGCCAGCGCGCCTTTGCCGGTGATGATGGTGTCGCCAGCGGCGAAGCTGTCGCCCTTGCCGAGCTGGCGGGTGCCGCCTTGGCCGTCGGTGGCGCTGACTTCACCGCGCACGAAGTGCATCAGGCCGGCATTGGCCAGGGCCAGGGTGCTGCAGAGCAGGGAAAGAACGAAGACGATCAGGCGCGGGAAAATGAAGCGGTGCATGGTCGTGTTCTCCTTAGAAATCGCGGCGCAGCGTGAGGCTGACGATGGTGCGGTCATAGGTGTTGAGATCGATATTGGAGCGGTTCTTGATGTAGGAGGCACGTGGGGTGAGCGACCACTCGCGAGTAAAGCGCCAGGTCGCGCCAAGATTGACGTCAAACTGCCGATCGCGCCGGGTCGTCATGAAAACGGCTTCCTCGCCGCCGTAGCGGCGCGCTTCGAAGGCGGCGCTGGCAAACAGGACGAGAGGCTGGCTGGCGGAAGTCTGGGCACCGAAACGCAGGCCATAACCTTTGTGGCCCAGTTGCGGCTGGTGGCGGGCCTTTTCCCGCTCGTTGATGCCGTAGAGGCTGCCGTAAAGGATTTCGCCACTGCGCAGCGCGTGCGCATAACCGGCACCATAAACCCAGCGGTTGGCATCGCGGACATGCTGGCCCGCGTAGCCGAGCGCCGCATATTGCACGAAAGTGGTGAATTGGTTGCGGGCGTCGTAATCGTGCTGCCATTGCGCGGTGAGGCCGCTGGCCCGGCGATAACGATCGTCGTCCAGAAAGAACTGGTTGTACTGCCCGGTGAGCGACCAGGTATTGCGTTCGGCGTTCATTACGATACCGGCATTGGCGTCGACGGCAGCGGTATCGAATTCGCTGTGGTGCCGGTTCATCTTCTGCCAACCGCTGACACCGGCAGTCAGGGCGATGTTCTTGTTGATCGGATGGCGCAGGGTGGCACCTCCTGCGGCAGTGGCAAACAGGCTGCGGCTGGCGCGGCTGTCGTCGTCGATGGTGAAGGCGAGGCCGCCGAAGGCGGGGATGGCGATGCTGCCCTGGCGCGGCCCGGCGTTGAGGTTGTTGTCGTGGCCCAGCGTGCCTTCCAGATAGCCGCGCACGGTGGTGCGGGTGGCGGTGTCGATGCGGTCGACGGCATCGAGATAGCGGTCGATGTTGCGCGTGACTTCGGGTGGAACGTCCTGGGCGCGCACGGTTTCCAGTTCCTGGCGAGCGGTGTCGGTTTCGCCCAGGGCCAGATAGGCGCGGGCGATCTCGGCACGCGCCCGGTGGTTGCCGGGTTCGACGCTGAGCACCCGTTCCAGGGCGAACACGCCGCGGCTGTGCTGGCCGCTGTCGACGGCGGCGATGCCGAGCAGGGTATCGAACAAGGGCTCTCCTGCGCGGGTGTCTTCCAGCGGCGCAAGCAGGCCATAAGCGGCTTTTGCCTTGCCGCCGTCGATGAGTTGCTGCGCGCGCTGCAGAACTTCGTCGGCACTGGCGGTGCAGTTCATGGAAAGCAGGCAGAGCAGCAGGCTCGCGCGTAACAGGCTGGGTTGGGCGTTTTTCATGTGCGGGCCTCGATTGGCAGCGATGTGTTGCGGCTTGTCTGGTCCGGATGGGGGAACAAGCATGAATACGTAATGGAATAGGGAATTTTGCCAGCAATTTGCTGCAGTTTGTTGCAAATTGTCACCAAATAGGTGACGGGCCGGTCCTGGATCGGCTACCCCAAAGGGGGCCCGGAGGTTGCGTGGGCCGTGCCGGTTTTGATTTCCACGGCCTGCGTGGCGGCGGCCGTTGCCGGGCTGGCAATGCGGCGCAGGGGGCGGGCGCGTGCTGAGGCGGCCCGGGCAGAATCTGCTGGAATCCTCGTTTACCCCTGCTGGCGCAGGTTATGTCCGACTCAGTGTTTGGCCCGATTCATGCGTTTTCCTGTGCGCGTGCCGGCGAATTCATCCACCCAGTTGCTGCGTCCACCGGGTTTTCCGGGGTGGGGGGCGGCGCGTTTGCCGGGATTCGGGCGGGGGAGTTTGCCGGGGGCGGTGGCAGGCACGCGGTGCTGCGGTTCGAAGCCGGGTTCTTCGTCGCGTGACAGCGGTTTTTTCAGGAGCCGTTCAATGGCGGCAAGACGCGGTGCTTCGTCGGCACAGACCAGGGAAACCGCTTCGCCGGCCAACCCGGCGCGGCCCGTGCGGCCGATGCGGTGGACGTAGTCGTCGGCGTGGTGCGGGACGTCATAGTTGAAGACGTGGCTGACGGCCGGGATGTCCAGACCGCGCGCCGCGACGTCCGAGGCGACC
>URNG01000009.1 GCA_900549295.1 uncultured Rhodocyclaceae bacterium
CGTCCGAAGCCAAGCGGGGGCGGGGGGCCTACCGCCTGACGCCAGCCGACGTCGAGGAGGCACTGCGCCGGCAGAACGTGGAAGTGCCCGCCGGGCGCATCGAAAGCGCGGCGCGCGAATTTTCCGTGGTCGCCACCACCGATCTGCGCACGCCGGAAGAATTCGCCGCCGTGGTGGTGCGCACCGTCAACGGCTACCCGGTGCGCATCGGCGACGTGGCGCAGGTGGAAATCGGCGCCGCCAGCGAGCGCAGTTCGGTGCGTTTCAAGGGCCGTCCGGCGGTGTCGCTCGGCATCATCAAGCAGGCCACGGCCAATCCGCTCGAACTGTCGCAGGCGATGTACGCCGAAATGCCGCGCATCAGCGCCGAGCTGCCGCCGGGCATGAGCGTCAATATTTCCTACGATTCGTCGATCTTCATCGACCGCTCGATCAAGTCGGTGTTCTCCACCATCGGCGAAGCCATCGTGCTGGTGCTGGCGATCATCTTCTTCTTCCTGCGCAACCTGCGCGCCACGCTGGTGCCGCTCGTCACCATTCCGGTATCGCTGATCGGCGCTTTCGCGCTGATGTTCATGTTCGGTTTCTCCATCAACACCCTGACCCTGCTCGCCCTGGTGCTGGCCATCGGCCTCGTGGTGGATGACGCCATCGTGGTGCTGGAAAACATCTTCCGCCACATCGAGGAAGGCATGCCGCGCCGCGAGGCGGCGTTCAAGGGGGCGAAGGAAATCGGCTTCGCCGTGGTGGCGATGACGCTCACCCTGGCCGCCGTCTATGCGCCGGTCGCCTTCATGACCGGGCGCACCGGCAAGCTGTTCATCGAATTCGCGCTGACGCTGGCCGGGGCCGTGCTGGTGTCTGGTTTCGTGGCGCTCACCCTGTCGCCGATGATGTGCTCGGTGCTGTTGCGGCACGAGGAAAAGCATTCCAAGGGCTTCCTGCTGATCGAAAACTTCCTTAACTGGCTGAACGCCGGCTACCGCCGCGTGCTGACCGCTGCGCTGGCCCGGCGCTGGCTGATCTTTGCCGGTTTCGTGGCGGTTGCCGCGCTGTGCGGCGTGCTGCTCAAGGCGCTCAAATCGGAGCTGGCCCCGGTCGAGGATCGCGGCACCATCGTCGGCATTTTCAACGGCCCGGAAGGGGCGACGCTCGAATACACCAAGAAATACGTCGGCCAGATGGAAGAAATCTACAGCCGCACCGCCGACATCGAGCGCTATTTCGTGGTGGCCGGCAACCCGGTGGTGAATCAGGGGACCTCCTTCGTCGGCCTCACCGACTGGAGCCAGCGCCGCCGCAATTCGCAGGCCATCGCCAAGGAACTGTCGCCGCAATTCGCCGCCATTCCCGGCGGCTTGGCTTTCCCGGTGACACCGCCCTCCTTGGGGCAAAGCCCACGCGACAGGCCAATCAATTTCGTCATCGCCACCACCGCTTCCTACGAGGAATTGCAGGAGGTGACGCGGCAACTGCTCGACAAGCTGGTCAAGAACCCCGGCCTGACCAATCTCGATACCGACCTGAAGCTGAACAAGCCCGAGCTGTCGGTCGTGGTGCGCCGCGACAAGGCCGCCGACCTCGGCGTGCCGGTGGAAACCATCGGCCGCACTCTGGAGAGCGCCCTGGGTGGTCGGCAAGTCACCCGCTTCAAGCGCGACGGCGAGCAGTACGACGTGATCGTGCAGGTAGCCGATGCCGAGCGCAGCAATCCGGCGCAGATCAACGACATCTACGTGCGCGGCCACAACGACGCCATGATTGCGCTGAACAACCTGCTCGCCGTGCAGGAAACCGTGGCCCCGCGCGAACTCAACCACTTCGGCCAGCGCCGCGCCGTCAGCATCACCGCCAATCTGGCTCCCGGCTACACCATGGGCGAGGCGCTGGCGGCGATGGAAAGCGCCGCCGCCGACGTGCTCAAGCCGGGCTACAGCGTCGATTACAACGGCCAGTCGCGCGAATTCCGCCAGTCCTCCTCCTCGCTGGCAATCACCTTCCTGCTCGCGCTCGCCTTCATCTATCTGGTGCTGGCCGCGCAGTTCGAGAGCTTCCGCGACCCCTTCATCATCATGCTCACCGTGCCGCTCTCCATGGCCGGCGCGCTGCTCGCCCTGTGGGCCACCAACGGCACGCTCAACGTCTATAGCCAGATCGGTCTGGTGACGCTGGTCGGCCTCATCACCAAGCACGGCATCCTCATCGTCGAATTCGCCAACCAGTTGCAGGAACAAGGCCGCGACCTGAAAGCCGCCGTCATCGAAGCCGCCGAACTGCGCCTGCGCCCCATCCTGATGACCACCGGCGCCATGGTCCTCGGCGCCATCCCCCTGGCACTCGCCACCGGCGCCGGCGCGGAATCCCGCCAGCAGATCGGCTGGGTCATCGTCGGCGGCCTGCTGCTCGGCACCTTCCTGACGCTGTTCGTGGTGCCGGCGGTGTATATGGTGCTGGCACGGAGGAAGGGTGGGGAGGTTGTGCAGTAATTTTTACTGGCGGTGGTTTCGTCATTGATCTAATTGTTCCTCGTTCTCCATTCTCTGCCCATGCTACGCCCGATTGCTGTCGTTGCCCGATGACTTCCTTACCTATCATTCCCCCCGAACAGCCGCTCCTGGTCGATGCCTGCGGGCAGCGGCATGTTCCGGCGGATAGCGGGGCGCGTATCGTTTCGCTGGTGCCTTCGCTGACCGAACTGGTTTGCGATCTGGGTCTGCGCGAGCAACTCGTCGGGCGGACCGGGTTTTGTGTGCATCCGCGTGAATTTTTGCGGGAGATTCCTAAAGTCGGGGGAACCAAGGATGTTCGGCTGGACGCGGTGCGGGCGCTTGAGCCGACGCATTTGCTGGTGAATATCGATGAGAACTGCCGCGAAACGGTGGATGAACTGGCGCGTTTCGTGCCGCATGTGGTCGTGACCCATCCGTGTGTGCCGGCTGACAATTTCGAGCTGTTCCGTCTGCTAGGCGAGATATTCGGGCGTGAGGCAGCGGCGGCGGTTCTGTGTGCAGCCTTGCAGGATGCGCTGGGGCGGGCGGCGGCGCTGCGGCAGAGTTTGGCGGATGAAGCAGTGATATATCTGATCTGGCGCGAGCCGTGGATGACAGTGGCGCGTGATACCTATATTTCGGCGATGCTGGCGGCGGTGGGTTGGTTGACTGAGCCGACGTACAGCGAGCGGCGCTACCCCGAGTTTTCCTGGGGAGCGGTGCCAGGCGCGGTGCGGGTGTTCCTGTCTACCGAACCTTATCATTTCAAGCCGGAAAACCTGGGCGAGGTCGCCGCGCTGGCGGGCAGGCCGGCGCACATGATCGATGGAGAAATGGTGTCCTGGTACGGCAGCCGGGTAGTTGCCGGCCTCGATTACCTGATTGCCTTGCGCCGTAAGCTGGCTGGGTTGCCGGGTTGAGCCTGCGTGGCGGTTGCTGCGATTAAGTGCTCGGGGTGGTGTCGACCAGCCTGTCAAATTCCCCGGTTTTTGGGTCTGTTTCGTTGTCAGCGTGGGATTTTGGCGGCGTGAAAAAAACTGGCGCGCAAAAATAAACCCCTTGAGGCTCAAGGGGTTGTTATGAAACTGGCGGAGAGGGCGGGATTTTGACCGGAGGCCGAAATTTCCCTTGTTTCCTGGCCGCTTTCTGGACTTCTACACATTGAAGTGGATACCTGATGTGTAGAAGTCAGATGCCCCAATACTACAGGAGGTTTGTACTCTTTGCATGTGCATGTGCATGTGCATGTGCATGTGCATGTGCAGAATGCGGTAGCCCAATCTCAAGATGCGCTACAGGCAGGTTCTCGGCCTGAGTTGCCATTCGACACTCTGGCTGAAATTGTCGGCAATGCGGCGGTAAGCGACCCTTTGACCTTACTACAGAGGCAAGGTCAAGCGAAGAAACTGGCTAAAAATGTTTCGCCGAAGCCCTTAGCCTTCCCTCGATGATGGGTTTTGAACACCCACAAGAGATTCAAATGGCTCCCTCGTCTGTTTCTAGCCCTGTAGTTGAGTTAGAACTTGGTATTGGCGGGATCGATTTACAAAAAGCGGCCCCCTACTGATGGGCACAGGGTAAAGAAAGTGTGAAGCGCGTTTTTCCACCTTCCGAGTTGACGCCAACATCCCCGCCATGAGCCAACACAATAGATTGGGTTATCGCCAGCCCTAAGCCTGAATTTTCGGTCGTGCGCAGGCGCGAACTGTCGACACGGTAGAAACGATCAAACAGGCGGGGCAAATGTTCGGTAGGGATATCGCTCCCTGTGTTCTCGACGGAGACCAAAATCCTACCTTCACGGTTATTGTCGACTCGAACGGTAATCTTGCCCTCGTTCGGCGTGTGGCGCAGCGCGTTGGATAGCAGATTGCTAACCGCCCTGCGCAACATCAATCGGTCGCCGACGATTTGGCCGTTACCTGTGAGCGACAAGGCTATCGATTTCTCTTCGGCAAGCACGCCGTAATACTCCAGCAAATCGCCAATTTCCTCGGCAAGGTCTATCGGCTCCTGATTGGGGATGATCTGGTTGTTGTCGGCCTTGGCCAGGAAAAGCATGTCGGAAATGGTTCGCGACAAGCGTTCGAATTCTTCCGTGTTCGACGCCAGGGTGTCCCGGTAGTCTTCTGCGGAGCGTGCTTTCGAGAGCGTGACCTGTGTCTGGGTCAACAGATTGCTGACCGGCGTTCGCAACTCATGAGCCAAGTCCGATGAAAAATCCGACAGGCGCTGAAAGGACTCTTCCAAGCGCGAAAGCATGCCATTCAATGTGTCGGCCAGATCCGCCAATTCGCGGGGGATGGCTTCGACCGGCAAGCGGGTATGCAGGCGATTGGCGGTGATCTCAGCCGCCTGCCGCTTAATGGCCAGTAAAGGCAACAGGCCGCGCCGGACGACAAACCAGCCGAGCAATCCCATCGCCAGAGTCGCCAGGCTCATGAACCCCCACAAAGTCTGCCGGAAGGAAGTCATGAAGTGCTCGTGATGGGTGATTTCGGTGGCAATTGCCACGGTGTAACTAACGCCACCATCGGTGCCTTTGACCATCGAGGAAACTCCCCGCCATGGCTGGCCGTCGTTGCTGTTCCATTTGACGGGTTGCTCGCGCCTTGGTGTCGCGCCAATGCTTAGTAGATCCTGCGGAAACACCATCGCTTCGTTGGCATACAGCATTTCGCCATTCTGGTCATAGACGGCAACGATCAACCCGTGATGCCCCGTCAGCGCATCGTCCAATTGCTGGGTCAGTGTCTCTTTCGGCTGACTATCTGGTTTTCGTTCCAAGATATGCCTTGCCAACTGCATTTTGCCGGTCAGCACATCCAAATCCTGCTCTTCGAAGTGGCGCTCAACCGCATTGCCGATAAGCAGGCCGAGCAGGAACAGCACAAAGGCCGAGGCCAGCGCGAACAGCAGAGTCAGCCGGAGTGTCAGTGAGGGGCCGCGGATTGGGGTCAATCGGTAATCTCCAAAACATAGCCCATGCCGCGCACGGTCTGAATCAATTTGGGTTCGTACCCCTCATCAATCTTGACCCGAAGGCGTTTGATGGCGACCTCAATGACGTTCGTGTCGCTGTCGAAATTCATGTCCCAAACCTGGGAGGCAATCAGCGACCGAGGCAGCACTTCGCCCTGGCGGCGTAACAGCAGTTCAAGCAGCGCGAACTCCTTGGCGGTCAGATCGATGCGTTTGCCGGCGCGATTGACCCGGCGGCGCAGCAGGTCGAGTTCGAGGTCGGCGGCGCGCAGGAACTCGGACTCCTTCGCCTTGCCGCCCCGCCGCAGCAGGGTCCGGACTCGCGCCAACAGTTCGGAGAAGGCAAAGGGCTTCACCAAGTAGTCGTCGGCGCCCAACTCCAGTCCCTTGACCCGGTCCTCGACCTGGTCGCGTGCCGTCAGAAACAGTACCGGCATTTCCTTGCCGGCTCGGCGAATACCTTGCAACACCTGCCAGCCGTCGATGCCCGGGAGCATGACGTCGAGGATCGCCAGATCATAGGCCTCGGTCAGCGCCAGATGCAGCCCGTCGAGGCCATTGACGGCCAAATCCACGACGAAGCCCGCCTCGACCAACCCCTGCTTGAGGTAAGAGCCGGTTTTGGTTTCGTCTTCCACCACAAGAATTTTCATCGTTCTCTCCACCAATCATTGGCTATTGATGGCGCATTTTCCGTCGCTTTTAAAGGCCGATTGCCTAGATTACGGAAATGTAATCCGCAAGTCAGCAAGATGTTGGTTTGGTAAAGACAAAATAGCAATTTCGGAGCAAGACCAATTGGACTCCGCATACCCTTACTGAGAAAAAACTATGTGCAGATTTATTTGGGGTGCTCTGGCAACCATCGGCTTGGGCGCGGCAACGGCGGGGATCGTCGTCGTGGCAGGCGTCGTCGATGTCGGCGCCGATACCCCCCATAGTTCATTCACCTACCAGGCGCTGACGTTTGCCCGCGAAAGGGCCATTGCCAGCCGTACGGGTGAAATCCAGATCCCGGCTGATCTTGCCGATCCCGAGCGCGTGCGACGCGGGGCCGGCAACTATGCGGCAATGTGCGTCAATTGCCACCTGTCTCCGGAAGCGCCAGATTCGGAGATTCGCAAGGGGTTGTATCCGACTCCCCCCAATCTTTCCGAAAAACCGGCGGCGCCATCGTCACGTGACGCTGCCCGCGATTTCTGGATCATTAAGCACGGCATCAAGGCTTCCGGTATGCCGGCCTGGTCGAAGGGCGGCATGGAGGATGAGGCCATTTGGGACCTGACGGCCTTCCTGCAAAAGATGCCTTTGCTGTCGGCGACCGCCTACGAGCAACTGGTGGCAGCCAGTGACGGTCATTCCCATGGCGGACTGGAAGGCCACGAAGAGGCACCAGCAGCCCCGGTCGAGGAAAAGCCGGTGGCCAAGGGCAAAAATGCGCACAGCCATGACCACGGAGCGCACAAACATTAACCCCATAAAGATTACAAAAATGTAATCCGACGGACAGCAAATTGTTGGCGTCGGCTATCCATACTGACGCCACTCGACTGACACAGGAGCTTCGCCATGCGTAACCCCTTTCTTGTTCTTGCTTTGAGCTCCGTCCTCGGCGCCGGCCTTTCCACTGCCGTGGCGGCCGGCGAAATGGTGGATGTTTACAAGAGCCCGAATTGCGGTTGCTGCGGCAAGTGGGTCGATCATCTGAAAAATGCGGGCTTCGAGGTCCGCTCGCACAACGTCATGGACGTCCCGGCGGCCCGCAAACAATTGGGGATGCCCGATCGGCTGGGCTCCTGCCACACCGCCAAGGTGGCCGGCTATGTGGTCGAAGGCCATGTGCCGGTTGCCGACATCCAGCGTCTGCTCAAGGAAAAACCGAAAGCCCTCGGCATCGCGGTGCCGTCGATGCCGCCAGGATCGCCGGGCATGGAAAGCCCGAGACCCGTCCCCTACAACACGCTGCTGGTCCAGGCCGGTGGCGAAACCAGCATCTTTGCCAAACATTGATCCCCCAAACAGGAGAAACTCATGAAAGCACTTATCACCGCCTCACTGATCGCCTTTTCCACCCTCGGCGCCGTTTCTGCCCAAGCTGCAAGCGACCATGCCGGGCATGCCATGGCCTCGCCGAGCGCCGCGTCTGCTGAAATGCAGATGATCGACGCTCAGGTCAAGAAAGTGGACAAGGCAGCCGGCAAAGTAACCTTGTCGCATGGCCCACTGACCAACCTGAACATGCCGGCGATGACCATGGTACTCAAGGTTTCCAATGTCGCCTGGTTGGACCAGATGAAAACCGGCGATAAGATTCGCTTCATGGCCGAAAACGTGAATGGTGCCATCACCGTCGTCCATTTCGAACCCGCCAAATAACCCAATCGACTGACGGCGAGACGGTGCTTACCTCTCGCTGTCAGCATGCTTCATAAAAACAAATATTGCAGGGAGGTCGCATGCGCCGACTCAGGCCGTTACCCATTTTGATCCTGGCGCTTGCCACCGCCTTTGGGTCGCCCGTGCTTGCCCAAGACGCCGCCCTTGGTGCGAACGTGGACAGCCTGATCAATTATGCCAAGACACGCAATCCGGAGTACGCCGCGATGCAGGCCGAGGCCGAAGCGTCAGGCGAGCGGGTGACGCCGGCCGGTGCCTTGCCCGACCCGAAGTTTCGGACCGAGTTGCGTGACATAACGCGGATGGGCGAACAGAGTGCCACGCTAGCCCCAAATCGCGTCGGCAGCACCCGTTACTTGCTGATGCAGGACATACCCTGGTTCGGCAAGCGCGACCTGAAGCGCGAAATCGCCGAGCTTGAGGCCGAAGGTGCCAAGGGGCGTGCGCTGGGCACCTGGGCCGACATCGCTGGCCGGATCAAGGTGAATTTTGCCCAGCTTTATTACGTGCACCGCAACGAGCAACTGACCCGGGAAATCCTCGATCTGATGACCCGCCTGGAAAAAGTCGCCCAGGTTCGTTATTCCGGCGGCCTGGCGGCGCAGCAGGATGTTATCCGCGCCCAGGTTGAGCAGACCAACATGCGCAACGAATTGATTGCGCTGGAAACCGAACAGCACCACCTGCATGCCCGGCTGAATGCCTTGCTGGCCCGCCCAAGCAATGCGCCCTTGCAGGAACCAGCGCAGTTGCGCAAGCTGCCGACTCCCGTGGCGCTGGATTACGCCACGTTGGAAGAGCGCGTGCGAACCCGCAACCCGCAACTGTTCGCCGACGAATCGAAAATCAAGGCCGCCGAGAAATCCCGCGACCTGACCTACAAAAACCGCTATCCCGATTTTACGCTGGGCGTATCCCCCACCCAGTACCAGAGCGCCATCAAGGAATGGGAGTTGATGGTCGAGCTGAATATCCCGCTGCAGCAGTCTTCGCGCCGGGCGCAGGAGCGAGAATCGGAATCGATGCTCAATGCCGCCCGCTCGCGCAAGGAAGCCACTACCAACCAAGTCTCCGCCGAACTGGCCGAGGCCCTGGCTGGTATCGAAGCCGCCCGCCGCACGGAAAACCTGCTGGCCAACAGCCTACTGCCGCAGGCCGAACTGACCTTCAAGGCGGCGCTGGCCGGGTATGAGACCGGCAAGGTCGATTTCGCCACCTTGCTCGATGCCCAGCGCCAAATCCGGCAGGCCCGACAAAACCAGCTTAAGGCCCAAGTCGACGCCCAGATGCGTCTGGCCGAAATCGAACGTCTTTTAGGGGAAGATCTATGAACAAGGGTGCAGGACTGACCATCGGCGTTATTGCCGTTGCTGTGGCTGCCGGTGGTGGTTACTGGCTGGGCGGACGTGGCGGCGCTTCCCATGGCGATGCGGCACCGGTCACCAGCGCCCCGGCCGAGCCGGCCAAGAAAGAGAAAAAGCTGCTGTTCTACCGCAATCCGATGGGACTGCCCGACACCTCGCCGGTGCCCAAGAAAGACCCGATGGGGATGGATTACATCGCGGTCTATGAGGGAGAGCAGGACGACGATCCGGCATCGGCCAACCAGATAAAGATAAGCACCGAAAAAGTACAGAAACTGGGCGTTCGAACCGAAGCCGCCCAATTGCGCATCCTTGACAAGGTGGTACGCGCCGCCGGTCGGATCGAGCCGGACGAGCGCCGCATCTACGCGATTTCTCCTAAGTTCGAGGGCTACGTCGAACGCCTGCACGTCAATGTCACGGGCCAGCCGGTCAGCAAGGGGCAGCCGCTGTTTGAGGTGTATAGCCCGGAATTGGTTTCCGCCCAGCGCGAATACGCGATTGCCGCCCAAGGCGTCGAATCGCTGAAGGAAGCCGGCGGCCAAGCGCGGGACGGCATGAAGCAACTGGCCGATTCAAGCCTGTTGCGTCTGAAAAACTGGGATATATCGGAGGAGCAGGTCAAGGCGCTGGCAAAATCCGGTGAAGCACGGCGCACGCTGACTTTCCGCTCACCGGTCGCCGGCATCGTCACCGAAAAGAAAGCCCTGCAGGGCATGCGTTTCATGCCGGGCGAGGCGCTTTATCAGGTGGCCGACCTCTCGGCGGTCTGGGTGGTTGCCGATGTCTTCGAGCAAGACATTGGTCAGGTCAAGACCGGCGCCAAAGCCAAGGTCAGGATCAATGCCTACCCGGACAAAGTGTTCGAAGGCACGATTACCTACGTTTATCCGACCCTGAAGGCCGAGACGCGGACGGTGCCGGTTCGGGTCGAACTGCCGAACCCCGGTCAGTTGCTGAAACCGGCCATGTTCGCCCAGGTTGAGTTGCCGGTCGGCGCAAAG
This sequence comes from uncultured Rhodocyclaceae bacterium, assembly GCA_900549295.1. Classification (GTDB taxonomy): domain Bacteria; phylum Pseudomonadota; class Gammaproteobacteria; order Burkholderiales; family Rhodocyclaceae; genus Azonexus. The sequence continues at coordinate 10,237 of URNG01000009.1, forward strand.
GGAGAAGTCGTTACCGTACCGACCTCGGCCGTGATTGACAGCGGCACCCGCCGCATCGTGCTGGTCCAGGCGAAGGAAGGCCGTTTCGAGCCACGCGAGGTCAAGCTGGGGCAACGCAGTGACAACCATGTTGAGGTGCTTGAAGGCGTCAAGAATGGTGAGCCGGTGGTGGTTGCCGCCAATTTCCTGATCGACGCCGAAAGCAACCTGAAGGCGGCGGTCGGCGGTTTCGGCCATGCTAGCCACGGCAGCCAGCCGAAGCCGGAGTCAGCCAAGCCTGCTGCTGTCGGGCATCAGGCCGAAGGCACGGTCGAGGGGTTCGACGCCAAGGCAGGTATGCTGACGCTCAATCACGGGCCGGTCGCCAGTCTCAAATGGCCGGGCATGACCATGGAGTTCCAGGTCGCGACGCCGGCGCTGTTGAGCGGACTCAAACCGGGTGCGACGGTGGCCTTCGAGTTTGTCGAGCGCAAACCAGGTGAATGGGTCGTCACCAGCATCAAACCGATGGCTGGAAAAGTGGCGGCCAATCCCCACGCAGGCCACTGACAGGGGATACCATGCTCGCCAAAATCATTGAATGGTCGGGGCGCAACCGCTTCCTCGTCCTGCTCGCCACGCTGTTTGTTGTCGTCGGTGGTGTCGTTGCGGTCATGAAAACGCCGCTCGATGCCTTGCCCGACCTCTCAGACGTGCAGGTCATCGTCTATACCGAATACCCCGGCCAGGCGCCACAGGTCGTCGAGGATCAGGTCACCTATCCGCTGACGACGGCCATGTTGTCAGTGCCGAAGTCCAAAGTGGTTCGCGGCTTCTCTTTCTTCGGCGCGTCCTTCGTCTACATCATTTTTGAAGACGGCACGGACATTTATTGGGCGCGGTCCCGGGTACTGGAATACCTCAACTTTGCCGCCGGCCGCATGCCCAAGGGCGTCACACCGCAAATCGGTCCGGACGCCACGGGCGTCGGCTGGGTCTATCAATACGCGCTGCTCGCCAAGGACAAGACGCTGGCCGAACTGCGGACGCTGCAGGACTGGTATCTGCGCTATCAACTGACCAAGGCACATGGTGTCGCCGAAGTGGCTTCGATTGGCGGCTTCGTCCAGACCTACCAGGTCACGGTTGATCCGGTGAAGTTGCGCGCCTATGGCATTCCGCTAGCGGCGGTTTCAAAGGTCATTCGGGAATCGAACCGCGATGTCGGCGGGCGTGTCGTCGAGATGGCGGAAACCGAATACATGGTGCGCGGCAAGGGCTATCTGCGGGGCACAGGCGATATTGAAAATCTGGTGGTTAAGTCACAAGGCGGGACGCCCGTCTTGGTTCGTGACATTGCCCGTGTCGAACTGGCGCCGGACGAGCGGCGCGGTCTCACCGAGTTGAATGGTGAAGGTGAAGTGGTTTCCGGTATCGCCATGGCGCGCTACGGCCAGAACGCGCTGGAGGTCATTCACAACTTGAAGGAAAAAATTGGTGAGATTTCTGCCGGGCTTCCGGAGGGCGTGACGATCCAGACGGTCTATGATCGTTCGGAATTGATTCACCGTGCGATCGATACTTTGACGCGCACCTTGGCGGAAGAAAGTCTCATTGTCGCGCTGGTCTGCGTCGTCTTCCTGATGCACATGCGCAGTGCTTTGGTAGCCATCCTGATGCTGCCGGTCGGGGTGCTGATTGCCTTCATTTCCATGCGATTGCTGGGGATGAACTCGAACCTGATGAGCCTGGGCGGTATCGCCATCGCCATCGGGGCGATGATCGATGCGGCCATCGTGATGATCGAAAACGCCCATAAGCACATCGAGCGTTTGCCGGAGGATCATACCCACGGGGATCGCATCGAGGCAATGATTGCGGCCTGCAAAGAGGTCGGCCCCGCACTGTTCTTCTCGCTGCTCATCATCACCGTTTCCTTCCTGCCCGTCTTTACGCTGGAATCCCAGGAAGGACGTCTGTTCTCGCCCTTGGCCTACACCAAGACCTTCGCGATGGCGGGCGCGGCTTTGCTTTCGGTGACCTTGGTGCCGGTGCTGATGATGCTGTTCATTCGCGGCAAAATCATGCCGGAATCGAAGAACCCGGTGAATCGTTTCCTGATCTGGGCTTATCGTCCGATCATCGCCGGCGTCATGCAATGGAAAAAGACCACCATTGTTGCTGCGCTGCTTGCTCTGGTGGTCTCGATTTACCCGGCCAGCAAACTGGGTTCCGAGTTCATGCCGACGCTGAATGAAGGCACGTTGTTCTACATGCCGACTTCGCTGCCCGGGATGTCGATCACCAAAGCGGCGGAACTGTTGCAGACCCAGAACAAGATCATCAAGAGTTTCCCGGAAGTCTCCTCGGTTTATGGCAAGGCAGGACGTGCCAACACGGCAACGGACCCGGCGCCGACGGAGATGTTCGAGACGGTGATCAACCTGAAGCCGGAATCCGAGTGGCGCCCGGGCATGACGACCGACAAGCTGATCGCTGAAATGGACAAGGCACTGCAGTTCCCCGGTGTCTCGAATTCCTGGACGATGCCGATCAAGGCGCGTATCGATATGCTTTCGACTGGCATCCGGACGCCGATCGGGATCAAGGTGTTCGGCAAGGATCTCAACGAGATGGAGCGGCTGGCCCGTGAAATCGAGACGGTCGTCAAGACGGTTCCGGGGACAACCTCGGCTTTCGCGGAACGGATTACCGGCGGTTTTTACTTGAACATTGAACCGGACCGCACGCAGTTGGCCCGCTACGGGTTGGCGGTCGGCGATTTGCAGGATGTCATCGGCCAGGCCTTGGGCGGCGAGATGGTCACCACGACCGTCGAGGGGCGCGAACGGTTTGGCGTCACCGTGCGCTATCCGCGTGAACTTCGTTCCGATCCGCAGCAGATTGCCCGTGAGGTGCTGGTGCCGACCATGGAGGGGGCAATGATTCCGCTCGGCCAATTGGCCCGCGTCGAGGTGGCCAAGGGAACGCCCGGCATCCGGACTGAAAACGCGTTGCTTTCCGCTTATATCTTCGTGGACATTCGCGAACGCGACATCGGTGGCTATGTCGCGGATGCCAAGAAGGCAGTGGCAGAAAACGTCAAATTCCCACCGGGTTACTACGCGACCTGGAGCGGCCAGTTCGAATCCATGGAGCGTGCGATCGAGAAAATGAAGATCGTCGTCCCGGTGACGCTGTTGATCATCTTCTTGCTGCTTTACCTGAATTTCAAGCGACTGACCGAAACCCTAATCGTCATGCTGTCGGTGCCCTTCGCGCTGGTCGGCGGGGTCTGGTTGATGTGGTTGCTCGGTTACAACCTGTCCGTCGCCGTCGCCGTCGGCTTCATCGCCCTTGCCGGGGTTGCGGCGGAAACCGGGGTCATCATGTTGATTTACCTCGATCATGCTTGGGAAGAACTAAAGGCCAAGCGCCGCACTGAAAACCAGGCGCCAACGCTGCATGATCTCTACGAGGCCATCATGGAAGGCGCCGTCGAACGGGTACGGCCGAAGGTGATGACCGTCGTCGCCATCATGGCCGGCCTGCTGCCCATTATGTGGGGCACCGGCACCGGTTCCGAAGTCATGAGCCGCATTGCGGCGCCGATGGTCGGCGGGATGATCTCTTCGACGGTCCTGACCCTCGCGGTGATTCCGGCAATCTACGCGCTGGTTAAACAATGGCGCCTGAATCGGGGTGTCGAGTAATGAATCTTATCAACGCAAGGAGAACGTGATGTCGAAGAAGCTCTTGGTGGTTGCTGTGACGGTAGTCGGACTGTTGCTGGGCGGGTGTGCCAGTAGTGAATATGCGGGCGGCTCCGGAAACGACTCGCACGCCGGTCATTCCCACTAATCGGTTCCCATGCTTGGTACCAGAGCTGCCAAGCAAGGCACCACCAGCCAGCCGCTCATTTTCTGTTCTACCGTTCCACCCGGTGTCAATCAAGAACATGGAGTCAGCTCATGAAAGCAGAATCTGAACATCATCACCCCGAGCTGTGGTATCGATCTCGTGGCGCGGTCGTCGCTGCCATGATCGCGGTCACCCTGGGGTTCTTCATCGTTCGCGAGCATTGGGAACATCTAGCCGGACGGTGGATTTATTTGCTCCTCCTGCTCTGTCCGTTGATGCACTTCTTTGGTCACGGCGGACATAACGGTCACGGCAAGGAAAAAGGCAGCGATGAACAAAATTCGTAGACGACAGTTCGCCGTGGGGTTGATCGCGTTGTTCAGTCTGTCGGTGCAAGCCCAAAGCTGGCAGGTGCCCAAACCCAGTCCAGGCCTGATGCCCAATCCGGCAGCCGGCAAGACACTATTCGCGAAACATTGCGCGGCCTGTCACGGTACGGAATTGAAAGGTTCGGACAAGGGACCGCCTCTCCTGCACCGCATCTACGAGCCCTCGCACCATGCCGATGCCGCTTTCCAACTCGCCGCCAAGAACGGCGTGCGCGCTCATCACTGGAAATTCGGCGATATGGCGCCGGTGCCGCAGGTAACACCCGACGACGTGGCACACATCACGGCCTATGTGCGCAGCGAACAGCGCAAGGTTGGTATCGACTAAATAGAAAGTAGTCATGAGGCAAAATCTGGCTGGAGCCTGTGCAACTTTAGCAAGATCCCTTTTGCGGTCGGCTTTCTCTCCTGCGCAACTGTTGCTGATGGCCTTGCTGCAGAGCAAGGCCAATTTTTTCTATATTGGTCCACGAGGCATGCTGGATCAACTTTGAGCAAATTGCATAGTTTTGAATTTTTGATTAAAGGGAAGTAGCCATGACTAGCGAACACTCAGGGCAACATCACGACCATGCTCATCATCACAGCCATTCGTCGTCGGTTTTGAAATCCATGTCGAACAACGTTATCGATCCCGTCTGCGGCATGACCGTCAAGCCGGAATCGGCCCATGCGACGGATCTGGATGGCATCCATTACCGTTTCTGCAGTGCCAAATGCAAGACAAAATTCGATGCCGAACCGGCGCACTACCTGGCGTCCAAGCCGGAAGAACTCGCCGTTCCGGGCGCCGAGTACACCTGCCCGATGCATCCGGAAATCCGGCAGACCGGCCCCGGCACCTGCCCCAAGTGCGGCATGGCGCTCGAACCGCTGCTGCCCGATTTAGACAAAGACGAGGACAACACCGAGTACCTGGACTTCCGCCGCCGCTTCTGGGGCAGCCTGCCGCTGACCGTGGTCGTGGGCGTCCTGGCGATGGTTGGGCACCGGCTGGAAGGTCTATCGCCAGCGGCCCGCACTTGGGGCGAACTACTGTTCAGCCTGCCCATCGTGCTCTGGGCTGGCGCGCCGTTCTTCGTGCGGGGCTGGCAGTCGCTTGTCCAGCGCAGTCCTAACATGTGGACGCTGATCAGCCTCGGCACCGGTGCGGCATTCGCTTACAGCGTCGTGGCGGCGCTAGCGCCTGGCCTGTTTCCGCCATCCTTCATTGCCCACGGCCGGATCGGCGTTTATTTTGAGGCGGCAGCGGTCATCATCTCGCTGACCCTGCTCGGCCAAATGCTTGAACTGCGCGCCCGTTCGCAGACCACGGCCGCCATCAAGTCGCTGCTCGGTCTTTCCCCGAAGACGGCCCGCCGCATCAACCCGGACGGCATAGAGGAGGATGTGCCGCTGACTCATGTCCATGTCGGCGACATGTTGCGCGTACGTCCTGGCGAGAAGGTGCCGGTAGACGGCGCAGTGATCGAAGGCTCGAGCGCCATCGATGAAGCGATGCTCACCGGCGAGCCTCTGCCGGTAACGAAACACCCCGGCGACCAGGTGATCGGTGCCACCATGAACACCGCCGGCAGCCTGGTCATCCGTGCCGAGAAGGTCGGTGCCCAGACAGTGCTCGCCCAGATCGTCCAGATGGTCGCCCAGGCCCAGCGCTCGAAGGCGCCGTTGCAGCGGCTGGCCGACGTCGTCGCCGGCCATTTCGTCGTCGTCGTGGTCGCCATCGCCGTAATCAGTTTCTTCGCCTGGGGCTTGTTCGGCGGCGAGCAGGGCTGGGTCTTCGGCCTGATCAACGGCGTTTCGGTGCTGATCATCGCCTGTCCCTGCGCCCTCGGGCTAGCGACGCCGATGTCGATCATGGTCGCCACCGGCAAGGCAGCAACCCAGGGCATCCTGTTCCGCGACGCGGCGGCCATCGAGCGACTGCGCGAGGTGGACACGCTGATCGTGGACAAAACCGGCACCCTGACCGAAGGGCGGCCAGCCTTCGAACGTGTGCTGGCTGCACCCGGCATCGTCGAGGACGAGGTACTGCGCCTGGCGGCCAGCCTTGACCAAGGCAGCGAGCATCCGCTAGCCGACGCCATCGTCCGCGCCGCCCGCGAACGCGGTCTTGCCCTCGACAAGGCCGAGCAGTTCGAATCGGCCAGCGGCATCGGCGTACGCGGGACAGTCGGCGGCCAGCGCCTGGCCCTTGGCAACGCCGCGCTGATGGCCGAGGACGGCATCGATATCGACGCCCTCGCCGGGGAAGCGGAAACCCTGCGCCAAAGCGGGGCCAGCGTCATGCATCTGGCGGCCGATGGCCGCCTGCTCGGTTTGCTGGCAGTCGCCGACCCAATCAAGGCGAGCACCCAGGAAGCCCTGAGCATTCTGAGTCAGGCCGGGCTGCGCATCGTGATGGCCACCGGCGACGGCCTGACCACCGCCCAGGCGGTCGGTGCCAGACTGGGCATCGAGGAGGTGCATGGCGAGGTCAGGCCTGCCGACAAACTTGCGCTGGTTGAGCGTTTGCAACGCGAAGGGCGGATCGTGGCGATGGCCGGCGACGGTATCAACGACGCGCCGGCGCTGGCCAAAGCGGATGTCGGCATCGCCATGGGTACCGGCACCGACGTCGCGATGAACAGCGCCCAGTTGACGCTGGTCAAGGGCGACCTGCGCGGCATCGCCCGCGCCCGTCTGCTCTCCGTCGCAACGGTCGGCAACATGCGCCAGAACCTGGCCTTCGCTTTCCTCTACAACGCCCTCGGCGTGCCGGTCGCGGCCGGTATCCTCTATCCCTTCTTCGGGCTGGTGCTGTCGCCGGTAATTGCGGCTGCGGCGATGAGCCTGTCGTCGGTCAGCGTGGTCGCCAATGCGCTGCGTCTGCGCGGGCAGCAATAAAACCGAGATTTGCTGATGTCTTCCCGATTGCCTGACCTCTTTGCGAACAATACGGAAACAAGCTGGCAAAATGGTGAACGGGTTGTAATGCCCCCGTTATGGGCGTGACAGCTACCCACAGGCAAACTCTCCCTATGAGGCAATGGGCCTTGAACGTGCCGCAGGGAGAAAATCATGTCCGCACACAATTCGTTCGCCATCTTCAATGCACCTTCCGACTTCCATTTGGATTTGGTTGCCCGGTTGGTTGGCGTGAATCTCGACTGTTTGGAAAAGATGATTTCCACGCAGATTTCCCCGCTCAAGGAACTCCTTGAGCGAACACCGTCGTTTTCTCTGGGGGAGCCTGGGCAAACAGGGGCATGGTGGGCTGCCGTCGGCTTTTCATCCATCGAGTATTGGAAGGCATATACCCTCGACAGTTTGGAATACCAGCACCAAGTTTTGCAGACGCTGGCCCAACATTCGGCAAAGTGAACTTGATGATGTCGTCAAGGCCGGTGCTTTGGCAAGACTCATCAGGGAAGCTCATTGCCTGTACGGAAAAAATCAAGGTGCTCAATGAGAACCTGGATGAACTTCGCCAGATGGCCCAGGATGCGCTGGAGGACGGAATTTTGATGGGGTGTTGCGAACGGCAATTGCGCGATGCGCTTGCCGACGCAATCGTGCATTTGGTGAATCCGTATTTGGCCATGCTTCCTGAGAACAATGTAATCGACAAGTCACCTTGTTGACAGTGACAGAAGCACAAACTGTATCTGTCCACTCGATTCGGACCGTTGAAATCCCCAAAACTCAGGAGTCAAGATCATGAAAATCTCTTCCCTCATCGCCGCCGTTCTTTTCGCCGGTGCCGCCATGTCTGGTGCCGCTTATGCCGATGACAAGGCAGGTGCCCCGAAAGCCGCCGAAGGACAGGCTGACAAGGCTGCTGCCAAGCCACATTCCCATGTCCAGGAAAAAACCGGAATGCCGCAAAGCATGCCGGATGCAAAGGCTGACAAGCCGAACGCAGCCAAGGACAAGAGCAAACATTTCCATCCGCGAGATGGAAAGTAACTGCCCAGTAAAGGCCTCGGAATCGAGGCCTCGGCATTTCAGTCATGGATATCCACAAACCGGCAGAGCACGGCGATCGATGTGTATGTCGCACGCTGGCGCTTGCGGTCGGCAGTGACCCGAAGCTGCTGACCTACAACTATTGTCGAACGGTGCTTCAGAAACGCTGGATCATCGAATGCAATCATGGATGCCTGGCAAAGCCGGCCGTAGCAAACAGCGATCTGAAATGGCATGGCGTCGGCCAGATTGATCCGGTGAAGGCCATCCTGATCATGAACGAGTAATCAGTGTCATGGCTGGAGCCCCTCCTATCCCACCGGCAATTCCCCCATCTACTTCTGTTCAAGGAGGGCACGAGGGACATAGTGCGTCCTCGGGGGGGGCCAACAACGGAGGGTTTTCCGAGGCCTTGAATCAGGCGATTGTTCAGCAGGCAAACAACCCAGTGGTCAGTCATGGCAATCATGGCGGACAAGGTGCCGGGGTAGTTGGGCACACTGGGCATTCTTCCGGAATGGCCTCCAGCACGGCGTCAGCCCATCCCAATCACTTCACAGTTGGACAAGGCGGTCATGCCGGTCACATTTTTCAGCAGAAAATGCTGGGTGTTCGTGTCTATCGGCAGCAACTCCTGGCCTCGAACATCGCCAATGCCGATACTCCAGGTTATAAGGCCGTTGATATTGACATTGAAGAGGCTGCCAAAATCGTTCAAGGTGCCTCCTCATCGTTGCCATTGACGAGCACGGCTACCGGACATCTCTTGGGCACCGGGCAAACATCACCATTCCCACTAAAGTATCACGTACCTTACCAAGCGGCTACTGATGGCAACACGGTGGAAATGGATGTCGAACGACAGAAAATGGCTGAAAATTCGTTAATGCACCAATTCTCACTCGATCGCGTCAGCAGCCACTTCAAGCACTCCATGGAACTGCTACAGAATCTGAAATGAACGCTATTCAACTGCCCCAGACACACCGGCAATTGCGCCGCATGTTGGCGCGGCGCCTCGGTATAGGTGCGCTCCTGGTTGGCAGTTTCGCGGGAGGTCTTGCCTACTGGGTCGAATCGTATCGCGTAGAGCAGCGCACCCTTGAACGCGCCATAGCGGGGGTCAGGCATTTCGAGTCGCCCGCCATGCAAATGGCGGTCGGCGGGGATAAAGGAGATAGCCATTCCGCGATTTCGCAGTTGCTGACCGATGAGTTTGTCGGGATTCGAGTTTTTTCGCCCAATACGGAGATGGTGTTTGATGCTTGGCGGTCACTCCCCGAGTCGCTGAAAGAGATCGCCCGACAACAGCGCCATCCATGGCCGCCAGCTCCAGGCAGCCATAGCAAACGATTTTCGGTGGCTGGCGAAGAACTGGTTCAGGTCATTCTGCCGATGACCACCAGTGATGGCCGTCTTGCAGGCTATGTCGAGGGAATCAGCCTGGTGTCCCGCTCGGCACTGCAAGAGAGAGAACAACAGATTCGCGGGGCTGCGCTGACGGCCTCGATATCAGTATTCGCGGCAGCGCTGTTGCTTTACCCGTTAATGTCAGGACTGCTGGGCCAAACGGTGGCATTGTCGTCTCGACTCCTGGAATCCAATCTTTCGCTGCTGCGCTCCCTTGGAAACGCCATCGCCAAGCGTGACGCAGATACCGACGCCCATAACTACCGGGTTACCTGCTATGCGGTCTCACTTGCCGAAGCACTGGGTGTTGGCAAGGAAACCATTGCCGAACTGGTGCTGGGCGCCTTTCTGCACGACGTTGGAAAAATCGGCATTCCGGATCAGATTCTGTTGAAACCGGGACGGCTGACCAGCGAAGAATTTCAGGTCATGAAGACCCACGCCATGCTCGGCATCGAGATCGTCGCCGGCAATCCCTGGCTGGCTGGCGCAGAGAAGACCATCCGGCATCATCACGAACGCTTCGACGGGAAAGGGTATCCGGATGGGCTCATTGGCGAGGCAATACCGTTGGCCGCACGGATTTTTGCCCTGGTCGACGTGTTCGACGCATTGACCTCTGTTCGCCCGTATAAACCAGCCTTGTCATTGGAAGAGACGTTGAGCATCATGGAACGGGAAGATGGCCAGCATTTCGATCCAAAGATTCATGCCGTTTTCCGGCAGGTTGCTCCGGTGCTATACGCACAAGGCCAATCCAGAGATCATGCCCAATGGAGTCAGGAATTGAAGGCGATGCTTGAACGGTACTTCAAAATGAAAACGGCTCCCAAAGGAGCCGCCGAATTCGAGTGATGCGGGAAATTAACCGCGATGGTCTTTGTGCAGCAATTCGTCAACACGCCAGATTTCGTTTCCGTTCATGATGATTTTTTTGCCGTCCTTGGTTTCCATCACATGGCCAGATTCCATATAGGTTGCGCGACCATATTTGTCTTCCATACCCATCTTGCCGTCTTTGAAAATATAAACAGTCGAACCGTCCTTCAACTCAATGGACTTCTCGACTTGAGAAGCATCAACTGCGTAGGCGGTAACACCCAGGGAACTCAGGGCCACGATTGCGAGCATCTTCTTGAACATTTTCATCTCCTCATGAATAGGTGCTGTTGTACTGCGATATCAATATTAAGGATTCGATCCTGACAATTTGCCAACGGCTGGGTGACAATTGCATCACCTAGCCGTCAGGTTGATCAGCCGCCCTGATAGGCAGGGTTTTCGGTCACGTAGACGGTGATGCCGTCGGCTCCCGATATGATCTTGGAAAGTGGAAACGGCGCGGTCCCCAGCGTGTCGAAGGTCCAGACGACGCTCTTGCCAGCGACGTTGATCTTGATGGTCTCCAGACGCGTGACGTTCAGATATTTGCTACCGCTGGACAGAGTGACCTCTCGGTCGGCGTTTTTCGTGGCCGTGTAACCAAACGAAGCCAGTTGATTTGCCGTCGGTGCGCTCTTGGTTTCTGAAACGTGGCTCAGCCAATGGTTGGTGCCGGCCTCGGAATAATCCTCGTGAGCGTAGCTCGTTCCAGCTGCAGCGAGGCTGATCGCAGCGATCAGGGCTAATTGGGAAAATTTCGTTTTCATGGTTCTCTCCTTGTGACATCGGGTTAATCGTGTCGGACTCATTTCGTCCAACCGTGATGTCATCTTAGGAGTCCGATACCAACAGGACGCTGACCCCCGCGTTACATTTTTGAAAGCTTTTCGCCGGAAATGGTCAGGGAGAGAGGTGCCCGTCGCTTTCGCACCAACGTTACTTGGTTTTTCTGTCGAAGCAGAGTTTGTTAGATATAAATGCTGCCGTTCCTCGCTTCTGCTTACTGCGCGGCAGGTAACCAGCAGTTTGCTGACCGAAGAGTGAAGTGATTCGAACGGCCGGATTGGCCGACGAGCGGACAGCGAGCAAAGTCGGCTGATCGGCCAAAGCCGCCGCGGTCGTTTAGCCGAAATCCGGCGGCAAAGTGACGCTTACCTGCCGTTTAACTATGGATGTGGCCCTGAACGGCGGTTTTCTCATTCAGGCGTAGAACACGCTGCGGTTGCGGCCTTCGTGTTTGGCCTGGTAGAGCGCCTTGTCGGCGCTGGCAATCAGCTCGCTGACCGAGTTCGATGAGATCGGCTGGGCGATGCTCGCCACCCCGATGCTGACGGTGACATGCCCGCGCGCCGAGCCCGGATGGGGGAGCGCAGTGGCCTCGATGTCGCTGCGGATGCGTTCGGCCAGCGCCAGCGCCTTGTCATGATCGAGCGCGCTGGCCACCACCACGAACTCTTCGCCGCCTATCCGCGCGGCGAACTCGCCAGTGCGCCGAGTGTTGCTGTGCAAGATCGCTGCGACCTGCTGCAGACAGAGGTCGCCGGCCGGATGGCCGAGCAGATCGTTGTATTTCTTGAAGTCATCCACATCGATCATCAGCAGGCACAGCTGCGAGCTCTGCCTGCCAGCACGAAACAGCTCCTGCTCGAGCGCGCTATCAAAATAGCGCCGGTTGAAGAGGCCGGTTAGCGGATCGGTGGTGGCGAGTCTTTCCAGCTCGAAACTAGCCGCAGCCAGCTGTTGCAGGCTGGCGCGCAGCCGCCGGTTCAGCCAGATGATGTAGGCGGCCAGTGCCCCGCTCAGCACGATCAGTACCGCAGCCCAAAACAGTGCCCGGAACGCCCATTCCGGCAGTTTGCCTTCGGGTTGGAACAGAAAGCCGTCCAGTGCATAGTCATGTGGCAGCAGGCCGGTTTCGACAAAAATCCCGCCGATGCTCTCCCAGCGCGCCCGGCTCATGTAGCCGGTATCGACGATGTCGGACTGAAACAGGTTGTGGATCGACAGGGCTTCGAGGTTCAGCGTCACCCGATCCTTCTTTGGCGCGTACTGGCGCAGGATCAGTTCGACTATCTCGGCTTGGTGCTGGCGGGCGTAGTGCCAGCCTTCGATCAGCGCATCGCGCATCGCCACGACCCGCTGTGGATGCTCCCGCGCGTACTGCTGCGAGGTAAACAGCGTGTCGCCATAAAAATTGATCCCCAACTCGCGCGGGTTGAAAATCTGGTAGGGAATTTCCAGCTGGCTGGCTTCGATCGTCTCGCCGGAGATATAGGCCATAATCGCATCGACCCGGTCCGGCCCGTTCGACTCCAGGCTGCGGATGGTGCCGCTATGGTCCACCACCCGGATGCGTTCGAGATTGACTCCGGCCTTTCTCAGATAGGCGATCAGCTCGTCCGAATGGGCCTCGCCCATCAGTGTACGGCCTTCCAGATCCCGAACGCTGCGCAGATTCGGATCGACCCGCGCCATGATCACGAAGGGCGAATGCTGCAAGATCGCGGCGACCGCCATCACCGGACGCCCCCGGCGGTTGTAATCGATCAGTAGCGACGAATTGCCCATGCCGAACTCGGCATCGTCGCGCGACACCACCTCGGCCGGGTCGAGGTCCGGCCTGCCTTCGATCAGCTCGACATCCAGCCCGGCCTTGCGGAAATAGCCCTGCTCGAGCGCCGCGTAAAAACCGGCGAACTGATACTGATGAAACCATCTGAGCTGTACCCGCACCTTGGTCAGCGTGGCGGGCGTGGCTTCGGCGGCAGCCCGCACGACCGGCACCGAGCCGCTACCCAGCAGGATGACGAAACACAGGATCAGGCGCAGGAATGCCATCGAATAGCTGAATGAAGCAATTGAATGGCATCCAGTATATCGATAGTTGTCTGCGGCGGCGCATGATCGACCTGAGTTTTGCCGATGAGAAAGTTGCCGGTCGTGGCCTCTCAAGGCTAAATGGCAGGTAAAGACAGGGTTGCTGCCTGTTTAAGCGAATTATGCCAAAGGTGTCATTAGCCGACTTGTGTGAATTCACCATGTGGCTGCTTCCGAACTGCAGCAGACGTTCCGCAGCCTAAAATCAAGACACAGCTTACTTCCGCTACTGGCCGGGAAGGGCCTGATGGGATTCAGTCTCCAAACCTGCCATCCAGTAAACGCAACGGTAGCTATCGGGCAGAGAGGTGGAATACGTGCTGTCGGCCAGGAACTGCCGGTCGCCTATGCTGCGGAGCAATCACCATAACGGCTGCATGACTCTGAAAGCTGACGTAAAGCCTACTCCAGCAAATCGGCCATTGCTGCCTGTGACGTTGGCTGGATTGAATGGCCGTTATTGCGAAGGTTGCCGTCGTTGATGGAATGGTTGCTTACATCAAGGAAAATCACAGAAAACGGAATAAATCGTACGCTAATCCAATGCCATCAAACTTACTTGCCTTGATTTCCCTTCGCCAAGCTGCGGTTTGCAGTATGCCGATGCGTTCCTTTAACGTGGCAAGCAGTCTTGCTGCTAGGCGCAAGCGCTTCAGACAAGCCGTCAAGAATGCCGCAGTGGGCAGCATCTCGCGCCTCGCCACACCGCTCACGCAGGTCTTTTAATTGCCTCTCCAGTTCCTGGAGTTCTTGCATCCGTTGGGTGACGTGCCCAATGTGTCGGTCAAGCAGGCGATTCACATCCGCGCAGTTCTCCTGGGGTGACTCTTTGAAGTGCAGCAAGACCCGGATCTCATCCAGAGTCATGTCCAAACTGCGACAACGCCGAATAAAAGACAGTCGTTGGACATGGGTTTCCCCATAGATGCGGTAGTTGCCTTCGCTGCGGGCCGGTACTGGCAGCAGTCCATCCCGCTCGTAATAGCGGATCGTGTCCACATTCGTCCCGGCAAGGCGGGCCAGTTCGCCGATTTTCATCTTCGCCTCCTGACGCTCAAACGGACCGAGCCGGTTGGAGCATGATGATCGCCATACCGGCCAGCGAGACCGCACTGCCGACAAGATCCCATCGGGTTGGGACAACGCCATCGATCCGCCATAGCCAGATCAGGGCAATCGCCACGTAGACACCGCCGTAGGCGGCGTAGACTCGTCCGGCGGCGCCTGGGTGCAGGGTCAGCAGCCAGGCAAACAGCCCCAAGGAAACGGCTGCGGGGATCAAGAGCCAAACTGAACGCTGCTGGGTCAGCACCAGCCACGGCAGATAGCAGCCGAGAATCTCGGCCAGCGCGGTTATGGCGAACAATCCTAGAACTTTGACGAACTCAAGCATTGCTTTGGCTCCGACTATTTTCCTTTATTGTAATCAGTTGACTCTGTAGTCACTCAAGGGTTTCTAATGCGGGAAACAAGGAGAACGCCATGAGTCTTGATCCCCACCCGAAGCCCCTTCAGGAAACCGCCCATTGCAGCTGTGCGGGCGGCTGTTCCGCAGCAGTGCCCTCAGCAGTAGAAATCCCGGCAGCCTCCGATCTCGCTTCAAGCGATGGTGTGCCCGTCTTCGTGATTCCAACCATGGACTGCCCGAACGAGGAGAATGATATCCGTCGTGCGGTGGCCGGTATCGAAGGCATCCGTTCCCTGCGTTTCCAACTGTCGGCCCGCACCGTTTCAATAGATGCCACGACGGATGCCCTTGAGGCAGCCTTGGCCGCTATCCGCAAGGCGGGGTTCAGCCCCAAAGCGGTGTCGGCAGATCAGGCGGCAACGGAAAACGTCGGCGTCAGTGAGCTATGGCGAAGCGTTCTGGCGCTGGGGCTGGCCGTCGGAGCGGAAGCGCTGGATTTCTTTGCGCCCGACACATTGCCGTTCAAGGGCTTGGGTATGGCATTGGCCGTCGTCGCCATCTGGCTGTCCGGCATTTCCACCTATAGCAAAGGCGTGGCGGCATTACGGCGCGGGCAGTTGAACATGAACGCGCTGATGGGTGTAGCCGTGACCGGTGCCTTCCTGATCGGCCAGTGGCCGGAGGCGGCGATGGTCATGGCCTTGTATGCCATTGCCGAACTGATTGAAGCCCGTTCCGTGGATCGGGCGCGTAACGCCATCAAGGGCCTGCTCGACCTGACACCGCAGACGGCGGAAGTCAGGCAGGCTGATGGAACGTGGCTGGAAGCACCGGCCGTCGCGGTAAAGCTGGAGTCCTGCGTTCGGGTCAAACCCGGCGCCAGAATACCGCTCGATGGTCAGGTGACGGCAGGATTCAGCGCCGTCAATCAGGCGCCAGTCACTGGCGAAAGCATTCCGATTGACAAGGCGGCTGGCGACCCTGTGTTCGCCGGCACAATCAACGAAACCGGCATCCTGG
This sequence comes from uncultured Rhodocyclaceae bacterium, assembly GCA_900549295.1. GTDB lineage: Bacteria > Pseudomonadota > Gammaproteobacteria > Burkholderiales > Rhodocyclaceae > Azonexus. The sequence continues at coordinate 26,011 of URNG01000009.1, forward strand.
AGTTCCGTGTGACGGCCGCTGCCGATGACACCACACTAGCCCGCATCATTCACGCAGTCGAACAGGCGCAGGGAACACAAGCGCCGACGCAACGCTTCGTGGATCGCTTTGCCGCAATCTACACGCCGACCGTGTTCGGCATCGCGGTTGCCGTAGCGATTCTGACCCCCTGGCTCCTCGGCTGGACCTGGACGCAGGCGCTCTACAAGGCCTTGGTGCTACTGGTCATCGCTTGCCCCTGCGCGCTGGTGATCGCCACGCCGGTAACAGTCGTCAGCGGACTGGCCGCAGCGGCCCGCCGCGGTATCCTGATCAAGGGCGGTGTCTATCTTGAGGAGGCCCGCAAACTGCGGGTCATTGCCCTCGACAAGACCGGCACCATCACCGAAGGCAAACCCCGTCTGGTCGCCACAGAAATGCTTCCCTCGACAGTCCCTGAATCACAGGTGCTCGCTTGGGCAGCCAGCTTGGCCGGTCATTCGGATCATCCGGTGTCAAAAGCGATAGCAACCGGTCTCAACCTTCCAGAAAACGGCTTGACCGATTTTCTCGCCCTTGCCGGACGCGGCATTGAAGCGCGGGCCGACGGCCAAACGCTGATCCTCGGCAACCATCGTCTGATCGAGGAACGCGCTCTGTGCAGCGCCGAGATCGAGGCTCGCCTTCAGGTGCACGAGACGCAAGGCCGGACGGTGACCATGTTGGCGACAGAACAGCAGGTGCTGGCGATTTTCGCGGTGGCGGACACCATCAAGGAAAGCTCACGGGAGGCAGTGACCGACCTGCACCGTCTCGGGGTCGTCTCGGTCATGCTGACCGGCGACAATGTGGCAACGGCTGCCAGCATCGCCAAGGAAGCAGGCATCGACGACGCCCGGGGCAATCTTCTCCCTGAGGACAAACTGGCCGCCATCGAAGATTTACAGCATCGTTATGGCCCGACCGCGATGACCGGCGACGGCATCAACGACGCACCTGCCTTGGCCCGTGCCGACATCGGCGTGGCGATGGGTGCAGCAGGCACCGACACGGCGATGGAGGCGGCCGACGTAGTCATCATGAACGACGACCTGCGCCGCATTCCCGAGACCATTCGCCTGTCACGGCGCACCCATGCGGTACTTTGGCAAAACATCGGGCTGGCCCTAGGCATCAAGGCGATCTTTCTCGGGCTCGCCGTTTTTGGCAATGCAACCATGTGGATGGCGGTATTCGCCGACATGGGGGCGAGCCTGCTGGTGGTCTTCAACGGCCTGCGGTTGCTGCGCAAATGATCCCGGAAAAGCCCAGGATGGGCCGGTACCGCTGGTTGGGATTGGCACTCATTGTGGCCTTGGCGGACCAAGGGGCCAAGCGCTGGATCGCGGCCACTTTCCCTTTGGGGGCAGGCGAAGCGGTGTCGCCGTTTTTCAACCTGGTCCACGTCCTGAACACTGGCGCCGCCTTCAGTTTTCTCGCGGAGGCCGGCGGTTGGCAACGTTATGCCTTCATTGCCCTCGCCTTGGCCGTCTCGGTGGGGCTGACCGTCATGTTGCTCAAAGGCGTGGCGAACCGATGGGAAGGCTGGGGGTATAGCCTGCTCCTGGGCGGCGCCGTCGGCAACCTGGTGGATCGCCTCGTCCAGGGGGCGGTCGTGGATTATCTGGACTTCCATGCCGGCGGCTGGCATTGGCCAGCCTTCAATCTCGCCGATACGGCACTTTGTCTGAGCGTCTTGATTCTTCTTTGGGGGACCTTGCAGTCGTCAACTCAAAGCAAGGCCCCCCTTTAGCAAGACCACAGGAAATCTCAATGCAACCCCTGGCCACAAATCGAAACGAGGAATACAAATTGGCTCAACGACCCTTCTCCCTGTTCGACCGTCGTACGCTGTCTGCCTTGGTGCTCTTGAGCGTAGCCCATTGCACTTCGGCAGCCGAGGAACCCTTGCCCCCTGATCAGGCCTTTCGGTTCAAGGCGTCCCTGAAGGGTACCGATACGGTGGTAGCTGAAATCATTCCCGCCAAGAAGCACTACCTCTACAAGAACAAGGTCCGCTTCGCTTTGAAGAACGCCAGCGGCGTCCTGATCAAGGAGGTCAAGCTGCCTTCCGGCGAGATGAAGAACGATCCCTATTTTGGGTTGATTGAAGTCTATAAGTCGCCCGTAGTCGCGGAAATCGTCCTGGAACGCGCACCCAAGGGCAAAGCGTTAACTCTTTATGCGTCTTATCAGGGATGCAATGAGAAACTCGGCATCTGTTATCCGCCGATCGAGAAAACCGTTGACTTGAAATTCGATTAACGCCGGCTATCACATTTTCCGATTACCAGCGTTTAGCCCACCAGCCATCTCTTGAAAGGTTCTATTGCCATGTTGCGAAAGCTCATTGCCAGTCTGTTAGCGACCACCGCACTACAGGGCGCTATTGCGGCACAACTGCCTGAAGTGACCGTCTATAAGGATCCCGATTGCGGATGCTGCAGCGAGTGGGTCAAGCACATGCAAGAGTCCGGCTTCAAGGTCAAGCAAGTCAATACCCGAGCCATGGACGTGGAGCGGCAACGGTTTGGGGTACCTCCGCATTTGGCTAGCTGCCATACGGCGAAAGTCGGTGGCTACACCGTGGAAGGCCATGTGCCCGCCTCCGCCGTCAAGAAAATGCTGACCGAAAAGCCATCGGTAATGGGCCTGACCATTCCGGGCATGCCGGCCAATGCTCCGGGCATGGGGCCGCATGTTGAGGGCACGCTCAAAGTGTATACCTTGCCCCAAGCGGGTGAGTCGTCGCGCCTCTACTCGGTCGAATAGCGCCGATTTCCAAAAGTGCGGTTTGGTGAACTTTGGCAATGCGACCCTGTGGATGGAGTGTTCGCCGACATGGGCGTGAGTTTACTGGCGGCGGGTAACGGTGCGCGCATCCTGCGGTGGACTTCCGATAAAGACGATCGCTGATACAATCCCGCCCATGCGCCGCTGGCTGACCATCCTCCTTCTCGTTTTCCTGCCGTTCCAGTTTACTTGGGCGGCGGTGGCCGGCTATTGCCAGCACGAGACCGGGGCGGCTGCGCAGCACTTCGGTCATCACGACCACCAGCATCAGGCCGACGATCAAGAGGGCGCGCCCGATGCCAAAACCTTGGGTGGCGGCATCGACGGCGATTGCGTCGCCTGCCATGCGAGTTGTGCTGCGGCGATTTTCAGCGTGGCCTCCTTGCCGGCTTCAAGCAGCGCGTCCTTTGCAATTCCCTGGTTACCGTGGAAGCAGACCGCGCCGCCTCTCGCGCACCCCGAACGCCCCAACTGGTCCGTCCTCGCCTGATCGGCGGGGTGGATAGCACTTTCTACGCTTCTCCCTTGCGGCTACGGTGGACTGATCCGCCCTGACGCATTGCGACGCTTCCCGCGTTGCACCTCGCCGATTCCCCGTGTGTCTTTTCATCACTGGAGAATCGGATGTTTCGAAGCAAATCGGTTTCACGAACTACCTTTATACCGGCCCGCCTAGTGCTTGCCGGGCTGTGCTCGCTCGCCGCGCTGGCGACCGGCGACCTCTGGGCGCAATCGACGCCAGCCCCCGTTGGCGCCGCGATTACCTTGCCGCAAGCCTTTGCTGCTGCTTGGGCGCGACAACCTGAGGCGCAATCCCTCGATCTGCGGCGCGATGCGGCCGAGGCACGTCGGCAAGTCGCCAGCAGTTGGACGGCCCAGCCGCCTTCGCTGGATCTGTCCGGCAAGACCGACCAACTGAGCAAGAATCAAGGCAGCAGAGAATACGCAGCCGGCGTCGCATTGCCCCTGTGGTTGCCGGGCGAACGCTCCCGTCAGGGCGCCTTGGCCGACGCCGAATCGAAAGCCCTGGATAGCCGGGTGACGGCCGCCCAACTGCGCACTGCCGCCGCTGTGCGTGATGCCTGGTGGAACTGGCAACGGACACGTGGCGAACATTCGCTGGCCCGCGAGCGCTTGGTCAGCATGCAAAAACTGGCAGATGATGTCCGCCGCCGGGCCAAGGCCGGCGACCTTGCCCGCTCGGACCAGCATCAGGCTGATGGTGCGGCGGCAAGCGCCGAGGTGGCGCTGGCGGAAAGCGGCAGCCTGCTGGCTGCAAGCACTCAACATCTGCGCGCCTTGATCGGCAAGCTGCCGGAAGAAAACGTAGCCGACGGACCGGAAACACCGCCAGCGGTGCCTGCCGACTTCACTGCGTTGGATGCGACTCACCCAGCAGTCGTCGAACTGTTCGACCGCGCTGAGGTCGCCCGCCGCAGTGCCGATCTGGCCAGCGTGCAGACAAGGAACAATCCCGAACTGTTGCTGGCCACAACCCGCGAGCGAGGTGCTTTCGGCGACAGCTATCAACAGACCGTCACTTTCGGCGTACGCATCCCATTTGGTTCGGAGGGCCGCAACCGCGCCAAGCTCGGTCTGGCCCGCGCGGAAGCCCTTGAAACTGAGGGCCAACTCCGCCTCGAACGTGAGCGCTTGGCCTCCGATCTGGAAGCCGCAAAAGTGCGCGTCGAATCCAGCCGTACGCAACTGGCGGCCGCAGAAAAACGCGCCCAACTGGCGCGTGAGTCGCGGGGTTTCTTCGACAAGTCCTTCCGCCTGGGCGAAAGCGACCTGCCGACCCGCCTGCGCATCGAACTCGAAACTGTCGAAGCCGAACGGCAAAACGCTCGCGCCCGGATTGATCTGGCCGCCGCCATCTCTGCGCTGCGTCAGGCCTTGGGCCTGCTCCCCGAACAAAAATAAGGAACCCGAACATGAGAACAACAAACACGCTGGCCACTCTGGGGTGGGTCGCCTGGATCGCCTTGGCGGCACCACTGGCCTGGGCCGGTGACGGGCACGACCATGGTGAAGCACCTGCATTATCCGCTGGTCCCGCCTCGCCGCGTTTTGCCGCAACGTCCGAAACCTTTGAACTGGTCGGCGTCGTCAATGGCAAGCAACTGACGCTTTACCTCGACCGCTATGCCGACGGCAGCCCGGTCAAGGACGCCAAGCTCGAACTGGAACTGGGTGGCGTCAAAATCCCCGTCGAACCGCATACCGAGGGCGAGTTCGAGGCAACGCTGGGGCAGGAACTCAAACCAGGCGTCGTGTCGGTGGCAGCGACCGTCATGGCCGGCGAGGAAACCGACTTGCTGGCTGGTGAACTCGACGTGCATGAAGAGGCGCATGCCGAAACCACCGCCCACACCCATGGCTGGAAGGAATACGCCCTGTGGGCCGGTGCCGCCGGCGGGGCACTGCTGCTCCTTGCCGCTCTATTGCGCCGCCTGCGCGCTTCCCGTAAACCCCATTTTGGAGGTGCTGCATGAAGCCCCGTCTTTGTTTGACCGCCCTTTATCTCTCCCTCTCGCTTTCTGCAATGCCGGCGCTGGCCGGTGATGGTCATGACCACGGCGACGCCCCGCCTGCTGCCAGCGGTAACGGCCCCAAACGCCAGCCGGACGGCAGCGTTTTTCTGCCCAAACCGGCGCAACGTCAGATCGGTGTTCGCACCCTGCTGGTTGAACTCGGTGAACTGCCCCGTACCCATGAACTGGCCGGCAAGGTGGTCATGGACCCGAATGCCGGCGGCAAAGTGCAGGCCATCGTCGCCGGCCGGGTCACGCCGGGGCCACGCGGTCTGCCGCTGCCCGGCCAGCAGGTCAAGAAGGGCGAGGTGCTCGCTTACGTCACGCCGGAAGTCGGCGGCAACAGCCGCTCCCTGGCAGAGAGCCGTCTGCGCCGCCTGCGCGAACTGGCCGACACCGTGCCGCGCAAGGTTATCGAGGAAGCCGAGGCCGCCGTTGCCAACGAACAACTGGTGGCGCCGGTCAGCGGCGTCATCGCCTCGGCCAACGTCGTTTCCGGCCAAGTACTCGAAGCCCGCGAAACCCTGTTCGAGATCGTCAATCCGGAACGCATGCTGATCGAGGCGCTGGCTTTCGACATGGCCATCGCCGGCGACGTGGCCGGGGCCTTTGTCGCCGTTGGCGAGCAGAAGCTGCCGCTACGCCTGGTCGGCATTGCCCGCAGCCTGCGCGAGCAGGCCCTGCCGCTGACCTTCCGGGGTGAAGGCGGCGCTTTGGCGGCGCTGGCCGTCGGCCAGCCGGTTCGGGTCTTCGTGCAGACACGCAGCACGGTGCCGGGTATCCGGGTGCCAGCGGCGGCGCTGATGAAGAACCCGGCGAACCAGAGCATCGTCTGGGTCAAAGCAGCGCCCGAACGCTTTGAGCCGCGCACGATAACCACTGAGGCGCTGGACGGCAACAACGTGGCGGTGACCAGCGGACTGAAAGCCGGGGATCGGGTTGCCGTCCGCGCTGCGACCCTGATCAACCAGGTCCGGTAAAGGGATGACGATGGAACCTATTCTCGACTCCACCCTGACCTGCCCGATTTGCGGACGGTCGGAAAAACTGCGCATGCCTACCGATGCCTGCGTGTTCTTCCATGAATGTTCAGGTTGCAAAACGCTGCTCCGACCCAAGCCGGGTGACTGTTGCGTCTTTTGCAGTTATGGCAACGTGCCATGTCCGCCGATTCAGCAGCGATCGGATTGCTGCACATGGCGGGAGAGCTAAACCATGTTCAAGTGGCTACTCGACAACAGCCTCGCCAACCGTCTGCTGGTCATCATCGCCAGCTTGGTGCTGATGGCTTATGGGGCATTCACGCTCTCGCGCACACCGGTGGATGTGTTTCCCGACCTCAACAAACCGACGGTCACCATCATGACCGAATCCGGCGGCATGGCCGCCGAGGAAGTTGAACAACTGATCACTTTCCCGCTGGAAACGACCATGAACGGTCTGCCCGGTGTGGAAAGCGTACGTTCGGTGTCCAGCGCCGGTCTATCTTTCATTTATGTGACCTTCAACTGGAAAACGGAGATTTTCCGGGCCCGGCAGATGGTGTCGGAACGTCTTTCCTCGATGGAGGAAGGGCTGCCAACGGGCGTCACGCCGCGCATGGGGCCGATCAGTTCGATCATGGGCGAAATCATGCAGATCGCCATTCCCATCGACACGGCGAAGATTTCGCCGATGCAGGTCCGCGAATACGCGGACTGGGTGCTGCGTCCGCGTTTGATGGCAATCGCCGGGGTCGCGCAGGTGATTCCCATCGGCGGCGAGGTACGCCAGTTCCAAGTACAGCCGAACACGACCCGGATGGCCGAATTGGGCATCTCGCACGAGCAATTGACCGGGGCGCTCAAAGGCTACTCGGCCAACACATCGGGCGGCTTCCTCGAACTCAACGGCCGCGAATACCTGATTCGCCATCTCGGCCGTACATCGCGTCTGGACGATCTGAAGAACCTGGCGCTGACGGCCCGCCACGGTCAACCCGTTTTATTGCGGCAAATCGCCGAGGTGACTTTCGCACCCGCCATCAAGCGGGGCGACGCCGGTTTCGAAGGCAAACCGGCGGTGATTCTCGGCATCCAGAAGCAGCCGACGGCGGACACTATCCATCTGACGCGGAGCATCGAGGCAGCAGTGGAGGATCTGAAGAAATCGCTGCCGGCCGGCATGGAGGCGCCCAAGGTGACCTTCCGCCAGGCGAGCTTCATCGAATCGTCCATTAGCACGCTGCAAGGCAAGCTGATCGGAGCATCGGTCTTCGTCGCGGTCATCCTGTTTTTCTTCCTGGGCACCCTCCGCCCGACGGTGATCGCGCTGACCGCGATCCCGGTATCGATTTTCATGACGGCGCTGGTCTTCGACTATTACGGCCTGTCGATCAACACCATGACGCTGGGTGGTCTGGCCATCGCCATCGGCGGCCTGGTCGATGACGCCGTGGTCGGCGTCGAGAACGTCCTACGGCGCTTGAAGGAAGACCGGGCCAAGCACCACGATCACCGGATGCACCCGATTGAGCTGGTCGCCCATGCGACGATGGAAGTGCGTTCGGCCATCCTCTATGCAACGATTATTATCGTGCTCGTCTTCCTGCCGCTCTTCGCACTGCCCGGCATGGAGGGGCGCTTGTTCGTGCCGCTCGGCATCGCCTTCATCGTGTCGACGCTGGCCTCGCTGGTGGTCTCGGTAACGGTGACGCCGGTGCTCTCCTTCTACCTGCTGCCAAGCATGAAGTCGCTCGATCATGGCGATACGAAACTGCTGGCCTGGCTCAAAGCCGGCTATGGCCGCAGTTTGCAGGCGGTGCTCGACCGCCCCAAAGCGGCGTTGGCGGCCGGTGCCATCGCCATTTTGCTGGCTACCGTCGCGGTGCCTTTCTTCCCGAAGACCTTCCTGCCGCCCTTCAACGAGGGCACGCTGCTGATCGGCATGCGCCTCAACCCCGGCGTCACGCTGGCCGAGTCGTCGGTTCTGGCGCAACAGGCAGAGGTGCTGATCAAGGCGGTGCCGGAAGTCGTGCACGTCGGGCGACGCAGCGGCCGGGCGGAACTCGACGAGCATGCGGAAGGTGTTCACGTCAGCGAACTGGATGTCGGCCTCAAGCCGGCATCTGAAATGACGCGCTCAATGGCCGAGATTTCGGCCGATATTCGCGCCCGCCTGATCAACCTGCCGGCAGCGATTGCCATCGGCCAGCCCATCTCGCACCGCATCGACCACATGCTGTCGGGCGTACGTTCGCAGATCGCCATCAAGATTTTTGGCGATGACCTCGACACGCTGCGCGGTCAGGCCGATGCGCTGCGCGGCAGGCTGGCCAGCATTCCCGGCATCGCCGATCTGGAAATCGAGAAACAGGTTCTGGCCCCGCAGATCAAGGTCAGCGTCGACTATGCGGCGGCGGCGCAATACGGCGTACCGACGCCACAGATTCTGGCGACACTGCAAAGCTTGGTTGAGGGCGAAAAGGTCACTCAAGTGGTCGAAGGCGGTCGGCGCTTTGCGCTGGTCGTGCGCCTGCCCGAGTCGTCCCGCTCCTTGCAAGGGCTGGGGCAGATCTTGCTGGAGACGCCCGGCGGCCCGATTCCCCTGTCAAAAATCGCCACCATCGAGGACAGCGATGGGCCGAACCAGGTCAGCCGCGACGACGGCAAGCGGCGCATCGTGCTTTCGGCCAACGCCCAAGGGCGGGCGCTGTCCGAGATCGTCGAGGACATCCGCCAGGTGGTCGGCGCAAGCAAACTGCCCGAGGGCTACTTCATCACCCTGGGTGGACAGTTCCAGGCGCAAGAAGAGGCTTCGCGGCTGGTTGGCCTGCTCTCCATCGTCTCGCTGGTCCTGATGTTTGTGGTGCTGTTCAGCCGCTACAAGTCGGTCGTCCTGTCGGCCCTGATCATGGCCAATATTCCGCTGGCGCTGGTCGGCGCGGTGCTCGGCTTGTGGCTTTCCGGGCAGCCGCTATCGGTCGCCGCGCTGGTCGGCTTCATCACACTGGCCGGCATCTCGGTGCGTAACGGCATTCTCAAGGTCAGCCATTACATCAACCTGATGCGCATGGAAGGCGAGAGCTTCGATCAGAAAATGATTTTGCGCGGCTCGCTGGAGCGTCTCGCGCCCGTTTTGATGACGGCGTTGGTCACCGCCTTCGCGCTGGCGCCGCTGCTGTTCGAGGCCGAACGGCCGGGTACGGAAGTCCTGCATCCGGTGGCGGTGGTCATTTTCTCGGGGCTGATCAGTTCAACGCTGCTCGACACCTTCCTGACACCCGCCATGTTCTGGCTGTTTGGCCGCAAGGATGTGGAACGCCTGATGGCCGACCGCGATGCCGGCGCGCTTTGATTATTTTTCAACGAAAGGAAAACCCATGAAACCTATTCATTTGATTGCCGCCATTACCCTGGGACTCTCCGGACTCGCCTTTGCAGCAGGTGGGCACGACCATGGCCACGAGCATAAGCCGTTGCATGGCGGCATCATCACCGAGGTCAAGGACATGGACTACGAACTGGTCGCCAAGCCGGAACAGATCCAGTTGTTTGTGCGAGACCACGGCAAGCCTGCCGACATCTCGAAGGGGTCAGCAAAACTCACCGTACTGTCCGGTAACCAGAAGCAAGAGATCAATTTGCTTCCCGACGGAGAACGCTTCCTCGCCAAGGGAACATTTGCCATCACTCCGGGTGCCAAGGCAGTAGCGCAAGTGAGCCTGGACGGACCTGCGGTAACGGCGCGATTCGTTCTGAAGTAAAGCAACTGCGACGCCTCGGCTACCGAGATTTCATCTGGATGGCCGAGGTATCCTGTCCATTGTGATGACAACGCACTCAGACCATTCGTCTACAACGCATTGCCTGCCAGTTGCTGAGCCATAGCTCTGAAAAAACTGCCATGCCCCAACTCAAACACTTGCCATCCGGACCATACACGCTGACCGACTTACTTCTGGTTTGATCGATGATCCTCGTGGTGTTCGCCGGTTTCTGGCTTCTCAATCGATATCTCACGAAAGCTCAGAAGAAGCGACCCTACGCGAAACGCCTCACGGGGCGGTTGCAAACACGCAACAAACGTCACCAATAACGCGTCCCGTGTCCAGCCAAGTCACCGCGAAGGAGAAGTGGGTGGCAACAGCGTAAAGCGGGTCAATCCTTTGGCCGAACAAACATCGACTTCGCCGCCATGCGCAAGAACAATTGATCGCGTAATGGCCAGTCCGAGTCCCGAGCTTTTCGTAGCCCGCTGTCGCGAACTGTCGGCGCGATAGCACTGGTCGAATCGGCGGGGCAGATGTTCTGCAGGAATCTCGCACCCGTATTCTCGGCAGCAACATGCGTCATGTGTCATCACTCTGATCGATCTGCCCCGTGACCATCCCGCCATTTGGCGTGTCCAGCATTACGTTTTTGAAAACCTTTGAGGGCAAATTGTCAGGAGGCAAACCGTCGATTTCGTACCATTCCCACATGAGTTTCCCACTTAGCCGCCCATCACAACAAATAATCAACCATTATCGCGTCTTAGAATTACGAATTTTTCAGCATTGAATTTTGCTAAGTTAGTATGTAATATCATATTACGTAATACGGTACGAAATTCGAGGATGCCATGGCCAGAGCCGGAATCTACAAATCTGAAGTTGTAAGAGCGCGAGACAACCTGTTGGCGATGGGGCGTTACCCGTCGATCGATGCCATCCGTGGCGAATTGGGGAATACCGGCTCGAAAGGCACGATCCACCGCTATCTGAAGGAAATCGAGGAAGAAGAAGGTGGCGGCACTGGCGCCCAGGTCGCTGTCAGCGAAGCTATTCAGGATCTATCGGCCCGCTTGGCCGAGCGCCTGCATCAGGAAGCCGATCAGCGCATGGCGGCACTGACCGACAAGCACAAGGCAGAAGTTGCAGCGTTGAACGACACCATGACCGCGTTACGTAACGAGATTGAATCGTTCCGGGGACAGGCTGAGCGCAAAACTATCGAGTTAGCAGCAGAAAAAGCGGCCCATACCGATACCCTGGCCAAGCTTCAAGAGGAACGGATCGGCCGGGCGCAAATGGCCCAGCGTATCCTGGACATGGAAGGGCAATTGGCCAAGGAGGAAACACATCGTATTTCTCTGGAAGAGAAGCATCAGCACGCCCGCGAAGCACTGGAGCATTTCCGTGCTGCAGCCAAAGAACAACGGGAGCAGGATCAGCGTCAGTTCGAACAACAAATTCAGTTCCTGCAGGGCGAATTGCGCTCCGCCAAGGATACGGCGAATACCAAGCAGCAGGAACTCATCCGTAGCCACGAAGACAATGCCCGGTTATCAAGCGAACTGACCCACGCCCACAGTGAGCTTCATCGACAAGAGGGCGAGGTACGATCACTACGTTCGGCCAAAGAGCAATTGGCCGTCGCCGAGGTGAAAAACCAGCAGTTGTCGGAGCAATTGGCGCATGCCAATACACGGGTGACCGATTTGGGCAAGGAAAACCAAGTGAACGTCTGCAAGCTGCGGGAGAGTATGGAGACGGGGCAGCGATTGGAGTCCGAACTGATGGCGGCACAAGCCGTTGTCGTCAGCCACGAGAAAATCTTCGAAAAGCTCACGGCTTTGCAGGTGCCACCGGCAAAAAGCGCCAACACAAAAAAGAATAGTGTTGACAGTCAGAATTCGCTTTTTAATTCAGAAGAGTAGGCGATTTTCGGGGAATTTTTCATGATTCCCGGCCGACCCTCTTGCAGCCCTGGAAGACAAGGCCAAGCCCCTGTACCAGGAGATTATCTCAGTGGAAAAGAAAAAGCGGTGATGCACATGCTGCTTAATACGATGAACTGCCGGTCCAACTCTGTTGGAGTGACTACCTCTCTCGGCGGAACGGCAGCTGACCGACACATTGCCGACTGAATCTGGCCGCGGGCCCAAAGTCGGCTAAGGCCGACAAGCTGTCCCACACGGCGTGATTTCTCACTCCGGATCAACAACTGGAGTTCCCTCTGCCAGCAAAGCCGATGGACTGACCCCCAAAGCGCGCGCTAGGCGCTCGATGTTGTCAATCGAGATGTTTCGCATCTTGCGCTCGACATGGGCAACGAAGGTCCGGTGAAGACCTGCTTCATGGGCAAGTTGCTCCTGAGACCAGCCACGCTCGGCGCGCAAACGCTTTAGGTTGGCTGCGAGGAGGTCTCGTATATTGACGTGTGTATTGACTGTGGTTGTCATCGCGCCATAGTGGGACGTTGACGCATTTCAGTCAGCCGCGTATAAGTCACTTTATTGTGACTTATACGCTCATATCTGATGGCAGTAGATAAACAAACTCGTGAAGCCGTTCTGCATGCTTGGGCGGGACAGTGTTTTTATTGCGGCCGAAAAGCAACGTGTGTTGATCACATCGTTCCGATCAAGAAAAATGGTACGGACGCACCGCATAACCTGGTGGCCTGTTGTACTTCCTGCAATGAAGCCAAGGGGGAGTTGTGGCTACCGCTTGATGTACTTGCGGAGGCTCTTACGGCCGCCCAGAAACTATCTTCTTTTGTTACCGAGGCGGCAGCAGTCTACGATGCCTCCCGCAAAGCGGCGGCAGACCGTGTGAATTACGGTTCACTTCCGATCCGGGAAGGTGTGCCCGGTCAAGCATTGATGCAACGCGCTGTCAGGCATCGCCGACCAGCGCGCATTCTGGCGACGGAAGCCGCACAAATTGCTGGCTCCTTTAACGCACTGAAAGCCTAGACGTTCGGTCGAGACCGTTTTCAGGAGTGTCCGCTGACCCAAAGTGGTGATCATTTCTGTGAAACGCCCGAAACAGCCCCCCGCAAGGCGAGGGGGCTGAGTGAGACAAATACCGGAAGAGCCGGCAACTAGGTTGATCTGTTCCTCGTAGGCCTGCATCACGAAGATGCCAAGACCCAAACCTGGCACAGCCAGATTCCTTAACGAGCCCGAGGGACCCCTCGGGATGTGTCACCTGAGCTTCCGCCAAGAAGCCGGCGATTTGCGATCCCACCGCCAAGCGGGATCGCGATTTTGCTTGCTGTTGGGGTGCCACCCCCAACCACTTCACCTTACGTTGTGTCATTCCCACAGCTCCGTACCAGATTGACCCAGTACTTCGTTGCCGAAGGAATTCGCTCATACACTCTCGGGGTTTGCGGCGTCGTGAGCGCCGTACCGGTGGGGGCCAACCCACCGATCCTCCGAGTGCATTTCGTACCACTTAGACGATTTCTTGCGTTCATGCAGATCGCTGCCGACTCACAACAGACGTTCAGATTCCGGGCTGGTTACCGTGTTTGGGGCGGGAGAACCGGGAGAAGTCCCTGCCTTACTGCCAAATCTGAAGGATTGTCTGTTGCTTCCATCGCGTTCCAGGCACTGAAGGCCCTAAACAGCACTTGCACTTTCCAGATAGCACCCCGCGGGGCGCATTTACAGGTTTAAGCTATCAACGCGGCTTGCGGCTTCATGGGCGCGACCCCATGTCACCAACACGCTCGCCCGATGGGTCTGGAACACTTGTTCCATCCCACCGAGGCCTACCTCACGGCAGGCGATTACGCAGCCATCCTGTCTGGCACAGCTTACGCGGCTTTCCCGCGTCCAACTGGAGAGGACTCGCACCTCTTTTTCATATCGTCAGGAACATCCAGGCATTTCCGCCCAGCGTCCGTTTCGTGTTCGCACCAGTTTGCCAGGCCCATTCCTGGCTTTCATGGGATAAAGCAACGGGGTTACCTTGGCGTAGCCAAGTTTAGTCCGCTACCTCCCCCTCGCACGCAGCGAGCTCCATTACGAGCACTGCGCGCCACACAACTTGCTCCCTGGCGGGGAGCTACCGGCACAGCCGGTAATGAAGTGAGAACAACAAGGGCGTTGGCGCGCCCCGTTGTCCAGCAAGCTGGATCGGTGTTGGCGCACCTAGGCCGCACAGTTTTATTGCCATCTCAACTGTTCTGTCCTGATCGGTATAGCGCGGGAATGCCCGATGTGAACATCTGGGAATCCCCTTCTTTACTCCCAGTTCATTATTCAGTGAGAGGGCGTTCTTATTCAATAGAAAAACCGGGGCATTCCAGGTGGGGGCATACCTGTTCAGGGAAACTCCCTTGGGGGGCTCGGATCGACTAAATGTCGTCCTCACTCCCGGGGTTACCCCGCTTGTACTGCTTGGCAATCCCTGCTTGCTGGGCAGCCGCTACCAGAGCTTTCCACGCTTCTGCCAAGGCAAGATAGCGTGGGAGCAGTGACTGCCAAGGGGTATTTCCGTGCTCGATCTCCTTTTGCGCGAGTTGGGGGAGGGCCTGGGTCAGCGTTGCGATGGCTTGGGCACACTGCTCGAAGGGATCCTCCCCTTGGGCAGCAGCGGCATCATTTAGCTCCTGACGGATGCGCGCTACCAGTGTCTCGCGCTGTGCATGACTGGCGGGGTCAGCATGGGTGTGCAGATAGTCCTCAGCCTTCTGTTGTTCGGCTTCATCCAGATAGTGCCCTGGGCGTAGGGTCAGCCCTATCGGAAACAGCGCCGGATCAGCACGCAGGTCCAGAGTACCCACGGTGAGGGTTCGGCTGCGTTTGCTTGCCGGGTCATAGGCATGGCGCACGAGTTGTACCGTCTTGCCGCCAGGGCGGGGCTTGAAACAAAGGTTTTGCATGGGGTGTCTCTCCAGAATGGGGGGCCCCCGTATAGGCAAAACTCAAAGACGGTCGCTCAGTGGTGGTCTGCGTTCAACGTTTGACGGTAGGCAGTCAATACCGGGCCGTATGCGGTCGATGGCGATAACAACGGGGATGGGCACCCCCTGGGCTTGTCCTGCAACGAAATAGTGAATGTGCTGCATGCCTGGTGGGGGAGGGTCCGAGGTAGGCGTTCATAGTGCGCCCGCATGCGGTTTCCGTCAGGGCGTAGGCGGTCGCCCCAACGACGTTCTCGGCGTGCTCATCACAAAGGGGTCGTTCTCCCTATACTCGTTTTTAAGCGGAGACCCAGAAATGGGAACAGTGATTAAGCGGCCGGTGAATCAGACGGCCTGCATGCAGCATTTACAGCGCTTGGTTTCCAGCGGGCACTACTTCTGGTGCGCGGATGTAATCCCCGAGGCGAGGCTGGCGTCATTTGTGGACAAGTGGTCAGTCTTTGGGCTCACGGCAGACATTCCTGCTCGGGCCTATCGGAAGAAATGTGGGAAGGCGAGCGTTCATCTTTGCCTGGAGCCGATGATGGAGGAGGGGGCACCCATTCGGTGGTGGATGCTATCGACGGCTGGACAACTGGGGCTGGTCACCCATGGGGCAGTTCCCGGGAAGGTCCAGGATTGTCGTCTTGCGGAGGGGCGCTTGACCTTCGGTCATTATGAACTCGTCCGGTTGCCCAAAATCGCAGGTGCGGAACAAGGGGCACCTACAACCTGGACCTGGCGTCTTTCACCGCAGCGCTATAAGGAATGGGAGGCGCTGTTGGTCGAGCGGGTCAAGGCAAGGGATTTGGATGGATTGGCGAAGGCTGAACGGTGCCTGTGTGCCATGCCTATGTTCAGCGGCGTCCGCGAGCAGCTCAAGCGTCTCTTTACCGAGAGGAACAAGCTAGCAGGAAAGTTCAAACTGCAACTGCCGCGGACGCCAGACTTACCCGTGATGCGTATGGTCAAGCTGTGGGACTAGCGGACGCGTAGGAGTCCAGAATTATTGAATAGGTCGATACGAAAAAGATGTCGGCGGGCGGAATGACCGCTTCACCGCCATTCCGCTAGGTAATCAATCGGTTTCAGGGGTTACAGGGCGAATGAACTTCAATTCTGGAAAGTCGATACGCCGAAGAATCTCAAGCTTCTTGTCGACGGGCAGTTCGCCCCGGTATTTCTTGACGACGGATGAGGCATCTTGCTCGACTTGTCCGCCCTGAAGCCTCTCAATATTGGTGACATTGCCGGCGTGTCCGGTGATGGCTTCTGCGTTGACGACACCCAACACCATTGCCCGATTCAGTAGGGTGGAGCGGAAGGCGTGCATCCCCACGATTCGGGCGTTTTGGGTTTCGTCGCGTAAACCGATTTCCTCCAGGAAATGACTAAACCACTCCCTGGCTTTGGGCGAGGCGCGCCCGACCGACGGGGGAAAAGCTTGGAAGAGCAGCGTGTCACCGCGTGCTTTGGCGGCTTCGACGTAGTCCAGGAAGCCCAGTTCAATCAGCTTTGGATGAATCGGCAACTTGCGTTTTGAGCCTCCGGTCTTGACTGACTTGCTGATGCTTTCGTGACCTTTCGAGTCATCCGTGATGTCCAGATACCAGACTTCGGAGCGGGGATCCTGGCGGATGTCGATTTGGGGGTTTAGCTGGCACAGTTCATTAACGCGGGCACCGGTAAAAAGCCCCAAGTGAGGCAACCAGTAATAGTGGGCCTGCTTTGGGTCATGGGCAAATGCGGCCATTTCTGGCCCCTGGAAGAGGCGCTGGAGTTCTTCCGGTTCGAAGTGACGCTGGCCCCCTTCTGGGTCGCGCCGCGAGCCGGTGTACTGAACGCCTTCCGTGGTGAGGGTCATGGGCCAGCCGTGGTCCTGCCATTTCCGGCGGCAGTACTTGATGAATGGGGTCATGGCAGCCAGGTAGGTGCCGTCAAAGGTTCCCTTACTCATTTCACCCCGGCTTTGTTTAGCCAGTTCGCGAGCACTGATGCTCTCTTTTCGGCAGATGTCCTTCCACCGTGGGGGGAGTCCTTGCACGGCTTCAAAATAATTTTCGATATCTGTCTGCTTAAGTGATCCGATGGGTTTGTCACCAATGATGTCGATTAGCAAAGGCATCACGGCACACACCTTGTTCAGCATCGCTGGCTTATCGAGCTTCCGGTAGTACTCGATGTAGCCCTGAGTGACTTCAGAAAGCAGCGGGGTATCCAGCTGACGTGCCAAGACGGGGGTGGGCTCATCCTTTCCTTCATAACGATTGAGCAGCTTTTCGTTGGTACGGATCGCCATCCGTGCGTAGGCCAGCGCAAGGCGCCGCATCTCCATATCAGAGACATTCAGCTGATATCGGTAGAGTTTCAGGAACTGCTCGACGGGATGGTGCAGTACCTCGTAGTCGCCCACGGCAACGGCGCTTTTGAGGAATTGATTTGCTTCGGCATAAGCGGCCTGGTAGTCGCTGATTTCTTCGGGGGTGTAGTTGCCCTGCTCACGCCGGGCTTCATCTCCAGCAAGGCTGGCGGCTTCTGCATGCTGGCAGATCGCGTCGATGGTTTCAGGGGTGAGTGCGTCAATCCGGATGACGGAATTGGTTTGCTGGCGTGCCAAGGCATCTGCTTGGCGTTGGCGCATGTTGTTCCATTCCGCAGTGAGTCGGGCTTCTTGAAGGCGGTGGAGTTCAACTGCAGTCCGATAGTCCTTGGTCCTGAGGGACAAGACGGCTTCTTTCTTGCCGGGATAGCAAGACAGGATATCAGTGGGGATGCGCCGACGAAGGTAGTAGGTGCCAGACTGGCGATGACGCTGGAGACCGGTAGGAAGCATTGGCATAGGACATGAGTTCAAGATTCCAAGTATAGGAAGCCAGGACTCAATTCTTGCCAATGTGTAGAAGCGTTGTGTAGAAGTCAGTGCCAAAATGGCCTGACGCAGCAATTGATTACTGCAAAAACAACGACTTGAAACAAATTGGCGGAGAGGGCGGGATTCGAACCCGCGGTGGGCTATTAACCCACACACGCTTTCCAGGCGTGCGACTTAAACCGCTCATCCACCTCTCCGGAAGCCGCGCATTCTAGCAGAATGCGCGGGGCGGTCAAATTTTTGTAAGTCCTGAACAACCGGCCCCGCAGTGCTTTCAGAGGAAGCGCCGCAGGGCAGGGGTGGGGATCAGACGATCAGCGGCACGATCAGCAGGGCGACCAGGTTGATGATCTTGATCAGCGGGTTGACGGCCGGGCCGGCGGTGTCCTTGTAGGGGTCGCCCACGGTGTCGCCGGTGACGGCGGCCTTGTGCGCTTCCGAGCCTTTGCCGCCGAAGTTGCCGTCCTCGATGTATTTCTTGGCGTTGTCCCAGGCGCCGCCGCCGGTGGTCATCGAGATGGCGACGAAGAGGCCGGTGACGATGGTGCCGACGAGCAGACCGCCGAGCGCCTGCGGGCCGAGCAGCAGGCCGACGACGATGGGCACGGCAACCGGCAGGATGGACGGAATCATCATTTCCTTGATCGCCGCTACCGTCAGCATGTCGACCGCCCGCGAGTAATCCGGCTTGGCTGTGCCTTCCATGATGCCGGCGATTTCCTTGAACTGGCGGCGCACTTCCACGACAACGGCACCCGCCGAGCGGCCCACGGCTTCCATCGCCATCGCCCCGAACAGGTAGGGGATCAGGCCGCCGATGAAGAGGCCGATGATGACCATGTGGTTGGACAGATCGAAGGTGAAGATCTGCCCGGTGGCGGCTTCCAGGGCGTGCGTGTAGTCGGCGAAGAGCACCAGCGCGGCCAACCCGGCGGAACCGATGGCGTAGCCCTTGGTGACGGCCTTGGTGGTGTTGCCGACGGCGTCCAGCGGGTCGGTGACGTTGCGCACGTCGGCTGGCAGTTCCGCCATTTCGGCGATGCCGCCGGCGTTGTCGGTGATCGGCCCGTAAGCGTCGAGGGCGACGACGATGCCGGCCATCGACAGCATGGAGGTGGCGGCGATGGCCAGACCATAGAGGCCGCCGATCGAGTAGGCGGCCCAGATCGAGGCGCACACCGACAGCACCGGCCAAGCCGTCGCTTTCATGGAAATGCCGATACCGGCGATGATGTTGGTGGCGTGGCCGGTTTGGCAGGATGCCGCGACGTGCTTGACCGGGCCGTACTCGGTGCCGGTGTAGTACTCGGTGATCCATACCATCGCGGCCGTCAGCGCCAGGCCGATCACGGCGCAGGCGAACATGCTGCCGGTGGTGACTTGTACCGCCGCATCGCCCGTGCCGATCAGCCAGGCCGTAACCGGGTAGTAGAAGGCCAGGGCCAGCACGCCAGCGACGATCAGTCCCTTGTACAGCGCGCCCATGATCTTGCCGCCGTCGGCAGTGCGCACGAAGTAGCAACCGACGATGGAAGCGATGATCGACACCGCGCCCAGCGCCAGCGGGTAGAGGATGAGCGCCTCGCCCAGCACGTCGGAGGTTTTCAGCATCAGCGCGCCGAGCACCATCGTCGCCACCACTGTCACCACGTAGGTTTCGAACAGGTCGGCGGCCATGCCGGCGCAATCGCCGACGTTGTCGCCGACGTTGTCGGCGATAACCGCCGGGTTGCGCGGATCGTCCTCGGGAATGCCCGCTTCGACCTTGCCCACTAGGTCGGCGCCGACGTCGGCGCCCTTGGTGAAGATGCCGCCGCCCAGACGGGCGAAGATGGAAATCAGCGACGAGCCGAAAGCCAGGCCGATCAAGGCGTGCAGGGCGCTATCCTGCGACAGCCCGAAGGCCAGCATCCCGGCGTAGTAGCCGGCGATGCCGAGCAGCCCTAGACCGACCACCAGCATGCCGGTGATCGCGCCGCCCTTGAAGGCCACCGCCAATGCAGGAGCGATGCCGCCGCGCGCCGCTTCCGCCGTGCGCACGTTGGCGCGCACCGAAACGTTCATGCCAATGAAACCCGCCGCGCCGGAGAGCACGGCCCCGACGACGAAACCCACCGCCGTCGCCGCGCCCAGGAAAATCGCAATGAGGATCGCGATGACGACGCCCACCATCGCGATCGTCTTGTATTGCCGGCTCAGATACGCCGCCGCCCCTTCCTGGATCGCCTTGGCGATTTCCTGCATGCGCGCATTGCCGGCGGGTAGTGCGAGGATGGAACGACTGGAAAACCAACCATACAGTACAGCCAGTACGGCACATGACAACGCCAACCAAAGTGCTGAAGACATACTTCCCCCTTGTTAGACTGACGAAAAAAAACGGCTGCATCAACGCAACGGACGTGCGTGATGGTGTGATGTTGGGGCGGACGAACGGGATACGGCGCGCAGCTTGGAATGGCGGAACGCTACTCGCTTTTGCCGGGGGGGTCAAACCGGGTTGTGATGCGATTGCACTGGTGGAGCCACCGGGCCGCCGAAGCACCAAAAAAAATCCCGCCGCAGCGGGATTTTCCGGGAAGCCGGTATTTGTCTGGCGCTTCAGCCCGCCAGATGATCCAGATAACGCTCGGCGTCCAGTGCCGCCATGCAGCCGGTGGCGGCGGAGGTGCAGGCCTGTTTGTAGATTTGATCCTGCACGTCGCCCGCCGCAAAAACGCCGGGGAGGCTGGTTTGCGTGGCGTTGCCCTGGCGGCCAGACTGGGTGACGAGGTAGCCGTTGTCCATGTCCAGTTGGCCGGCGAAGAGATCGGTATTGGGCTTGTGGCCGATGGCGACGAACAGGCCGTGCACATCGACTTGGGTTGTTGCGTTGGTCTGCACGTTCTTGACACGCAGGCCAGTGACGCCGGAGGCATCGCCCAGGACTTCGTCCAGCGTGGTGTTCCAGAGGATGGTGACCTTGCCTTCCTTTTCCTTGGCCAGCAGCTTGTCCTGCATAATTTTTTCGGCGCGGAATTTGTCGCGGCGGTGGATGACGGTGACGTGGCTGGCGATGTTGGCCAGATACAGCGCTTCTTCGACGGCAGTGTTGCCGCCGCCGATGACGGCGACCGGCTTTTTTGCGGTGGAAGAACCGCTCCCACGGGGCCCGCCGC
>URNG01000010.1 GCA_900549295.1 uncultured Rhodocyclaceae bacterium
GGGCCAGGTGCCCCCCGTTTTGGGGCGCGTCGGCCCCCGCCTGCATCGGCTTGATTTCCGCCTACCTATCCGGCGTATTCGGCGGCTGGCGGCGGGGCGCGGCTTTCGGCAGCGGCTTAACCGGCCTTTACGGCGTGCTGTTTGGCGTGCTGCGCTCGGAGGACAACGCCCTGCTGATGGGCAGCCTGCTGCTGTTCACGGCGCTCGGGGCGGTCATGCTGGCAACCCGGCGGCTGGACTGGTACAAACTCGATGGCAAGGCGGAGTCCGTCTGATGCCGTGCCGCACACTTCAAGATGAACGCCGCCCGTCTGGCCGGGCCGAGTTACGCTACCTGGCGGCACTGCGGCGATTCAATTGCTCGGGGCTGACATCCACATCGCCAGCCGGGTACAGGTTGGGCAGCAGCGAGCCGAGCGCGTGGACGGGGAACCCCACGCGCACCTTGCCTTTTGGCGAATCGGACAAGAGGAAGCCCTCGGCCAGAAGCTGGCCCAGCACGTCTCGGGCAACTCTTTCGGACAGGCCCGTAATTCGCCCTGCTTCCCCCCGCTCGAACGCTCCCAGGCCGAAGGCGTGAAGAAAGAGGTGAGCACTCTCAGGTTTCAAGTCAAAGCGAACGCGGTTGAAATAGCCCTCGACGCGCGCCCGGAAATTTTCAAGCGCGAACATGCTGCCCATGTAATCCGCCTGATCGCTGGCACGCCGCAAGGCGTACTCGATGAACTGGGCAAGCCGCTTCTCGGAAAGATTGCCGCGCCCGTCGAGATCACCCATCCGCGGCTCGTCCGCGCCGGCCAACAGCGCCTTGTATTCATCGGCGGTTTTCGCAAAGCCCCGCGACATGGACCACAGGCCGCTTCCATT
Organism: uncultured Rhodocyclaceae bacterium; assembly: GCA_900549295.1. Classification (GTDB taxonomy): domain Bacteria; phylum Pseudomonadota; class Gammaproteobacteria; order Burkholderiales; family Rhodocyclaceae; genus Azonexus. The sequence goes on from URNG01000010.1 coordinate 868, forward strand.
GACACCACACGCACGCAGCATGGCATCGAGGGTAATGCGGGCGACACGCCCGTTGCCATCGAGAAACGGGTGAATCCAAGTAAGGCGATGGTGAGCGGCAAAAGCAGCCACGATCGCATCGAGCTTGGCCATCCCGCCCTTCTCGGCCCGTTCGAGCCTCTGCCCATAGATCTGCGCGTAACGCTCAAGGAAGCGCCCCAGGCACTCAGCCTTCGGCGCAAGATGCCGGCCAACGCGCACTTCCTGATTCAGTGCGCGAAACGCGCCTGGCTCCAGGCGCGAACCATCGCCGAGTTGCAGCAGATTTTCCGGCAGGCGCTGGCAGAACACGCGATGCAGATCAAGCAGAAACGTGGGCAGCGTGTCCTTGCCAAGACGCTGCTGCTTGGCCCAGCGATCCGCCTCGACGTGGGCCAGCGCGAGGTGCTGCAAATTTTGCTGATCCGCCTTCGCTGCGGCCCCTCGCAAAGCTTCCTCAATATCGGCTGGAAGCGTCTTGTGGCCTTCAATGAGGTTGCTGTAGTAGCAATTCATGTTGTCGACGAGCGCCGCAAGGCTCCGGGCGGTCGACGGAACGAGCGCAGCATCCAGATGTGCCGAAGCCTCGGAAAGTTCGTGCGCAAGTCCGATGAGCAGCGTGTAATCCGGGCGCGAGCCGTCTATGAGCAGAGGCTCCATCTGGGCGGGATCATCGTAAAAATCCACCATAACAAACCTTATTTCTGCCGATGTTTTAGCCGATTATAAACACATCAGATCAATAAGTTGTGCTGATTTTTTACTACCAACCCGCCGGTATTTTCACCGATACCTGCCCTCAATCCCGGTAGTTGCCGTCCTTGATCGGGAAATCGGTGATCTTGCCGCGCACCAGCGCGATGGCTTCGCGCAGTTCGTCGATCTTCTTGCCGGAGACGCGCACGGCGTCGCCCTGGATGGAGGCCTGGGCTTTCAGCTTGGCGTCCTTGATGAGCTTGACGATCTTCTTCGCCAGCTCGCTGTCGATGCCGTCCCTGATCTTCAGTTCCTGCTTGGATTTGTTGCCGGAAACGCTCTGCACCTTCTGCGCGTCGAGGCGCTTGACGCTGTCTTTTTCCTTCTTTTCCAGGGCGGGGAAGAGCAGGTCCTTGATCTGGTCGAGCTGGAATTCGGAATCGCCCCACAGGGTGATGATCTTGTCCTTCTCGTTCAGTTCGACCTTGGCGGAGGTGCCTTTGAAGTCGTAGCGGTTGTCGATCTGGCGGGAGGCGACGTCGACGGCGTTCTTCAAGGCCACCATGTCGGCTTCGGAAGTGAAATCAAAACTGGGCATGGGAACTCCTGAAAGTTTTTACCGCAGAGACGCAGAGGACGCGGAGAAAGGCAAGAACAGAAGCCTTGATTTTTTCCTCTGCGCCCTCCGCGCCTCTGCGGTGAATTACAGAATCAACCGAAATGGCAGACGTAGTGATACGGCTCGTCGCAGGCGATGTCGAACGACGAATTGCCCGGCACGTTGAAGGACTGGCCCGCGCCGTAGCTCGTCCACTCGCTTTCGCCCTTGAGTTTGACGCGGCATGTACCGCCGACGCCTTCCATGATTTCCGGCGCGCCGGTGTTGAAGGTGAGCGTGGCGGGCAGGATGACGCCGACGGTTTTTTTCGTGCCGTCGGCCAGGATGACGGTATGGCTGACGCACTTGCCGTCGAAATAGACGTTGGCCACCTTGACGACGCTGGCGTTATCGAATTTTTCCGACATTTCAGATTCCCCAAATTTTCTGGATGATGCCCTTGGCGATGAAACCCAACATGCCGAAGGCGAGCACGAAGAACAGGACGAAAGTTCCGGTCTTGCCCGCTTTCGAGCGCCAGGCGATTTCGCCGATGATAAACAGCATGAACAGGATGAAGGCGCCGACGCCCCAGGTCGAGAAGAAATCGGCGATCTGCTCCTCGGAGAGGCCAAACAGGCCAGTGGGCGGCGGTGCGGGTTCCATCTCGTTCGTCCTTTCTTAGCCCTTGCGCGCCTTGAGATTGGCGGCAATACGCATGCGCAGGGCGTTGAGCTTGATGAAGCCGCCGGCGTCCTTCTGGTCGTAAGCGCCGGCGTCGTCCTCGAAGGTGGCGATGGTCGGGTCGAACAGCGAATCGGTCTTGGAATCGCGGCCGACGACGATCACGTTGCCCTTGTAGAGCTTGAGGCGCACGAAGCCGTTGACGCACTGCTGCGTGTGGTCGATCAGGGTTTGCAGGGCGACGCGCTCGGGACTCCACCAGTAGCCGTTGTACACCAGGCTGGCGTAGCGCGGCATCAGGTCGTCCTTCAGGTGGGCGACTTCGCGGTCGAGCGTGACCGATTCGATGGCGCGGTGCGCCTTGAGCAGAATGGTGCCGCCGGGGGTTTCGTAGCAGCCGCGCGACTTCATGCCGACGTAGCGGTTTTCCACCAGATCGAGGCGGCCGATGCCGTGCTTGCCGCCGAGTTCGTTCAGCTTGGCGAGCAGTTCGTGGGCGGCCATTTTCTGACCGTTGATCGCCACCAGATCGCCCTTCTCGAAGCTCAGGTCAAGGTATTGTGCCGCATCCGGCGCGGCTTCCGGGGCCACCGTCCAGCGCCACATGGATTCCTCGGCTTCCGCCGCCGGGTCTTCCAGGTGGCGGCCTTCGTAGGAAATGTGCAGGAGGTTGGCGTCCATCGAATAAGGCGAGCCGCCCTGCTTGTGCTTCATGTCGACCGGGATGCCGTGCTGTTCGGCGTAAGCCATGAGCTTTTCGCGCGACAGCAGATCCCATTCGCGCCACGGCGCGATCACCTTGACGCCCGGCTTCAGCGCGTAGGCACCCAGCTCGAAACGCACCTGGTCGTTGCCCTTGCCGGTCGCGCCGTGCGAGATGGCGTCGGCGCCGGTCAGGTTGGTGATTTCGATCAGGCGCTTGGCGATCAGCGGGCGGGCGATGGAAGTGCCGAGCAGGTATTCACCTTCATAGACGGTGTTGGCGCGGAACATCGGGAAAACGAAATCGCGCACGAATTCTTCACGCAGATCGTCGATGAAGATGTTTTCCGGCTTGATGCCTGCCTTCAAGGCCTTGGCGCGGGCCGGTTCCAGCTCCTCGCCCTGGCCGAGATCGGCGGTGAAGGTGACCACTTCGCACTGGTAGGTGTCCTGCAACCATTTCAGGATGACCGAAGTATCCAGACCGCCGGAATAGGCCAGCACCACTTTTTTGACGTCGCTCATTTGCTTTCCTTGCTCTTTCCCAGTTTGCAGCCGCCCGGCCCCTGCCGCGCGGCAAAAAATCGGACAACACTCAAACCCGGCCCAGCACCAGGTATTCCATCAACGCCTTCTGCACGTGCAGACGGTTTTCCGCTTCATCCCACACCACCGACTGCGGGCCGTCGATCACCTCGGCGGTGACTTCCTCTCCGCGGTGCGCCGGCAGGCAGTGCATGAACAGCGCCTCGCGGCTGGCGACCGCCATCATTTCGGCGTCCACGCACCAGTCGGCGAATGCCTTCTTCCGCGCTTCGTTTTCCGCCTCGAAGCCCATCGAGGTCCACACGTCGGTGGTGACCAGATCGGCTCCCCGGCAGGCGTCCATCGGGTCGGCGAAAATTTCGTAATGCGCCGGGTCGACACCGGAAATCAGATCCAGGTTCAACGCGTAACCGGGCGGCGTCGACACATGCACCTTGAAATCGAGCAGTTGCGCGGCTTGCAGCCAGGTGTTGCACATGTTGTTGGCGTCGCCCACCCAGGCCACGGTCTTGCCCTGGATCGGGCCGCGATGCTCGATGTAGGTGAAGATGTCGGCGAGGATCTGGCAGGGGTGGTATTCGTTGGTCAGGCCGTTGATGACCGGCACCCGCGAATTGGCGGCGAAGCGCTCGATGATGTCCTGCTCGAAGGTGCGGATCATGACGATGTCGCTCATGCGCGAAATCACCTGCGCCGCGTCCTCCACCGGCTCGCCGCGCCCGAGCTGCGAGTCGCGGGTGTTCAGGTAGATGGCCGTGCCGCCCAGTTGCTGCACGCCGGCCTCGAACGACAGGCGGGTGCGGGTGCTGGCCTTCTCGAAGATCATCACCAGGGTGCGGTCGGTGAGCGGCCAGTATTTCTGGTAGTTCTTGAACTGCGCCTTGATCCAACGCGTGCGCTCGATCACGTGGTCGTATTCCGCGCGGCTGAAATCCTTGAATTGCAGGTAATGCTTGAGCGCCATGATTTACCCCGTCAGAAAGTCCCGGATCAGCAGACTCAGGCGGCTGACCAGTTCGCGCGCATCGGCTTCGCTGAAATTGAGCGCCGGCAGCAAACGCACCACCGTATCGCCGGTCACGTTGATGAGCAGGCCGCTTTCCAGCGCCTTGCCGACCAGCACGCCGCAGGGGCGGTCGAGTTCGATGCCGATCATCAGGCCGTGGCCGCGAACTTCGACCAGGCCCTGCACGCCGCGCAGGTTCTCCGCCACGCCTTCGCGGATCAGGCGGCCGATGCGCTCGGCGTTGGCGAGCAGATTTTCTTCTTCCATGCAGGCCAACGTGGTCAGCGCGGCGCGGCAGGCGAGCGGGTTGCCGCCGAAGGTCGAGCCGTGGTTGCCCGGCCCGAACAGGCCGGCCGCCTTGCCGCCCGCCATGCAGGCGCCGATCGGCACGCCGGAAGCCAGCCCCTTGGCCAGCGTCGCCACGTCCGGCTGCACGCCCGCCAGTTGATAGCCGAACCATTGCCCGGTGCGCCCCATGCCGCACTGCACTTCGTCGCACATCATCAGCCAGCCGTGGGCGTCGCACACTTCGCGCACGCCCCGGTAGTAGGCGGTATCGGCCAGATGGATGCCGCCTTCGCCCTGGATGACCTCGAACAGCACGGCGACGATGTTCCGGTTGTGCTCGGCCACCGCTTTCAAGGCCGCCAGATCGCCGTAGGGGACGCGCACGAAACCCGTCACCAGCGGCTCGAAGCCGATCTGCACCTTGCGGTTGCCGGTCGCCGACAGGGTCGCCAGGGTGCGCCCGTGGAAGGCTTTTTCCATCACCACCACGGTCGGCTGCTCAATGCCTTTCCGGTGGCCGTAAAAGCGCGCCAGCTTGATCGCGGCTTCATTCGCCTCGCAGCCGGAATTGCAGAAAAACACTTCCGACATGCCGGACAGGGCGCACAGCTTGTCCGCCAGTTGCTCCTGGCCCGTGACGCCGTACAGATTGGACGTATGGATCAGGCGCGCCGCCTGATCGGCAATCGCCGCCGCCAGTTTGGGATGGCCGTGGCCCAGGGTATTGACCGCGATACCGGCGACGGCGTCGAGATATTCGCGGCCCTCGGTGTCGGTGAGGCGGCTCCCCTGGCCGTGGCTGAAAGCCACCGGCAGGCGAGCGTAAGTATTCATGACATGTGACATGAGGCGACCCCCATAAACGAAAAACGGCGGCCATCGCCGCCCGAATGACACTGCAAGCACATTTCCTTTTTCCGGGAAAGGCTTGCAGGAAGGCGGATGTTAAGTGAAAAATAGCGCCCTGTATAGAACGGGTCAGCCATGAGAATAGCCATCTTCAATCAGAAAGGCGGCGTCGGGAAAACCACCACCGCCCTCAACCTGGGCGCTGCTTTGCAGCGTTCCGGCACGCCGCCGCTGCTCATCGATCTCGATCCGCAGGGACACTTGTCGAGCATCCACGGCAAGACGCCGCCCGAATCGGATCGGAGCCTGTTCGCTTTCTTCCAGGATCAGCGCACGCTGCGCGAACTGGAAGTGGAGTGGGAGGGCATCGGGCAGTTGATTCCCGCCCACCAGCAGCTCATCAAGGTCGATTCCATTTTTGGCAAAGGCCCGGCCATTCTCAACAAGCTGCGCCACGGCATGGAAACGCTCGACGCCACGCATCCGGGGCGTCCCTGCATCATCGACTGCTGCCCTTACATCGGCGTCCTGGCCCTGAACGCCATTTTCGCCTGCGAGCTTCTGATCGTGCCGGTTTCCACCGATTACCTGTCGCTACAGGCGGCAGAGCAAATTTCCCGCACCCTGGAAGTGCTCGAACCCGTGCTGAAACGGCGCGTGCCGCGTTACTACCTGCTCACCCGCTTCGACCGCCGCCGCCGCATGAGCGAGGACGTGCGCAACAAACTGCGCGAGCGTTACGGCGACGAAGTGCTGGACACGGCCATCACCGAGAACGTGACTGTCGCCGAAAGCCCCGCTTTCCGTCAGGATGTGTTTCGCCGCAACGCCAGCAGCGCCGGCGCTCAGGATTATCAGAAACTTTTCGTCGAACTCGTCGGGCGAGGCCATCTGCGCGCCGGTCCGGCAAACTGAGCCGCGCCTCAACGCGCGATGATGAGGTCCATCACGTCCTCGTAATTGACCGTGCCCAGGCGGCCGTTCATCGGCACGTCCTGGTACACGCAATCGAGCACCTGGCAATTGTTGTAGATCTGCTCCACCTTGCGCCGCGCATCGGCTTCGTCGCGCCCATGAAACGAGAGGTGCTCGACGATGACCCCGGTTCGGGTGCGAATGCGGAACTGATACTTTCCTATCGTTCCAGCCAACATAAAAACCCCGTCAGATCAATGTAGTACGACGAGTATATGTAGTGGTTTCTAGGATTTCAATCAATTTCTGCATCGGCTGCCACGACGACCTGACGCGCCAACTCCCGCCCGGCATAAGCCAGCCACGGCAAAACGACGGGAAAAGCCGGTAAAAGCAGGGCGCTACCGACGCCGAGAACGCCCAGAATCCCCGCCCAGACAAGGGCCGGGCCCAGGTTGCCGAACACCAGGCGCACGCTCGCCACGACCGCCGGCACCAGCTCGGCGCGGCGCTCGGCGAGCAGCGGCACGGAAAACGCCGTCACCACATACACCAGCCCGGCGATGAAGCAGCCCGAAACCCCCGCCCAAAAGGCAAAACGCGAGGCTTCCGCTGCCCGCCCGGGAATGCTGGCGAAGGTGAATGGCGTGCCGCCCACCATGTAGCTGTAGAGAATGGCCGCATCGGTGGCAAAAATCAGGAACAGGAGCAGGCAGACCAGCGCCAGCACCCACAAGGCGGGCGCGGCCTGGCGAAAACCGGCGGCGATGGCACCCATGCCAGGCGGCTCGCCCCGCTCTGCCGCCCGGGCGATACCAAAAAACCCAGCCAGCAGCACCGGGCCAAAAAGCATGAACCCGCCCGCCGCTGCCAGCGCAAATGGCAGCAAACCCCGATCGTGCAGGAGCACGAAAATCAGCAGGCCCAGGAGTGTAAAGGGCAGCGCATACAGGAAGGAAACCATGCGCGTCCGATTGGCCAGTTGCCAGCCGGCAGCCAGGGCTGCGCGCAAGGTCGCGAGAGTAAAGGGGCGCAGGTTCAGGGCGTGAGGTGTCATAGCAGTTCGCAACAAGGAAAAATGGGGTCAGCCTAGCCCGAACGCATCTTTCCTGCTGCGATACAAATCAAGATACCGAGCAAAAACCCCGGCACGGCTCAATGACGCGCAAACACCCTGGCCGCGCCGCCTGTTTCGATCAGCAACACGCTATAGGCATCCTTGCGCCCGCCGTACGCCGGCCCGTCCATCCCCGGCGAGCCGACCGGCATCCCCGGCACGGCCAGCCCGAGCGCGGCGGGCCGCTCGTGCAGCAGACGCCGGATGTCCGCCGCCGGCACATGGCCTTCCAGCAGATAGCCGCCCACCTTCGCCGTGTGGCAGGAGGCGTAGCGGGCCGGCATGCCGAGTTGCCGGCGCTGCGCGTCCAGATCATCGACCGTATGCACTTTGACAGTAAAACCGTTCTGTTCCAGGTGTTCCACCCAGTCGCCGCAGCAGCCGCAGTGCGGGCTTTTCCAGACCTCGAGTTCCTGCCTCGGATTTGCCGCGTGCAGCACACCATGGGCAGGCAGGAGCAAGGCGGCGGCCAGCAGGCGCCGGCGTGTCATTCGTACGTTCATGTCCGCCCTCCTCAATGCACGACGGCGCGGGCCTGCAGGGGTTTCTGCCCCGGCCAGATCACGTTCAGCAAAAGTTTGTCGCCTGCCGTCAGTTTGCCCTGGCCTTGCAACCGATCCTGGCCGCTGGCTTGCAGGGGAATTTCCTGTTTGTTCGTACCCGTGAGTACGGTCAGCTTGCCGCTCGCCCCGGCAGTCGCCAGCGGCGCGCCGTGGTTGCTGGCATGCACGGTGATCCGGCCATCCCTGGCGACGATCTCGAATTGCGCGTGGCCGGCCTCCGCCACGATGCCGCCATGCATCGACTGGCCGTGGCCTTCGTGCGCTGCCAGCGGCTGAACGGCGAATACAGCCGCAAGAATCAGGGGGAAAGTGAGTTTTCTCATGCTGTTGCTCCTGTAAGAATCAAAGGGTTTCGCTGAAGGATTCGCCCAGCAGACGCTCGGCCGGTTTGCGGCCAAAACGCCAGAACAGGGCAGGGGTGATGAAGGTGTCGAGCAAGGTGGCACCGATCAGGCCGGAGAAGATCACCACGGCCACCGGGTGCAAGATTTCCGTACCCGGCTGGCCGGCCTCGAACAGCAGCGGGGCCAGGGCGAAAGCCGCCACCAGCGCCGTCATCAGCACCGGCGTCAGGCGTTCCAGCGCGCCGCGCACGATCATTTCCCGGGTGAAGCGCTCGCCCTCGAAGCGCATCAGGTTCAGCCAGTGGCTGACCTTGAGGATGCCGTTGCGCGTGGCGATGCCGGCCAGGGTGATGAAGCCGATCAGGGCGGCAATGGAGAGCGGCTGCCCCGACAGCCACAGCCCGAGCACCGCGCCCACCAGCGCCAGCGGCACGTTGGCCATGACCAGAACCGCCAGCACGGCCGAGCGATAGCGCCCGAACAGCACCATGAACACCAGCAGGGCCGAGCCGGTCGCCAGCACGGCGATCAGGCGGGCGGCTTCCTCCTGCGCCTGGAACTGCCCGCCCAGGGTGACGAAATAGCCGCTGGGCAGCGGCGTATCGGCAATCGCCGCGCGCACGTCGGCCACCACGTCGGAGAGCGCCCGTCCCTGGGCGTTCAGCGACAGCACGATGCGCCGCCGGCCATCGTCGCGGGCGATCTGATTCGGCCCGTCGCCTTCCTCGATGCGCGCCAGTTGCGCCAGCGGCACCGCGCCCAGCGGCGTGTCGATCAGCAGATCGTGCAACGCCTGCGGCCCGCGCCCTTCTTCGGACAGGCGCAGGCGCAGATCGAACCGGCGGTTGCCATCGATGATCTGGCCGATTTTTTCGCCTTCGACCAGAATCTGCAATTCACGCAGCAACTGCCCGGGAGACAGGCCGTAGCGGGCAGCGGCGGCAAAATCGACGGCCACCCTGATCTGTGGCGCCAGCACCTGTTTTTCGATTTCCAGATCCGCCACACCGGGAATCTGCCGCAGTTTTTCCTGCAAGACGTTCGCCTGGCTGCGCAAAAGATCGAGATCGTCGCCGAAGAGCTTGACCGCCACCTGCGCCCGCACGCCGGACAGCATGTGGTCGATGCGGTGCGAAATGGGCTGGCCGAGATTCAGGGTGCCGGGCAGATGTTTCAGCCGCTCGCGGATCTCCGCATGCAGCGCTTCCTTGTCGCGCCCGCCGGGTTTCAGGCGCAATTCCAGCTCCGACACATGCACACCCTCGGCATGTTCATCCAGCTCGGCGCGCCCGGAACGACGGCCGATCTGGGCAATTTCCGGCACATCGCGCAACCGCCGTTCGGCCTGCGTCGCCACCTGCACCGATTCCGCGAGCGTCACGCCGGGGTCCAGGCGCAGCATCACCGTCATCGAACCTTCGTTGAAGGGCGGCAGAAACGTGGTCGGAAAAAACGGCACCGCCGCCGCTGCCAGAAACACCGCCATTGCTGCCGCTACGAGCGGCGCACGCGGCGCGGCCAGAACGCGTTCGAGAAGGGGTCGGTAGGCGCGTTTCAGGCGGCTGACCAGACGGGTTTCCTCGTGCTTGCGCGCCACCAGGGCTGGCAGCAGGTAGTAGGCCATGACCGGCGTCACCGTCACCGAAACCAGCAACGAAGCCAGAATCGACACGATGTAGGCCACCCCCAGCGGCACGAACAGACGCCCCTCGATGCCTGGCAGCGCGAACAGGGGCACGAACACCAGGGCAATGATGAAGGTGGCGTACACGATGGCCGAGCGCACTTCGAGCGAAGCCTGCAGCACCAGTTCGCGCAGATCATGGGCCACGCCCCGGGCCGCCGCTTCGCGCATGCGGCGAAGGATGTTCTCGACATCGACCACCGCGTCATCCACCAGCTCGCCGATGGCAATTGCCAGCCCGCCGAGCGTCATGGTGTTGATCGACAGCTTCAGCCAATCGAACACCAGCACCGCAATCAGGATGGAGAGCGGAATCGCGGTAAGCGAAATCAGCATGGTGCGCAGGTTGCCGAGGAAGAAAAACAGCACGCCGGCAACCAGGCAGGCGGCGAACAGCAGCTTCAGTTGCAGGTTGTCGATGGAAGACTGGATGAAATCGGCTTGGCGGAAAAACACTTCCGGTGCCAGCACGCCGGCGGGCAGGCTGGTTTGCATGTCCGCCAGCGCCGCTTCCAGTTGCCGGGTGAGTGCGATGGTGTCGGCATCGGGCTGTTTCTGGATGCTCAACACGACCGCCGGCGCACCGTTGAACCCGGCGTCGCCGCGTTTGACCGCCGCCGCAAATTCAACGCGGGCGATCTGGCGCAACAGGATCGGCTGGCCGTTGCGCGCGCCCAGGGCCAGATTGCGCAAATCCTCCAGACGCTCGCTGCGCCCCAGATGGCGAATCAGGAATTCGCGGCCGTCGATTTCGAGAAAACCGCCCGAAGTGTTGCTCGAATAGCCGCGCAAAGCCGCTTCCAACTGCTCCAGACCGATACCCAATTCCGCCATGCGCCGGCTATCCGGCTGCACCTGATATTGCCGCACCGCGCCGCCAATGGGGATCACCTGCGCCACCCCGGCCACCGCCAGAAGACGCGGGCGCAGCACCCAATCGGCGTATTCACGCGCCGCCATGTCGCTGCCCTGCGCGTCATCCAGCGGAATCGCCAGCATCATCACCTCGCCCATCACCGAGGACACCGGCCCCATGCTGGGTACGATGCCGGCAGGCAACTCGGCGGCCAGGCCGCCCAAACGCTCGCTGACCATCTGCCGCGCCCGGTACAGATCCGTTTTCCAGTCGAACGCGACATAAACGAAGGACAGCCCCGCCGCCGACACCGAGCGCACGCTGCTCACGCCCGGCAGGCCGTTGAGCGCGGTTTCCAGCGGGAAGCTGATGAGCTGCTCGACCTCTTCCGGCGCCATGCCGCCCGCTTCGGTCATCAGGGTCACGGTCGGGCGGTTGAGATCGGGAAAGACATCCACCGGCAACCGCTGCGCCTCGAACGCGCCATAGAACATCAGGATGCAGGCGGCCACCAGCACCGGCAGCCGCGCGCTCAGGCTTTTTTCCAGTATCCACTGAAACATGCGGCGCTCCTCAGCGAACCTGGCTGATCAGGCCAGCGCCGATCACCACCACCCGATCACCCGCCGCCAAGCCGTCGCGCACCAGCACGCGCGCGCCGTCGAGCGCCTCGCTGCGCACCGTTTTCAGCACGAATTGCTCGGCGTGCACCTTGACCCAGACGGCAGGCAGATTGGCCGGCGTGCGCACCAGCGCAGCGCTGGGCAGGGCGACGCCCGCGATTTTCTGCGCCAGTTGCACCTGTAGTTTCACGGGCTGGCCCAGCGGCCAATGCAAGCCCGCGCCCGGCGCACGCACGCCGAACAGCAAGGGCAGACTCTGCTCGCGCAAACGCCGGGCCGCGCCGAGAAAATCCAGCGCCACGCTCGCTTCAGCCGGGCCATTGGCGCGCTGACCCAGCGCCAGCCGGGCGCCACCGATGTCCTGCCAGCGCAAGGCTTCGTAGGCGCTGGCTTCGACGAACAGGCTGTCCGGGTCGGTGATTTCAAACACCAAGCTCCCCGCTTCCACCACCTGTCCGGCCACGCCATTGACCGAGGCCACCACGCCATCCACCGGCGCAACGAGGGCATCGCTGCCGGACAAACCCGCACCGAGTGCCGCCACCCGGGCGCGCAGGCTCGCCACTTCGCTCTCGGCCGCTTCGATATCCTTGCCCGGCACGCTATCGACCAGCTCGCGCAAACGGGCCAGCCGCTTCTGCGCCAGTTGCTGCGCCGCTTGCAGCTCGGCCAGTTGCGCCACCTGCCCGGCGCGCTCCAGTTGCCCGGCAGCGGGCCGGATGTGCGCCAGAATCTGCCCCTTCTTCACCCGGCTGCCCGGCAGCGGCAAACCCTGCGCCCCGGCTTCCAGACGTCCGGCCAGCATGGCCTGCACCCGCCCGCCACGCTGCGGATCGAGCACCACCTGCGCCGACAATTCCAGCGTCTGCGGCGCAGCGGCGACAACCGCCGCCTGGGTACGCACGCCCAACTGACGCTGGGTCGGTTTGGGCAGGAACACGCTGCCATCGGCCAGGCGCTGCGGCCGGTCACCGCTATCCGGCAATTGCGCCGCTTCATCGCCGTGATCGTGCCCTTCATGCGCCCAGGCCGGCAAGCACCCCAAGCCCACGCTGCAGCACAGGGCCAGCAAAACAGATTGAATCGTCTTCATGCGGCCCCCCGCTGCACGCGCCGACGCCAGACGAACAGCGCAAATACCGTCAAGGCAGCAAACAACAAAAACCCGATTTTCGCGTCGAAAACACTCCTTGCCTGCGGCCCGGCATCCATCTCGGCGCTGACCAGCAAATCGCCCGCCAGCAAATCGGCGTCCTCGCCAGCCAGCAAAGTAAAGGACAAAGGATGCTCACCCGGCGCACGCAAGGGAGCCAGCCAGGCGGCATCGTCGATGCGATACACCCCGGCCGCCGCGTCGTAAGCGGCAGTGATCTCCTTGCCCGCCGCTTCCACCGCAAGCTGCGCGTTTTCCACCGGCGCATTGCTTTCCGCCCTGTCGACATGAAACTGCAAACCCGCCGCGTACCAGCGCCCGACAATCTCGAACTGCTCGCTTTCAGCGGCCACCACCGGCACCCGCGCCGCTGCCGCAGTGGACGCATTCGCAACGGCACCCGCACCGCCAAATATAAGCAACAGCGCACCACACCAGCGCACCAGCGCACCCGCACGCACGCGCCAAGGCGTGCACGTTTTTTTCTGCCCAAGGCAAAACATGGAAAATCTCCGACTGAATCAGACACAGTCGGCGGCCCGGCGGGCCGGTTCAGTCAACGGAACCGGAAAGATTGCAGCGAACAGCCGCAGGAAGACACCGGGAGAATATCGCCGACGCTCAGACGGCGTAAAACTTGGGGGGACGTTCCAGACCCTGAGGAACCCGCGAACTGAACGCCGCCGCGTCTTCCAGGATCGGCATCTGCGCTCCCGTCAGCAGCGGCACGCGTAGGGCCGTTGCGGGATAAACGGGCAAATGCCCCAGCATGTGCCCAGGACAGCAGTGATGATGGCTGCCACCGCACTCATCCGGCGTCGCGCAATCGGCATCATGTCCGGCATGCGCCCCGGCATCCATGCCAGCGTGCGCTTCGGCGCTTGCGTGCGGCAAGACATGCGTTCCGGCATTCGCATAGCCCGCCACCTCCCAGCCAAACCCTGGCGCAAGCACGGTCAGCGCCAGAACCAAGGCGAGCAGACGGGAGCACAAACGGGAGAAAAATGGGGAATGAGCGGACATAGGCCGCCACTATAAACCAAGCCGCCGATTTCAGCGCAGCACCGATGGTGACAAAAAAGGCAGAAATGGACGTAACCCGGAGGAACTTTTACGCATACGGCTCACACTGAGCGGATGCCGGGATCCGCCTGTTCGCCGGCCTTGAAACAAGGAGAGATGCATGTCTGACACCTGGCTGCCCAGCCTGATCACCAAAACCCCACAAGCCGGTTTCGAACTGGCCATTACCCTGAGCCGCAAGGGGGTGCGTTACACCCAGCCCGACCCGGAGGTGTTGCAGAAGCTGCGCTCGGTCTATGCCAACGATGCCGATGCGCTTACCGCAGCGTCGCAGGTGGTCGCCATCAACTTCCAGACCGTGGCAGCGGCCAACAACTACTGGCGCAAGTAAAAACCGCCCAGCGGGAATCGATCGATCCCGAAAGGCAGTTGGCAGGCGTGCCGGAAAGCTTCGACACACCCGTTCTGAGCGTTCGTTCGAGTCTTTCAACAGCGGAGCCATGACCTATGTCGATTTTCATCAAGCGGATTTATCTTCCCGCCGAAACGAGCGATGGCCGGCGCGTGCTGGTGGATCGCCTGTGGCCGCGCGGGCTGGGAAAAGAAAACGCCGCGCTCGACCAATGGCTGAAGGACGTCGCTCCTTCCCACACACTACGGCAGTGGTTCGATCACGAAGTCGAGAAATGGCCTGAATTCGCCACCCGCTACTGCGCCGAGCTCGCCGCCCAGGAAACCGCTCACCCCGAAATCTTCGCCGAACTGCGCGCCTGGCAAAAAACCGGCAACCTCACCCTGCTCTACGCCGCCCACGACGAAGTGCACAACCAGGCAGCGGTACTGAAAGCCTGGCTGGAGAATCCGTGAACGGCGGAACGTGAAAAGTGAAATGCAGCACCCGACCCCTTTCACCTTCCGGGATTTTCACCGCCGTTCACACTGCCAGCAGCGTCTGCCGCCCATACCATTCCACGCCCGCCGCCACAGTCTGCGCCGTGTCGGCGGCGGCAGCCTCGATGCAGATGAAATGCCGCCAGCCGTCGGCGGGCAGGTCGGGCGTGGCGGCGCAGCCTGCGTCCCAGGGATTCCAGATCACGGTATCGGGAAAACCCTGTTGTTGCAGACCCAGACTCAGATTACCGGCGCGCAGCAGTTGCGGGCGGCGGATCTGGCGATAAACGCGTTCCGCCGGCCCTTCGAGGCAGAATTCGGTGCCGCTGTCGCGCTGCTCGGCATGGCCCGCCAGCGCATCACGATAGTGGTGGCCGTACAAACCTTCCACGGCAACGTCTTCCACCTGCACCACCCGCAGATAGGTGTGCAGGGCAGCGGTGAAAGCAAAGGCGCTTGCGCCCGGATTGCTGACGCACAACTCCAGATCGAGGCGGTCCGCTTCCAGCATCACCGTCAGTTCGAGGCCGAAGGCGTGCGGCCAGCGTTCGCGGCTCGCCGCATCGTCGCCGCAGGCCAGCGTCAGCAGCGCGTAATCCTCGCCGCTGCGCTGCTCGGCGACCGACCAGTTGCGGGTACGCACCAAACCGTGACGGGGCAGCGGCCCGAGCGTACCGAACTGCGGGAAGCAGACCGGAATCCCGCCGCGCACCGGGCTGTTCCCGTCGAAAACCGCTTTTTCCGACAGATAAAGGCGCTCGCGCCCGTCCGGCGTGCGCCAGGACAGCACCTGCGCGCCGAACGGGCTGACCGTGGCCTCGCTGCCGCGCGGGCCGCGCAGACGCAGCGCGCGCTGGCCGTGGAATTCGATTTCTTCGATGCAAGGTTTCATATTTCGGTATCGGAGCGGGAAGAGGAAGGAGCCGGCACGACGTACAAGCGCGGGCGCAGGCGCAGCCACTCGATCTCCTGGCCGAGCAGGGTGATCTCGCCCGGACAGCGGTTGTCGCCGGTGTCGCTGTACTCGAACGCGTAGTGGCGGCGGATTTTCAGTTGCCCGCCATCGTCGCGGCCGACGCCGCCGAAGCGGCCCGCCACGGTTTCGTCGAGCAACTGCACGCCTTCCTCGCGGCAGGCGGCGCGCGCGGCCCGCACGCCGGTTTCGCGGGCTTTCAGCGCATCCAGCCAGTACCAGGTGGCAGCGCCGAGCAGAAGGATCAAAAAGCTTTCGAGGAGCGGCATGGCGGCGCAGTATACTGCCCCCATGCTCAGTTACCGCCACGCCTATCACGCCGGCAACCACGCCGACGTGCTCAAACACCTGATCCTGCTGCAAATCGCCCAGTATCTCGGCGAAAAGCCCGCCCCCTTCTGGATCATCGACACCCACGCCGGAGCCGGCTGCTACGCGCTCGACGCGCCGCACGCCATGAAGCTCGCCGAATGGCAGGACGGCATCGGCCGGCTCTGGAACGCCAGCGGCCTGCCGCCGGCCGCGGCGGATTACCTCGATTTCGTCCGGATGCTCAATCCGGACGGCGCGCTCAAACGCTACCCCGGCTCACCCTGGCTGGCGCAGCAATGCCTGCGCGGCAGCGACCGCCTGCGCCTGTTCGAGCTGCACAGCAGCGACGTAAAAATTCTGCGCGACAATTTCCGCGCCGCCGGCCGTCAGGTGCACATCACCGAAGGCGACGGCCTCGCCGGCCTGAAAGCCCTGCTGCCGCCCCCGCCGCGCCGTGCCCTGGCGTTAATCGACCCCTCCTACGAAACCAGCGGCGATTACACGGCGGTCGTCAAAACCCTGCAGGACGCGCTGACACGCTTTGCCACCGGCACCTACGCCCTGTGGTATCCGCTCCTGCCCCGGCGCGAAGCGCGCGAACTGCCGGAACGCCTGAAACGCCTGGGTCGCAGCAACAAAACCGACTGGCTCAACGTCAGCCTGGAAGTGCGCGCGCCGTCGAATCAGGTTTTCGGCATGTACGGCAGCGGCATGTTCATCATCAACCCGCCGTGGACGCTGGAAAAAACCCTGCACGCCACCCTCCCCGCCCTCACCCGGCTCCTCGCCCAGGGCGATGGGGCGCGTTACGTGCTGGAGAGCGAGGAGAGTTGAAGGCTGGATTCCCTGAACACCTGGGCCATTGGCCCGCAATGCAGCAAGCAGGTCAGCATGATTTCATTTATGCCCTCGACCAAGCAGGCGATCTGGTCGGCTTGCTTTCACGGCGACCCCGACGATCTTTCCAGCAACCCGGCGTATCTAAACCTCAAGGCGAACCCGGCTGGTGTCAATCTTGAACGGCTAGATCAACTGGCAACGAACATGGGTCGGCTGATGAATTACGGGAAGAACATCAGTGCGTCGATTGCTCAGATTGATGAGCAGTTTGCTCGCACGTTTGACAACCCGGTGGCGAAAGATTTTGCGGGCCGTTTCAAGGAGTGGACAGCGACCATGCAAGACGGGCTAAAATCCGCGATGCGGAACGCCGGGTTGCAGCGGGAGCAGTTTTCGGATGACACGCGGGCGTTGCAGGGATTGATGTCTAATCTCGCTGGCGCGCAAGGCAATCTTTCCGCGCTCCAGGCGTTAGGCTCGTTGAATGCCCGGCAGATTCAGGAAAGCATGAAGTTGCGGGATCTGATTTCCGAGCAGCAAATCGCCCAGAGCAACTACATGGTGGCACAGGCCAAAAAAGAGCAAGAGAAAGAGGGCATCGATGATTGGATCAGGAGGGGTGGCCAAAAAGGTCCGATCCAACGCCCTTTGAAAACCGGGAAACCGTACAAATATGCAGATGAAGAAAGCAATGAGGATTCCAACAAGAAATAAAACGGCTACCCGAATGATGCAAGACTTTGCCGCGTTGTAAGCAGCACATGCGAAGCCAGCAGAAAAGCAGTCGATCAACCGGCGTATGGTTGCCCACAGCCAAATCTAGATATTCAAGAAATAAGAAATGATTTTTAATCATACGAACAGAAAAACATGGCTAGCAATAACCATGCTTTTCTTAGCATCGACAGCCTACGCACAAACTGCTGGCATTGGTGGGGCTTCTGATTCCGATATCGTGAATATGGTAGCGGAAGCGATTAAGCGTAGCGCTGATGATTTGCTGGTGCTGGCGGTAAAGCTGCTTTCAGGATTTATGCTGCTTCAATTTGTATTAACAAACTGGAAGCTGATTTATTCGGGTGATTTAGATACTGTCTTTGCCAAGTTTGTGGGGAGTATGTTTTGGTTCGGTTTTTGCTGGTTTGTTCTCGATAACGGCCCTAGCTTTATTCAGAAAGTCGGCAACCAGTTCTGGAGGGAATTTGCAAGCAATATCCCAACACCAGGTGCGATCATTGGAACAACTATTTCAGTTGTCGGGTCGATGCTAGTTATTGCTTTCGCCGCCGGTGCAAGCTTGGTAGGCACAGTATTTGGCCAAGCCGTCTTACTATTGGCATTTCTGATCGCGGGAGCCGGTGCTTTTTTTGCATTCAAGAAGCCAGGCTTCAAGCCCCCCCCAAGTTAAGCAGGAAATCCTATGCTCATAAGCACCGTTTTATGGCTTCTACCTTGACCTTACAGGCATTGAGTCGTGTTGGATTGGAACTCTCCCAAAGCGACGCGCCTAAGCAGCAACCGAGGCAGTCCGCTCAAGGCTGCTTGCGGTCATTCGCGATGAACTGACTGGCGGGCGACACTCAAGCGGTTAACATCTATCCAATCTGTTACACAATCAAGCATATGGATCTCAGGGCATCCTGAGGCTTTCATTTTCGATCATTCAAGGAATGAACCATGGCGGAAGAAGTACAACAACAACAGCGGTTGGCCGACGGCACGCGTGCAATATCTGTTGACCAGCAAATTGAAGAATTGCAGAAGATCACGGATTACGAAATCAAAGAGTGGCCCATCGGTGTGCTGGTAGAGAAGTTCACTAGTGGCCGAGAAACGGATGAATCGGAAATTTTCATTCCGGACTACCAACGGGAAATGGTGTGGACACCCAAGCAACAGTCCCGGTTTATTGAGTCGATCCTTATCAAGCTGCCAGTGCCTTTCATCTTTGCGGCTGATGTCGGGGAGGGCGATCGGGAAGGTGCATTGGAAATCATCGACGGATCGCAACGCATCAGAACCTTGGACAATTTCCTTTCCAACAGGCTTGAGCTAGTCGGGCTCAAGAAGCTCACGCAGGCTATTGGCATGAGGTTTTCCGATTTCAGCAAGCCTCGGCAGATGCGGTTCAAACGCACCGCCGTTCGTGTGATTGAACTTACAGAAAAGGCTGACGAGGATGCGCGCCGTGAGATGTTTGACCGTCTGAACTCCGGCGGGACCAAGCTGACCGGCATGGAAGTCCGTCGCGGGGTGGTCGACGGCCCGTTCATGAAGTTCATTACAGAATGCGCTGCGAACGAGCAGTTCAAAGCACTCGTCCCGCTTAGCGACCGCAACGCCAAACGCAAGGAATACGAAGAAATCGTCCTGCGGTATTTCGCCTATCTTAACAACTATCAGGGCTTCCAAAAGAGTGTTGATGAGTTCCTAACTGACTACCTTAGGAGTAAGAACGAAAGTTTTTCAGACGTAGACAAGCAAGCCATGCACGATGAATTCGTTCGCATGCTGAATTTCGTGTCTCAGCATTTTTCTAACGGCTTTAAGCGTAGTGGTTATAACACCGTTCCGCGTATCCGCTTCGAGGCTATTGCAGTCGGTGTCTCTCTGGCTCTGCGTGAGAACCCAGAGCTTGTGCCGGGAGATATCAGTCAATGGCTAGACAGTGATATATTTATTAAGCACACCCGCTCAGATGCTAGCAACTCGCGGCCCAAACTCATTAATCGCATCCATTACGTGCGCGACAACTTGCTGGGCAATGCGTTTGTAGAAGCCCCGGGTACCGCTGAAGTTGAAGCCAGTGCCAACGCCGATTCGCCACCAGACACATTAGAGCTAGAAGAGGATCTAGGGCAACTAGGACTCTTCCAATGAGCGAAGTTCAGCTTACAGACGATCTGTTGAACCAGAGAAAATTCGAAATAACGACTTATCTGAATTTCCTGAAGGTGGCAGTTGAACGGCGGGCCATGCTCATCGCGAAGGAAGGCGAGTTGCAGTTTCCATTGACCATGGAACTTACCCATACTCTCAAGGCAAACTTGGTCTTACTGCTTTACAGCGCCATGGAGGCAACGTTGGTGCAGTTACTCGACGAAATGCATGATGCCATAGGCTCCAACTGCTCCAGTGCGGATGCCCTCAATGCACAATTGCTCCGCGTGGTTCTGAAAACTGTGAAGAAGGACACAAAGTCCACCGTACTCTCTTCCGCCTCCCCACTTCACACAAGCCTGTTCCAGTATTGGATGGACGACTGGAAGAGCCGCTCTTCGGGTAAAGACAAGCGCGTCGACGGTATTTCAGGCAGTGTCGATAGTGTAGTTTTTTACGAGCAATTGAAGAAATTTGGCGTGGTGGCCCAGACCCACAACGACCGCCCGCCTGCGCATCTGACAGACGCTGCTCTTCAGAAAGTCAAGGTCAATCGAAACGAGTTGGCCCATGGAGAAAAGAGCTTTACCGATCTAGGCCGGGACCTTGCGGTAGCAACCTTGGAAATCGACGCGGAGGCGGTGTTTGACACCCTGCGTAAGATAGCCACTGAGGTTGACAATTACCTGCAGGATCGGCGTTACTTGGCACAACCGTCCGTGGCTGCTCCAGTGTCAGCTGCAGCCGGCAGCGAAGCGTAAAGAGCCCTAGCTACGGCCTCCCCCAGTTTGGGGGGGACGGCGTTGCCAATCAGTCTGGCGGCCGTCCTGACAATCACCTTTTCGTCTTCCCGAGCGAAGCGGTAGGTTTCCGGGAAAGACTGAAAAATCGCCGCTTCACGCAGAGAGATGCCACGATGCTGTTCGGGGTGCCCGAAGCGGCCATTGCCGTACCCATTGCACAGAGTCGTCATTGTAGGCGCGGGCTTATCCCATTCCATACGGCCATAAACGCCAGCAGAGTGTTTGCCACTTTCGCGCTGATGGCAGGCAGCCACCAGATGATCCGGCCAGTCTCGCCAAGTACCACCTGGTTTACTAGCTCGAATGCGAGCACGATTTAGCTCTGAAAGGGTCGACGCGATGTGCAGGGGGTCACTCTTGCAGGATTGGCCATCCTTCAGCTTCTTGAGATGTCCCACGGCTTGACGTACCGTCACCCAGTTCTTACTCCCTTTGTGGGTTGGCTCTGGTATGGCCACCGGGCCAAGTCGCGAGGCCACCAGCACCAGTCGTTTTCGTTGTTGTGGGGTACCGTAGTCGGCAGCGTTGACCACCGCGTAGGCGACGTGATATCCACCGCGTTTCAAGGTGCGCAAAAAGCCTTTGAAAGGCTGCGCCTGCTGCAGGCGAGGTACGTTTTCCATGGTGACCAAGTCCGGACGGCTCTCGTCCACCAGACGCGCGAACTCCAAGAGCAAACGCCACTTGGCTTTGTCGACAGTTGCGGTGTTGGCGTAGCTGGAAAATGGCTGACATGGCGCACATCCAGCCAAAAGCCGCACGACGCCTGGCGACCACAGTGCATTCAACTCTTCGCCGCTGACTGTTGTGATATCACGTAAAAGAAACTTGACCCCTTCGTGGTTTGCTTCATAGGGATATTGGCACGCCGGGTCTACGTCGATCCCGGCAACCATACGAACCCCTTGGGCAGCAAGCCCGCACGAAAGGCCGCCGACACCGCAGAAGAGGTCAACACCTTCAATACGAGTGGCATTCACGATAGAATCAATTCCTCCTGATATCTTGGTCCAGTATTCTCGCATTTTCACATTTAACTTTCGAGTACACCGACGGCTTAGCGAACCAATTGGATGTGTCAAAAGGATCAAACAACCCCCTCTTCATCTCACTGGCGAACGTCTCTTCAGCAAGACGGCAGAATCAATGGTAAACCCAACTGTAGTGTCCGTAAGCGTGAGCCGTAGGATGTCACGCGTCCGACAGAAGGACACTAAAACCGAACTAGCCTTGCGAACGGAGTTGCACAAGCGTGGACTCCGCTATCGCGTTAATTACACCGTTTCACAGAAGCCGCGGCGTACTGCTGATATTGCCTTCACCAAGCTCAAGGTTGCTGTCTTCGTCGACGGCTGCTTCTGGCACGGCTGCCCGCAACATGCTACTTGGCCAAAATCCAACGCTACGTTCTGGCGAGAAAAAATCATAAGAAATATGGCTCGCGATGCGGAAACGACCATTCTGCTAGAGGCAGCGGGGTGGACCGTGGTGCGTATCTGGTCGCACGTGCCGGCAAGTGAAGCATGCAACATCGTTTCCCGTGTTGTTGAGGAGCTCAAAACAAAATTATTTGGCACATCCACTCGATAACCGACTTGCACACTGATATCTGGCCGCGTTTTTCGCCAGCTTGGCCTGGGCGGCGGCACAGAGGTCGATGCCGGCGCGGTCGGCGATCAGGATGAGGTAGAGGAAAACGTCGGCGCATTCGTCGGCTAAAGCATCGCGCCGGACGGGGTCGGCGGGCAGGGCGTCGACTTCTTCGTCACGCAGCCACTGGGTCAGTTCCAGCAGCTCCGCCGCTTCCAGGTTGAGCGAGACGATGAGGTTTTTCAGCGAGTGGAATTGCTGCCAGTCGCGGGCGTCGCGGAAGGCGATGAGAGCCTCGCGCAGCGCCGGCAGATCGTTCGTCCGCGGCATGTTCAGCCGGCTTGGTTGCGCATGAAATCGGCAGTGTTGAAGAAATTCTGCAGCAGCTTCATGCGCAGGTTTTCTTCGATGCCGACATCGTCCATGGCGAGCAGCATGCAGGCGACCCACTGGTCGCGCTCCTTTTCGCCGATGGCGAACGGCATGTGCCGCTGGCGCAGGCGCGGGTGGCCGTATTCCTCGACGAACAGATCCGGGCCGCCGAACCAGCCGGAGAGGAATTTGTACAGCTTGTCGCGCGAGGTCTGCAAGTTTTCCGGGTGCATGGCGCGCAATTCGGCGAATTGCGGCGTTTCGGCCATGCGCTGGTAGAAGCGGTCGGCCAGTTGGGCGACGCTGGCGTCGCCGCCGATTTTTTCGTAAGTGGATTGCATGCGGTGAAGGGGGAAGGGTGGGGAATCAGCGGGAAGGTTTGCGGGCAGAGGGCTTGGCGGAGAAGGGCTGGCTGGTCGGTTTACCAGCGCCCGGTCGCGGGCCGGCTGGCCGGGCGGGGTAGGTTTTCTTGCCAGGCGCTGGTTTACCCGAGTTGAACGGCTTGGCCGCGCTGGTGGGTTTACTGTTGGCGGGTTTACCGCTGGCGGCAGCCCTTTTCTGGGCGCAGCTCTGGCCGGTGCCGGCGGGTTGCCAGGCGGGGACGAGCTGTTTCTTGCCGTTGCCGATCAAATCGGCGCGGCCCATTTCCTTCAGGGCCTCGCGCAGCAGGGGCCAGTTTTCCGGGTCGTGATAGCGCAAAAAGGCCTTGTGCAGCCGCCGCTGCTTTGCGCCGCGCACGGCACCCACGGTTTCCGCGCCCGCGCGTTGCAACCTGCGCAGAGGATTCTTTTCGGTGTGGTACATGGTCGTTGCCAGCGCCATCGGCGTGGGGACGAAGGCTTGCACCTGATCGAGCCGGAAGTTGTTTTTCTTCAGCCACAGGGCGAGGTTGAGCATATCCGCATCGGTCGTGCCGGGGTGGGCGGCGATGAAGTAGGGAATCAGGTATTGCTCCTTGCCCGCCTCGCGTGAGAAGCGGTCGAACAACTGCTTGAAGCGGTCGTAAGCGCCGATGCCCGGCTTCATCATTTTCGAGAGCACGCCTTCCTCAGTGTGTTCCGGGGCGATTTTCAGGTAGCCGCCGACGTGGTGCGTGACCAGTTCCCGGATGTATTCCGGCGAGCGCACGGCGAGGTCGTAGCGCAGGCCGGAGCCGATCTGGATCTTCTTCACGCCCTTCAAGCTGCGCGCGCGGCGGTAGAGCGAAATCAGCGGCGCGTGATCGGTGCCCATGTTCTCGCAGATGTCCGGGTACACGCAGGACAGACGGCGGCAGGCGGCTTCGATCTTCTCGTCCTTGCATTTCAGGTGATACATGTTGGCGGTCGGCCCGCCGAGGTCGGACACCACGCCGGTGAAACCCGGCGTCTTGTCGCGCATTTCCTCGATCTCGCGGATCACCGAATCCTCGGAACGGCTCTGGATGATGCGTCCCTCGTGTTCGGTGATGGAGCAGAAGGTGCAGCCGCCGAAACAGCCGCGCATGATGTTCACTGAAAAACGGATCATCTCCCAGGCGGGAATCTTCGCCTCGCCATAGGCCGGATGCGGGCGGCGGGCGTAGGGCAATTCGTAGATGGCGTCGAGTTCGGCGGTGGCGAGCGGAATCGGCGGCGGATTCAGCCAGACGTCACGACAACTCGCGCCCTCGCCGTGCGCCTGCACCAGAGCGCGGGCATTGCCCGGATTGGATTCGAGATGGAAGGTGCGCGATGCGTGCGCGTACAGCACCGGATCGCTCCTCACCTGCTCGTAGGACGGCAACCGCACCACCGTGTGCGCCCGCTGGCTGCGCCAGGCGCGCAGGCGCTCGGCGCGGCTGACGATGCGCACCGGCTTGTCGGCGGCTTCAGGCGCGCAGGCGGGCTGGCTTTCCTGTTCGGCATAAGGATTTTGATGCGCTGCCACCGGCCCCGGCGTGTCGACCTCGGTCGAATCCAGCGTCGTCCACTGCGCGTCCGGCAGCCAGCCGGGCGGCACCATGAAGGCGGTGCCGCGCAGGTCGCGGATCGCGCCGATCTTCTCGCCCTGCGCCAGACGGTGCGCGACTTCCACCAGCGCCCGCTCGGCGTTGCCGAAAATGAGCAGATCGGCCTTGGCATCCGGCAGCACCGAGCGGCGCACCTTGTCCGACCAGTAGTCGTAGTGCGCGATGCGGCGCAGGCTGGCCTCGATCGAACCGATCACCACCGGCACGCCGGAAAACGCCTCGCGGCAGCGCTGGGCGTACACCGTCAGCGCCCGGTCAGGGCGTTTGTCGGCTTCGGCGTGCGGCGTGTAAGCGTCATCCGAGCGCGGCTTGCGGTCGGCGGTATAGCGGTTGATCATCGAATCCATGTTGCCGGCGGTGACGCCGTAAAACAGATTCGGTTTGCCCAGGCGGCGGAAATCGGTCGCCGAATGCCAGTCCGGCTGGCTGATGATGCCGACGCGGAAACCCTGCGCTTCCAGCGTGCGCCCGATCAGCGCCATGCCGAAACTGGGGTGGTCGATGTAGGCGTCGCCCGTGACCAGAATCACGTCGCAGGAATCCCAGCCCAGTTGCTCCATTTCGGCGCGCGACATCGGCAGGAAAGGGGCCGGACCGAAACGGTGCGCCCAGAACTTGCGGCGGGAAAACAGGGGCGGCGGCGTGCCGGATTGGCCGGACGGGTCGGAAAAAGTGTGCATGCAATATTTTACATAAAGGCTGCGGCGAGCATGGCATACTCCTCCGCTTGGTTATCAGATCAAACACCTGTCAATTCAAGGTAGCCCGACGATGAAACTTCCTGTTCGCGAACAAAAAGGCGCCCGTGTGGCGCTGGTTACGGGGCGTATAGACCAGGCAGTGACCGAGGAGTTCACCCAGGCGCTGAAACCTTTACTGGACGACTGCGCGGCAGGCCAGCCGGCGCTGGTGCTGGATTTTTCCGGCGTGGTGTACATCAGCTCCGCCGGTTTGCGCGTGCTGATGCTGGCGGCGCGCCAGGCCAAGGCGCAGCGCGGCAATTTTGCCCTCGCCGCCCTGACGCCGCTGGTGCAGGAAGTATTCACCATCAGCCGCTTCAACCTGATCGTACCCTGCTACGCCACGGTGGACACCGCCTGCGAGGTGCTGGGCGCATGAAACAGGTCATTTTCTGGGGCACGCGCGGCTCCCTGCCGTCCTCCATCACCCATAGCGACGTGCGCGCCAAGATCAGCAGCGCCCTGCTCGCCGCCAATGGCCGCACTTTCCGCAAGCAAAGCGAACTCGATGCCTTCATCGACGCCCTGCCCTTTGCCGTGCGCGGCACCTTTGGCGGCAACTCGTCCTGCATCGAGATCGTCACCAATGGCCCGGAACATTTCATCTGCGACGTCGGCACCGGCGCGCGCGCGCTCGGCCAGGCCAAGATCGCCCGCTACGGCGTACCCAATCCGCAGGTGTACCACCTCTTCATTTCCCATCTGCACTGGGATCACCTGATGGGCATCCCCTTCTTCACGCCCATCTACATCCCCGGCAACCGCATCGTCATTCACGGCTGCCACAGCGGGCTGGAAGAGGCTTTCCGCCGCCAGATGCGCGCCCCGAATTTTCCGGTCGATTACACCCAGGCCGGTGCCGACATCGAATTCGACCTGATGACGCCGGGCGAATCGCACTACATCTGCGGCATCAACGTCACGCCGAAACTGCAGAAACACCCGGGCGACTCCTACGGTTACCGTTTCGAGAGCATCGAAAAAACCGTGGTGTACAGCACCGACTCGGAGCATCGCCTGGACGACAAGGAAAGCCTCAGAAGCTTCACCGAATTCTTCAAAAAGGCCGATCTGGTCATTTTCGATGCCATGTATTCACTCGCCGAGGCCGCTTCGGTCAAGTCCGAATGGGGCCATTCGAGCAACGTGGTCGGCGTCGAACTGTGTCAGGCTGCCGCCGCCCGCCGGCTCGCCCTGTTCCACCACGAACCGGCCAATGACGACAACCAGTTGGGCCATCTGCTGGAAGAAACCCGCCGCCTGGAAAAAATCACCCGGGGCGAGCGCGCGCCGCTGGAAATCGTCTCCGCTTACGACGGCCTCACCGTCGATCTGTAAGCCGGCATGCGCAGACCCTGGTGGCGCTGGCTCCCTGCAGCCCTGCTGCTCGCAGGCGCTTTTCTGCTGCAGCACATCGAAAAGACGCCGCTGCAATCCCTGCAATCCGCGCTGTTCGACCGCTATCAACGTTTTGCGCCGCGTCCGCAACACCCCGACCAGCCCGTACTGATCGTCGGCATCGACAGCCAGAGCCTGGCCGAATACGGTCAATGGCCGTGGCCACGCGATCTGCTGGCCCGCCTCGTGCTCGCCATCCAGGCCGGCGAGCCGCTCGCCATCGGATTGGACATGGTGTTTGCCGAACGCGATCAGAACGCGCCCGAGTTACTCGCCCGCCGCCTGCCGGCCGCTCAAGCCGCCCACATCGCCGCCCTGCCCGATCCCGATCAGGCACTGGCCGGCGCACTCGCCCGGCACACCAGCATCCTCGCCACCGTCGGCCTCAGCCGCAGCCTGCCGGGCGAGCGCCTGCCCATCCACCCGCTGCCGCATCTCGCCTTGCCAGCCGAACGGCAAAACTCCTTGCCGCACTTCGCCAGCGCCCTCTCCAGCCTGCCGCAACTGCAGGCCGCCGCTACCGGCGAAGCCTTCATCAACGCCGGCCCCGGCGAAGCGGAAAATCACGACCAGCGCAGCATCCTGCGCCGCGTTCCCAGCCTGGCCTTCGTGGCCGGCCAGCCCTATCTCTCGCTGCCGCTGGAAATGGTGCGCCAGGCACTGGGCAGCGACGAAGTGCAGGCCGCAGTGCAGACCGAATACGGCGCGCAGGGATTGCAGGCCATCCGCCTGGGCGATTACCGCCTGCCGACCCAAGGCAATGGCGAAATCCTGCTGCATTTCAGCCGCCCCAGCGCCGACCACCACCTCTCGGCTGCCGACGTGCTGTCCGGCCTCTATCCCCCGGAAACCTTCAGCCAGCGGCTGGTGCTGATCGCCTTCAACAGCGTCGGCTTGCAGGATCGCGTCGTCACCCCGCTCGGCGACAGCCTGCCCGGCAGCGACATTCACGCCCAGGTGATCGAAAGCCTGCTTGCCAGCCACGCCTTGCAGCGCCCCTACTGGCTGCCCTGGCTGGAAATCGGGCTGCTCCTGCTGATCGGCAGCGGCCTCCTGCTCGCCCTGCCGCGCTGGAAACCGCGCTATGCCGTCGCCAGCTTTGCCGCCACCGGCATCCTGCTGCTGGCCGGCGGTTACTCGGCCTTTGCCAGCGGCGGCTGGCTGTTCGACGGGGCCAGCCTGTTCCTGCTGCTCTCGCCCGCCGTCATCGTGCAACTGGGCAACGTGTTGATCCAGGCCGACCGCGCCCGGCGCGAAAACGAACGGCAATTGCAGAAAAGCCGCGAGGAAGCCGCCCGCGTCGCCGGCGAACTCGACGCCGCCCGCCGCATCCAGATGGGCCTTTTGCCCGACCCCGGCACGCGCTTTGCCGGAGAAAAACGTTTCACTCTGGCGGCGTTACTGGAACCGGCACGCGCCGTCGGCGGCGATTACTACGATTGCTTCATGCTCGACGACGAGCGCCTGTGCATCACCATCGCCGACGTGTCCGGCAAGGGCGTGCCGGCCAGCCTGTTCATGGCCATGGCAAAAACCCTGGGTGCCACCCTGCTGCGCCGCCACGGCGATCTCGCCGCCGGCATGCACGACCTGGAAATCGAACTGAGCCGGGAAAACCCCGCCTATCTCTTCGTCACCGCCTTCATCGGCGTGCTCGACGTCACCAGCGGCATGCTCGAATACGTCTGCGCCGGCCACGACGCGCCTTTGCTCTGCCGTGCCGGCCACATCAGCGCGCTGCCCACCGCCGAAATCGCCGGCCCGCCACTGTGCGCCCTCGGCGATTTCGCCTACGCCAGCGCCCGCACCCAATTGCAACCCGGCGATCTGCTCTGCCTGTACACCGACGGCGTCAGCGAAGCTGGCAGCGGCAACAGCGACAACATGTACGGCAGCCAGCGCCTCGCGCAAAGCCTGACCGACCTCCCCGCCCTGCCGCTACCCGCGCGCTGCGCCCTGATGCGCGACCGCATCCGCAGCTTTGAAGCCGGAGCAGCGCCGGCGGATGATTTGACGCTGGTGTTGCTGGAATGGCACGGCACGAATCACACGCGCGACGAATGACACGGCGGCGACCCAGCCAGCCCCCGCCTGAAGGAAGTTCTGAATAAATCAAAACCGTTCGGGCTGAGCCTGTCGAAGCCCTTGATTTTGCAGGTGATGCCCTTCGACAAGCTCAGGGCGAACGGATCTGTTCAGCGTTTCCCTAACGGATATTGATCTCCACGCGCCGATTGCGCGGTTCCTCGACCTCATCGGCCGTCGGCACCAGCAATTCGCGCTCGCCGCGCCCGGCGACTGCCATCTTCTCCGCCGGGAATCCCGCTTCGATCAGCATGGCGCGCACGCTCTCCGCGCGCTGGCGGGACAGCTTATCGTTGCTTTCCTTGCTGCCCACCGTATCGGTATGGCCGATCACCAGCAGTTCGACGGCAGGGCGTTCGGCGAGCACGCGGCGGATGGTGTCGAGTTCGGCTTGCGATTCTTGCGTGAGTTGATCCGCGCCGCTCACGAAATACAGCACATGGCTCACCGGTTTGGGCGGCATGGCCGACAGCGTCGCTGCGTAGCGTTCATTGACTTCCTCGGCGCTCGCCTGATACGAGCGCGCCACGCCCAGGCGGCGCACGGTGGCGGCATAGGGCGTATCCAGCGTTTGCTCGCCGTTGGCATCGCGCAACACGACGGCGCTGTTCCTGCCGTCGGCCGACGGCAGGAGCACCACGCGCTCGCTGGCGCAGCCGACCAGCAACAGCACCCCCAGGCAAGGCAGCAGCTTATTCATCTTTGCCACCGATCACTTCGATCACGAATTCCGTGCCACGCACGCCCAGCACCGAAGTCGGGGTGTGAAAATCGACCGATTCCGGCGCCCGCTTGGCGATCTTGCCCGTCGCCACCGACAGGCTGCCCTTGCGCACGCCTACCGACAATTTACCGTCGTGCGTGGTGTCGTCGAAATTGAAACGATCCAGCGTAATCAGACTATTGGCGCCAGCCGAAAGCAGGGTGTTGTCGCGCAGTGTCACCCCCAGCGCTCCGTCCGCCCCGGTGCGCAGGCGGTCTTTTTCAAAGACCTGCGCGCCGACCGCCGCCGGCAGCTTCGCCCCCGCCCGCTCGATCGTCGCCTCGCCGCGGCTGGTCTTGATCATTCCGGCGACGTCGCCGTTGTCCGGTGTTTCCGCCGCCAGCGCCATTCCGCCGCTCGCCCAGGCCAGCAGGCAGGCGGCCAGCGTGCGTTGCAAATTGTTCATGATCGGCATCCTTTGAGTTGTCAGTTTTCGCATTCTACGGAAAAACCCGACAGTACGCTCGGCATCGGTCTTTCAACCTCCCGCCCGCAAAGCCAGCAGCGGCGGCGTATCGAGCAGGCGGCGCCAGATCGACCAGCCAATTCCGGCCACGGCCAGCGCCGCCAGGACGCTGCTCAGGAAAGGCGCCAGCAGGGAAATTTCCGCCGTGGTGGAAAAAACCCGCTGCGCCAGCACCTGCCCGACCAGCGCCGCGCCGATGGCGGCCAGCAGGCCGGCCAGCGCGCCGAGTGTCGCCAGTTCGGCCAGCAGAACACGGCGCAGTTGGGCGCGGCGCGCGCCCAGGGCGCGCAGGACGGCGATTTCATGACGCCGCGCATCGAGCGCCGCCAGCAAGGCGGCGTAGAGCACCGCCGCGCCTGCCGCCAGGGTGAACAGGAACACCAGTTGCACGACGCCGACGATCTGCCCGAGCACGCTCTGAATCTGCGTCAGCACCGCCGTGATGTCGATCACCGTCAGATTCGGAAACTGCGCCACCAGCGCCGCCAGCGGGTCGGCACCGGCAGACGGCGGCAGGTGGAAGCTGGTGATGAAACTGGCCGGCGCATCTTCCAGGACGCCGGGCGGCGCCAGAACGAAGAAATTGACGCGCATCGAATCCCAGTCCAGCTTGCGCAGACTGCTGACGGCAAGCGTTTTTCGCATCCCGGCGACGGTGAATTCCAGGCGGTCGCCCAATGCGATGCCCAGCGTCTTGGCCAGCCCTTCTTCCACCGAGGCTTCTGCGGCTGCCACGGTTTTTGCCACAGCCTCGACCGGCTTCCCCGCTGCCTGAGCAGGGAACTGAGCGGCGAACCAGCGCCCGGCGGTGATCTGGTTCCCCGCTGGCAGATCGGCCCGCCACGAGAGATTGAATTCACGCTCAACCAGGCGCTGGGCACGTTCGTCCGCCGGGAAATCCGCCGCGCTGACCGGCTGCCCGTTCTTCGCCGTCAGCCGCGCCCGCACCATCGGCGCCAGTTCGGCGGCAATCCCTTGCGCGGCCAGCGTTGCCGCCACTGCCGCCTGCTGTTCCGGCTGGATGTTGATGATGAAACGGTTTGGCGCATCCGCCGGTAGACTCTGCTGCCAGGTGTGGAGCAATTCGATCCGCGTCACGCCCAGCAGCAGCAAGGCCATCAGGCCGCTGCCCAGCGCCACCACGTTGAGCACATTGGCTGCCCTGTGCCGGGCCAGCGATGCCCAGCCGTGACGCAGGCCGAAACCGCCGCCCCGGCCTTGCCAGCGCGCCAGCCCATGCATCGCCGCCCAGGCTGTTGCGGCAAAAAACACGGCCATGCCGGCAAAACCGCCCAGCACCAGCAGCCCCAGGCGCAATTCGCCTGCCGTCGCCACCACCAGCACGCCCAGCAGAGCCGCCCCGACGCCCCAGGCCAGCAAGGTCTGCGCGGCGGGCGGCCCGAATTCGCGGCGCAGGACGCGCAGCGTCGGCACCCGCGCCAGTTGCAGCACCGGCGGCAGGACGAAACCGAACAACAGCACGAAAGCCACCAGCACACCCTGCCCGAGGGCATTCAGGCCGGGCCACGGGAGCGCAATGGAAAACAGGCCGGACAAGCCGGCCACCAGCGTGAAGTGCACGGCAAAGCCGAGCAGCGAACCGGCCACGGCGGCGAACAGGGCGAGCAGGCAGAACGCCGCCAGATGCAGGCGCAGCACCCGCCCCTGCGTCATGCCGAAGCAGCGCAGCAGGGCGCAGGTATCGAGATGCCGCGCCAGATAGCGGCGCGCCGCCAGCGCCACGGCGATGGCCGCCAGCAGCACGGTCAACAGACTCGCCAGACCGAGGAAGCGCCCTGCCTGATCGAGCGCCTTGCGCACTTCCGGCTGCGCGTCCTGCAAGCCTTCCAGGCGCTGCCCGCGCTCCAGCCGGGCTTCCGCCCAGGCCCGCCAGTCGGCCAGCGCCGTTGCATCGCCCGCCAGTTGCAGGCGATGGGTGACGCGCGCGCCAAAGGCGGTCAGGCCGCTCTTCGGCACGTCGTCGAGCGCGAGCATCAGGCGCGGCGACAGCGAGAAGAAATTGAAGGCGCGATCGCTCTCGCCGGTCAGCACCTGCCGCACCGGCAGATGCAGTTGGCCGACGCCCAGCGCATCACCCCCAGTGAGCGCGAGTTGCTGGAACAAACGCGCATCAACCCAGGCTTCACCGGCCTGCGGGCCGCGCTCGGCGGCTTTTTCCACAGCCCCCGGCGCGGCGGCGACATGCAGTTTGCCGCGCAGCGGGTAATGGGCGTCCACCGCCTTGATTTCCACCAGTTGCGCCCGCTCGTTGGCAAACACCATGCTCGGGAAAAGCTGTATCTGCGCCGTGCGCAAGCCCCGCTGTGCAGCCTCCGCCGCGAATTCGGGCGGCAGCGGCTGATCCGCGGTCAGGATCAGGTCGGCACCGAGCAACTGCGCCGCCTCGCCCTGCAAGGCGCGGTTGAGGCGGTCGGCGAGGAAACCCACCGCCGTCACCGCCGCCACGGCCAGCAGCAGGGCGGCGAAAATCAGGCGCAGTTCGCCGGCGCGCCACTCGCGCCCGAGCATGCGCCAGGAAAGGGGCCAGTTCATCTTGAAAAACCTATCGGGAACACGGAGGATGCGGATAACCTGCTGATAACACATATTTTCTTAGGGAGGCCCTGAACGAATCCGTTCACCCTGAGCTTGTCGAAGGGCATCACCTGCAACATCACGGGCTTCGACAGGCTCAGCCCGAACGGTCTTGATTTATTCAGAACTTCCTTGGCGCTTGCACAGGCTCCCGGCAAATGTTCCGTGCAGAAACGACTCACCCTGGAAAAATCTGCGTTCACCTGCGCAATCCGCGTCTGAAGCAAGGTTTTCAGGTTCATTGCAACTCCCGGATGCGCGTCACTGCCTCATCCACCCGGCGCACGGCGATCACTTCCAGACCGGGAATCGCCTGACGCGGCTTGTTGGCTTCCGGAATCAGGGCGCGGGTGAAGCCGAGCTTGGCCGCTTCGCGCAAACGCTCCTGGCCGCGCGGCGCGGGGCGGATCTCGCCGGCCAGCCCGACCTCGCCGAAAACGATCAGTTTTTCCGGCAAGGGCTTGTTTTTCAAAGAGGAAGTAATCGCCATCAGCACCGCCAGATCGCCCGCCGGTTCGCCGATCTTGACGCCGCCCACGGCATTGACGAACACGTCCTGATCGAAGCAGACGATGCCCGCGTGGCGGTGCAGCACGGCGAGCAGCATCGCCAGACGCTGCGCGTCCAGCCCGACGGTCAGGCGGCGCGGGTTGCCGTGCGCCGTGTCGACCAGCGCCTGAATCTCCACCAGCAGGGGGCGCGTGCCTTCCTGCGTCACCAGCACGCAGGAACCGGCCACGTCCTGCCCGTGCTGCGAAAGGAACATGGCGGAAGGGTTGCTCACGCCTTTCAGCCCGGTTTCGGTCATGGCGAACACGCCCAGTTCATTGACCGCGCCGAAACGGTTCTTCACCGCCCGCACCAGACGAAAACTGGAATGGGTATCGCCCTCGAAGTACAGCACCGTATCGACCACGTGCTCCAGCACGCGCGGCCCGGCCAGCGCGCCTTCCTTGGTCACGTGGCCGACCAGGATCACCGTGATCCCGGCCTGCTTGGCGAGCCGCGTCAGTTGCGCCGCGCACTCGCGCACCTGCGCCACCGAGCCCGGCGCGCTGGAAAGCTGATCCGACCACAGGGTCTGGATCGAGTCGATCACCGCCACCTGCGGCTTTTCCGCCTGCAAGGTGGCGAGGATACGCTCCAGATTGATTTCCGCCATCAGCGGCAGGTTGGCCGTATCCAGGTTCAGCCGGCGGGCGCGCAGGGCCACCTGCTGCCCGGATTCCTCGCCGGTCACGTAGATCACCCGCTGCGTCCGCGCCAGATGCGCCAGCGCCTGCAACAAGAGCGTGCTCTTGCCGATGCCGGGATCGCCGCCGATCAGCACCACGCCGCCCGCCACCAGACCGCCGCCCAGGGCGCGGTCGAATTCGCCGATGCCGGTGGCGATGCGATCCGCCTCACGCGCTTCGATCTCACCCAGATTCTGCAAGCGCGCCGCCGGGGCCAGCGCCTCGAAGCGATGCTTGCCCGGCGTTTCAGCCACGCTTTCGACCAGGGTGTTCCAGGCATTGCAGCCCGGACACTGGCCCTGCCACTTGGGGTTGGTGGCGCCGCATTCGGTGCACGAATAGATGGTTTTGGGTTTAGCCATAAACAAAGTGCAGGCTCACGCCGGCAGATCGAAGCCCTTGAGCTTGCGGTACATATCCACCGCGTAGGAATCGGTCATCCCGGCGACGAAATCGGCGACTTGCAGCAAGCGCACGTAAGGGTCGGGGTCTGGCTTGCCGTCGTGCGCCAGGAACTGCGCCGGCAGGAGTTTCAGGAGCATCCGCTCGCGCGTCGTCATGCGGCAGTCCGGCGCGCCAGCGGCGGCTTCGACCGCGTTGGTGAACAGTTCGAGCAGCGCCCCGAGCACCTCGAAACCGGCGGTTTCGATTTCCAGCGCCGGACGGGCGGTGTAGATGGTTTCCTTGGCAAGTTTCAGCACCGCCTGCAAGGGTACGCCGACGGGCGATTGCGCCAGCAGTTCCTCGTCGAAATCGCCCGCCAGGATGGCGTCCTCGTTTTCCAGAAAGACCGCCGCCGCGCTTTCCAGCAAGCGACCGATCGCCTTGGCGCGCAGGTATTCCAGCCGCTCCTTGGGATCGTGCAGACGGTTCAAACGCTCGCCATTCACCGCCGTCCCGGCCAGATCGGCGAGCAGGCATTCGGCGTCGCGGTAGGCGACGAAACCCAGGCGGGCGGCGTCCTCCAGATCGACGATGAGGTAGCAGGTGTCATCCGCCACTTCCACCAGAAAGGCCAGCGGGTGGCGGCGCCAGGCGGTGCCGGGAATGCGCTCGACCAGCCCGGTCGCCGCCGCGACGCGGGCGAAATTGGCGGCGTCCTGCTGGAAGAAGCCGAATTTCCTGCCGCTCTTGCCGTCCAGTTCCGCCGCAACCTGCGACGGGCGCGGATACTTGGTAAATGCCGCCAGCACCGCGCTGGTCAATTGCAGCCCGCCCGGATTGGCCGGGCTTTGCAGACGGCTGACGATGCGAAAGCCCTGGGCATTGCCCTCGTAACGCTCGAAATCCGCGCGTTGGGCAGGCGAAAAATCGTAACGCTGCAACACGCCGGAACTGCGGAACCACTCGCGGATGGCGTCCTCCCCGGCGTGGCCGAACGGCGGATTGCCGATGTCGTGCGCCAGACAGGCCGCCGCCACGATCGCCCCGAAATCGCCCGATTCCACGTCATGCAGGCCATGCCGGGCGATGATCTCGCGCCCGATCACCGCCCCCAGCGAACGCCCGACGCAGCTTGCTTCCAGACTGTGCGTCAGGCGCGTGCGAACGTAATCGCTTTTAGAGAGCGGAAAGACCTGCGTCTTGTCCTTCATGCGGCGAAACGCCGAGGTGAACACGATGCGGTCGTAGTCCTGCTGAAAGGCTGTGCGCTCCGCCGAACCCGGCGTCCGCCCGGCCCCCAGGCGCTCGTTCGAGAGCAGTTTTTCCCAGATTTTCCTGCGGCTCATGGCTACCATCCGTCCTCAAGCACCTTCCAGCAAGGCGCGCACGTCATCCGGCAGCGGCACGGACTTGCCGTTGCGCGTATTCATCCACACCACCTTGGCGCTGCCCTCGGCGTACAGCTCGCCGTCGATCCGCATTTCCACATACGTCTCGCAGCTGGAACGGCCAATCGCCCCGACCAGCGTGCGCACCTCCACCGTCCCCGGATACGTCATGGGCCGCAGGAAAGTGCACGCCGCATTGATGATCACCGGCCCATCGCCGCCCGGTCGCACCGGAATGCGCATCTCCTCGATCCACTCCACCCGCGCCTGCTCCATGTAGCGGAAATAGACCGTGTTGTTGACGTGCCCGTAAGCATCCATGTCGCCCCAGCGGATGGGGATGTGGGTGGTGTGCACCAATTTTTTCTGTGTCGTCATCGTAAAAACCGCGCCCGCGAAACGGCGCGTCCGGCAAGGGAAAGTCCCGTACTGTAGCGCAGCCGCTCGATCTCTGCTGCGTTTTGGCTCCCATCAAAACGACATCACCCGCGATCTGGCAGAATCCCTGCCTCGCACCCTCGCCTGCCAAGCCGGGCCGTTTCCGCCATGACCATTCAGTTCAGCACCTATTACACTCTGATTTTCGCCGTCATCGTCCTGCTGCTCGGCAAATTCATGGTGCGCCACGTCCGCTTCCTGCGTGAATTCAACATTCCCGAACCGGTGGCGGGCGGGCTGGTAGCGGCGCTGGCGTCCTATGGCATCAATCTCGCCACAGGCTACCGGCCCGCATTCGATGGCAGCCTGCAAACGGCGTTCATGCTCTGTTTCTTTTCTTCCATCGGCCTGAGCGCCAATTTCGCCAAGCTGCGGGCCGGCGGCTCAGCCTTGGTCGTATTCCTTCTGGTCATCGTCATATTCGTTTTCGTGCAGAACGGCGTTGGCGTGGCGCTGGCCAGCGCCCTGGGGCTGAATCCCCTGATCGGCCTGATTACCGGCTCCATCACCCTGCTCGGCGGGCATGGCACGGCGGGCGCGTGGGGGACGGTGCTGGAAGCACAGCACGGCATCGTCGGCGCAATGACTATCGGCATGGCTTGTGCGACTTTCGGCCTCGTCATCGGCGGGCTGATCGGCGGCCCGATGGCGAAATGGCTGATCCTGCGCCACCGGTTGCACAACGGCCCAGGTCATGACGACGGCTTGCCGGTGGATCAGGCAACACCCAATTTCGAATTCCCGCACGAGCAGCGCCTGATTACCGCCGACGCCGCCATCGAAACCCTTGCCCTCTTCGCCGGCTGTCTGGCTTTTGCCGAATTCATGACCCAGTTGACCCAGGGCACCGCCGTGCAGCTGCCCACCTTCGTCTGGGCGCTGGGCGGCGGCGTGCTGATCCGCAACACCCTGGATTACGCCTTCGGCTTCGCGGTGTTCGACCGCGCCATCGACGTTTTCGGCAACGCCGCCCTTTCCATCTATCTGGCCATCGCCCTGCTCTCGCTCAAACTGTGGGAACTCGCCGGGCTGGCCGGGCCGCTGGTCGTCATCTTGGCAGCGCAAACCGTGGTCGTTGCCGCCTATGTCGCCTTCGTGACTTTCCGCGTCATGGGCAAGAACTACGACGCCGCCGTACTCTGCGCCGGCCAGTGCGGCTTCGGCATGGGCGCCACCCCCACTGCCGTCGCCAACATGCAGGCCATCACCAACCAGTACGGCGCCTCGCACAAGGCTTTCCTCATCGTCCCCATGGTCGGCGCCTTCTTCATCGACCTCATCAATGCCGTGGTGCTGCAACTGTTCATCAAGGCGTTTGGCTGAGGCGCTTCACTCCGTGGAGGCTGCCCAGGTTTGCTGCCTTCATTTCCTTTGACTACCGGCCCTGGGCGGGATGTAAACGTACTGTTCCTGATCGTTTCCCTTGTTCTTCCGATCCGGCCAGTCGCAACTGCCGCAATCGCAGCAATTGAGCAGGTCGCCAAATCTGAAACACGATTTCCCCCTCGGCAGATCGCAGTTGAAATCGCACGGCAGATCACAGCCAAAGTCACAATCGCCGCGCTGCGCGCGGTGCGGTCGCTGGCGCGGGGGCGCGTAACGGCGATGCGCCACACCGCAAAGATACATGCGCCGGCGCAAAACCCGAAGTCCAGACCAAACGCCATACCTGCGCACGGCGCGATACCCCAAGCCGGAACAACCGGCGCGGCCCGTATGGACACGGTAGGCGCAGCAAAAACCCTTGTAGGGCGAGAGGTAACGCTGGTATGCGGTAATTGCCATGAGAACGAGCGCACGCATGAGGTTATGACTCCTTGACGGCGGCAAATGACCGCATTGTCGGTAAATTCTGCCGGAAAGCATCAGCCGGATGCTGGTTTTCTGATGCCAAGCACGTCCATGAGTTGCGCCGCCCGGGGGTTGGCGAGGAGTTTTCCGAGCACGCTGTCGCGCAGCGTGGTGTTGTCACCGGGAGCATTCAGCACCCGGGCGACGTAGTCGTCATTCAACCCAATTTACCCGATGAAAATTTTTTTATTGGGTACCCCCTGACAGGACGCCCTCTTGGGAGCGTCACTCTGGTAGCGCCGCCAGCCTGGCAGCTTGGTTTGGCGGGGCGCTTCTGCGGCGGTTAAGCGATGCTTGCACCTTCCTCATCAACCACGGCAAAGACGGGCGAGGACGACAAAACCCTTGTGAGACAATGGAAAAACTCCGCAACGGTAGTTACTGCATTTTTCGACAGTGAGGTGAACGACATATGAAACTGGAATTTGACCCGCAAGCCGACGCCACTTACCTTGAACTCACAGCCGCAGAGGTGGAAACATCAAGCGAAATTCAGCCCGGCATCATTGCTGACTATGACAAACACGGCCAAATTGTAGGCATCGAAATTCTGCAAATCAGCAAACGAAAACAGCCAATACCAATCAAAAAAGCTGCATAAGGCACCCGCAAAGAAACGCCGTAACATTCTGCCGACGGGACGTCGGCGCTCCCAAAGAGGAGCAAAATTAGCCCATGCGCCCGAGTTTGCGAATTTTCTGCCAGAGCTGCGCTTGCGGCATGGACATCCCCATTGCCTGCTGGCAGCGGGCAAGCCATTCGGGGCGTTGTTGCATGCGCGCGATGGCTTGATCGAGGTCGCGGCGGATGGCCGTTCCATAAGCTGCCTCAGCTTTTGCGAAAGCCCGTTTCCAGCATGCGGGGGTGAGTTCCAGCATCGCCAGATCAATCAGATCACGGCTAAAAATGATGTCATATGCATAACTATCCGCATTGGCCAACAGCTTGCTCGCGGCGAGATCGGCCTGGGTCAGTGTTGCAATGCCGCAAAGGCGATCATCCTCTCCCGGTGGATCAAACGAAATGCGGGCTTCGCGGACAATCTCGAATTTGATGACCTGATTGTCGATCTGCAACAGCGTGCGCAGGCCATATTGGTCAGCGCGCAATTCGCGCACCGGAGCCAGCGCAATCGCACCGGCGCGGGTAATCGAGGCCAGTCCTCGCTCACCGGTCAAACGCTGGCGCAGCTCGCGGTAGCCCTCTGCATCCGCCACCAGAAAATCAATATCCACCGATTCGCGGTATTCCCCGTAACGCAAGGCGATGCACGTGCCGCCGCCGAACAGGCAGGCACAAATTTCCAATATCTGCGCATCAAGCGCCGCGAGGATGCGTGCGATGCGTTGGTGGTGCGGGCGCTTATACATCAGGGTTTTTCGGGGTAAAAGCCAAGCGCAGGGCGTGCAGTAGCGCGCGTTCGTCCGTGCTCAGGCGCTCCTGGTCGAGATGGCGGGCGTTGCGCTCGTAAAGGGCAAAAGCCTGGGCCGGACTCAAACTGTCTATGCCGTGGATGTGCCAAGCCAATTGTTGCAACTGCGGATAATCGGCCAGCGCAATACGCGCCGGAATCCAGTGGTCGCGTTTCTGGTCTTCGGCAACGCCCCCGGCAGCGAGCGGCTCGACGCGCAAGCCCAGCCCGAGCACCGCCAGCACCCGCCCGTAAGCCCCCATAGCGACGCGGGTTTCGCCTTTCTCGATACGGTGCAGGGTCACGCGCGAAATTCCCGCCGCTTCTGCCGTGGCAATCGCGCTGACCTGCAATGCTTTGCGCTGCTGCCGGATGCGCGCGCCCAAAGCCTTGAGCGGCGCGTCAGCAAGATTTTCTTCGGCGGATAGATTCAGCGTCATAGTGTTTCTCATAATATACGTTTAGGGCGATTTGTATACTTTGAGAAACGATTTCTGTGATGCAATAGGCGGGAATTTTTCGGCCAATCTGCCAGCGCCCCCGCCGCGAGATGCTGCCCTGGGAGCGCCGCCATCCTGGCGGCCCGGTTTGGCGGGCTGATCCGGCGACGATCAAGCGGGTTCCGCCCACATCGTCTCCGGTTACATCCCTTGCTCCCAGCAGGCAGCGAAGATGGCCCCGGCCTCCGGGTGAGCCGCCAGTGCCTGCCGCAACGCATCCGCCTGGCTCGCAACGGCTTTCCTGATTGCAAGCGGCGCGGCGGCGAAGGCGGCAGGCAGGCTTTCGCTGTCTTCTTCGCACAACACAGCAGCCAGCGTCACCGCCTGCAAGCGATCTTTTTTTGCCTTCTCTGGGAACCCCTGCCGCTGCGTACTGCTGTAAAGCTTGTGAAACACCAGTCGCGCCGCCTGGGGCAGACGCAAGGGAATGCACTGCCCGCCCGCCAGCAAGGCCGCTGGCTCCGGGTTTTCCAGGAGATAGTCGTAGTACGGCACGGCCTGCGCCGCCCAGGCCAGATCCGGCAAGTCGATCACACGCCCCAAAGGTTGCCCCGGTGCCAGCACGTCCACCCGCAAACCTTGCACTCCCGGCAGTTTGACCGCGCTGGAGGCTTGCAACGACGGAAACCCCGGCACGGCAACGAAAGGCAGCCCGGTCGCCTGCATCGTTGCAAAAAATTCCAGCGGCGCGGCCAGCCGGAGTTTCTGGCGGCGCGCAAGATCAATGTCCTGCGTCCGCGCAGCCACGGCGATGGCTCCATACTCATTTAACCAAGCCATGTAAGCCAGTGTGCCGACCAGCACCAGACCCGCCTCGAACGCACCCCGGTTGCACAACTCGACCAGCACCCGCGCCACAGCCTTGTCGGCCACCTGAAACCCGAGTTTGCGCAAACTCGACACCTGCGCTGCCGCCCACTGCGCAAAGGCGATCCGCTCCGCCATCAAGGCGCGGGCATCTGCATCATCCTCCCGGCCCACCAAGGTTTCAGCCTGCTGCCCCGGCGTGCTGTAATACACCCGATACCAATATGCGCGCCCCTGCTTTTCGCGCAGATAGAGCGTGCCCGGCGTACCCGGCAACAAAGGATGCGCCTGCAAGCTGCGCTCCTTCAATTCCGCATACTGCGTGCGAAACGCCAATTCCTGGGGACGAAACAAAAACCCGCTCATACCACTTCGCTCATCAAGTGACTGGTTGCAATTTACCCAATGAAAAAATTTTTTATTGGGTACTTCCTGGGCAACTTTAGCAAACTTCAGCCGGGAGGCAAATTCGGGGAGATTTACGGGACAGGACGCTACCCTGAGAGCGGCTTCTTGGAAACGCACTCCTGGGAGCGCCGCCATCTTGGCGGCCCGGTTTGGCGGGCTGATCTAACAACGGTTAAGCGGGTTTTGCCGGCGGGACGCCGGCGCTCCCAGGCCGACGCTCCTATGAGGTGCTCCCCATGTCACGCTCCTATGTAGCGCTGCGGGCGAGGTTGAGGGCCAGCAGGCGTTTGAGGATTTCTTCGTCAGGCATTTCCGGGGTGTAGTCCGACCAGCCGTAGGCGGCGGCGACGGCGGTGTCCAAAGCTCTGTGCACCATGTCCAGCCACGGCGGGCGGGTGTTGTAGAGGTTGGTGAGGGTGCGTTTTTTCAGCTCGGCCTCAAAGCCGGGCTTGGCAACGGGGCGTTTGGGGAAACCGGCGCGTTCTTCTTCGGGGGTGATGACCCAATCCACCCAGTCCGCCGGGTTGAGCCAGTTCTCGCGCAATTCGTTCAGACGGCGGGCGGTGGCGGCGATGTTTGCGGCCAGGATTTCGCCCGCCATGCAGGGCGGCGACGCTTGCCCGGTTTTCGGGGCGGTATCGCGCGGCGTCATGTGGGCGGGGAAAGGGAAGGTTTCAAAGGTGGTGGTGGGAGTGTAGCGCGGGCGATCTTCGAGGGAAGTGCCGAGGCGCAGCGACCAGAGTTCGTGGAAGCGGGAATGCAAGATGCCAAAGGTGAGGTCGTCGGAACGGGCGATGGTAATCAACGCTTGATCCGGCGAAGTCGTAATTGGCAGCCAAACGAAAAACCGGTGTTTGCTATGCGCAATCGTTGCGATATAGCGAGTTAGCCCCCGAAGGGCTGCTCGCAGTTCAACGCGCGGTCGCCCAAATCGCCACCAAAAATTGCGCAAAGCTGGTTCAGATTTTGTCAGCCGCTCAGGCTTAACATTTGCAACTACATAACCAAAAGGAGCTTCGTACATCGCCGCATCCATTTCGGTCATCTCATTCCCAAAGTCGATAATCCATTGTTCCTGCGGGCGGCGAGCCAATTCAAATCCATTGGCCCAAGGTCTGACGACATCGCTATTTGGTCTTCCGTTCGGATTCGGCAGCACTAACCACGACATGGCTTGTTGTTGGTCAATCTCAAACTTCGCTTTTTTTGAAGCACCCTGAAAACTGGTCTTTAAATTTTCCACAAGCGATTTGGCTTTAGTTAAGTCAATACCCACAGCAGCCGTCAAATCCGCATGAATCGCCACCACCTCACGCCCATCCAAGCGGCAGGCGGGGGGCGGGATGGCGCAGTTTGAAGCTTCGCTTACGGAGCCAGCCCGCCCCCCGCCTGTCGCCGCCGCGCCGTCAGCCACGCCCTCGACAAAGGCGCCAGAAGCCGCACCAGAAAACCCAAACCCCACCAGAGAAACCCGCACCGCCGCCCCATCATTGACCCACGGCTCATCGCTCCAGGCCTCGAAAATCCGCGTGCTGTCGAGCACACGATCCAGCACCTTGCGGTTGGCGCCGCCACGAATGGAGTTGGTGGCAACCAAGCCAGCAGCGCGCAACGCCCCCGCCGCAATCTGTGCCCGCGCTTTCTCGAACCAGTAAGTCACCAGATCGGCACCGCCGGGGACACGGCCATCGTAAGTCTTGCGCAGGGTTTCGACGTAAGCGTCGCCCAGTTCACCGCGCATGACGCTGCCGCCCAGAAACGGCGGATTCCCCACCACCACGTCCGCCGTCGGCCATGCCGCTTCGCTGCCATCGGCAGTCAACAAAGCATCGCGGTGGGCGATGCCGTCGAGCGGGCGCAGGATGGGGTTGAGGGCGTGCGGATAGCCGTTTTGCCGGCACCATTGAATGTCGCCGATCCAGACCGTGACGCGGGCGAGTTCGGCGGCGAATTCGTTGATTTCCAGGCCGAGAATGTTGTGCGGGCCGGTTTCCATCGCCAGCGGCACGGGCAGGCCGAGTTCCTGGCCTTCGACGTGCACGCGCTTTTCCAGATCGCGCAGGGCGCGCAGCGCGAGATACAAAAAATTGCCACTGCCGCAGGCCGGATCAAGAACGCGGAAATGATTCAGGCGCAACAGAAAACCCTGATGGAGCGCGGCGGGCTTGCTGCCGGGTCTTTTCAGTTTCTGCGCCGCCTGAATATC
Source organism: uncultured Rhodocyclaceae bacterium (assembly GCA_900549295.1). Lineage (GTDB taxonomy): Bacteria > Pseudomonadota > Gammaproteobacteria > Burkholderiales > Rhodocyclaceae > Azonexus. Next base: position 43,859 of record URNG01000010.1, read on the forward strand.
GGCCTTGACGGCCTGCCATTCGGCCAGCAGCGGTTCGCAGATCAGGGGATCAATGAGCTTGGCGATGGTGCCGGTATCGGTGTAATGCGCGCCGAGCGGGGCGCGGGCGGTGGGATCGAGGCCACGCTCGAAAAGCGTGCCGAAAATGGTGGGGTCGATGGCGCGCCAGTCCATGTCGGCAGCGGCGCGATGCAAGGCGGCCAGATCGCTGGCGGCAAGCGGCGGCACGTCGATGTGTCTGAACAAACCGCCGTTGAACCAGGCAATGTCGTGGTCGCCGTATTCGCCGTTTTTGTCGCGCATGGCGGCAAACAGCTTTTCGATGCGCCACGCCGCCTTGCCCGTGTCGCCGCCCGCATTGGCAAGCAGCGCGGTGAAAATGCCTTCGGGCAAGAGCTGCTCGTCCTCGGCAAACATGCAGAACAGGCACTGGACGAGAAAATGCGCCACGCGCTCGCCGCAGTGTTCGGCGAACACCGGGCGCTCGCGCATGGCCTTGGCGAGTTCGGCAAACTGCCCGGCGGCAGCGGCGGTAATGGCGGCGGTGGACTTTTCCGGACGCAGCTTTTCCGGGTCGGTGAAGACCCAGGTCAGCAGTTGCCGTTTTTCCGGCAGGGCGAGTTCCTTGATGCGAATTTCGCGCGGCTCGTCCGGGTAACCGGTGAAGGCGGTATGAATGACGATGCGCTCGCGGTCGCAAACGACCAAGAGCGGTGGGTTGTCGAGTTGCAGGGCGTAATCGGTGAGCTGCTTCAAGGCCGCGCCCAGATCGCGCCCCGGTTTCTTGTTCTCCCAGGCGAAATGGCCGCGCTTCCAGACATCGGCCCAACCGTCACCGCCGCTCGCTTTCTTCGCGCCGCGCTCGAAGCAGTAGCTGTCCGGGTCGCGCGGTTTGGCGACGCCGAGCAGATCGCATAGATCATCAAAATGCGGCTGCGCCCCGGCACGTTCGGTGAGCGGGTTGTCTTTCCAGGTGGCAATGAATTGGTCGGGCGTCATGATGGAGACAGAGAAGGCAACGATGGGGGGTGAAGGCGCATGATAACTGGCGGCGATCAGGAAGCCGAGCGGGCAGCCAAGCTGACGGCACTGCGTGAAGCAATTGCTACCGGTTCGGCGAGCGGCCCCGGCCTTTCCAAAGAAGAGGTTTTTGACCGCCTGGAAGCAAAAATTCTGGCCATGGCTGAGGATGCCGCCTGATGCGACTGGAGTTCCAGCCAAGCGCCGAGGACGATCCTGCTGCCCCCCCTGAAACCCCCGCTTACATCTGGCAAACGACAACTTACAGCCTGCTCCGTAAGCTTCATCCTGTCGCCGGGCCATTCTTATCCGGCTTTGTTTCCAGGAGAAACCATCATGCAAACACGTCATTTCAACCGCGCCACTCTTGTTGCCGCCGCGCTGGCCGTGAGCCTGCCCTTCGGGGCCATGGCATTTCAGGGCAAATATGGCAACGGGCCGAAGGACGGAACCTGTCAGGCCGGTGGCGGACATTTCATGAAGAGCGCCTACGGCATGCACGGCGGCGGGCTGCGCGGTCTGCAGCGTCTCGATTTGAGCGAAGCGCAGCAGGACAAGATTTTCGACCTGATGCACGAGCGCGCCCCGGCAGCGCGCCAGCAGATGAAGGCGCTGCAAAAGAACGAGCGCGAGCTGCAGGCCCTGCGCCAGAGCAACGATTTCAGCGAAGCGAAGGCAAAAGCCCTGATCGACGACATCGCCCGCCAGCGTGCCGACATGGAACTCGCCCGCTTGCAGGGCGAGCGCCAGGTGCTGGATATCCTGACGCCGGAACAGCGCCAGCAATTGCAAGCGATGCGCGCCGGCAAGCCGGGCAAGATGGGGCGCATGGGCGAACGCGGACCGCGTTCGTAAATCGCCGGATCGGTTGGCAACGCCGAAGACCGGAATTACAGTTCCGGTCTTCGGCGCGTTTGGCAGGACACAATCGCCTGACGGCAGACCCCTTCCATTCACCCGACGCTGGAAGCGGGAAACAGCCACCAATAGGCCACCAACAGCCAGCGAGGAAAACCGATGAACAAGCAACGGCGGGCGTTATTCCTGTCTCACGGCGGCGGCCCTCTGCCGCTTCTGGGAGACGAGGGGCATCAGGAAATGGTGTCCTGTTTGCAAGACATCGCAGCGGGCATGGAACGGCCAGCGGCGATCATCGTGGCGAGCGCCCACTGGGAGGAAAACCGCCCGACCGTGACCGCCAGCGAACGCCCGGCGCTGATCTACGACTACAGCGGCTTTCCACAGGAATCCTACACCATCGAATACCCCTGCCCAGGCGCGCCGCAATTGGCCCGGGCCATTGCCGGACGACTCGCGCAGGCGGGCATCGCCGCTGACCTGGATACCGATCTGGGCACCCCGCGCGGCCTCGATCACGGTGCCTTCGTGCCGCTGAAGATCATGTATCCGGAAGCGGATATTCCGTGCGTCCAGGTGTCATTGCTCGGAAATCTCGACCCTGCCGCGCACATCCGGTTGGGGGCCGCCCTGCGTGACCTGGGTGATCGATCGCTGCTCCTGATCGGTTCCGGTTTTTCCTTCCACAACATGCGCGCCTTTTTCGCGCCGGCGACCGATGCAGCAAAGGCCATGAACGAGGCTTTCGAGCGCTGGCTGCTGGAAACATGCGCGAGTCCGGATCTCCCGGAGGCAGAGCGAAGGCGCAGGCTCATCGACTGGACATCTGCGCCTTTTGCCCGCCATTGTCACCCGCGGGAAGAGCACCTGCTGCCCCTGCACGTCTGCTATGGGTTTGCCGGGACAGCATGTTCCGCCGCCTACGAACTTCATATTCTCAATAAAAAATCGAGCATGTATCTCTGGGACACCAATAGCCAAAGCGATCATTCAACCGGGCACCGGAGCGCCCTGGAGTAAGCCATGAAACCCATCAAAACGGCATTGCTGGCAATACTGCTGCTGCCCGCCATCCTGTGGCTGGGGGGGGCGACGCCTGGGGCGGGCGCCAGCCCCAGC
>URNG01000011.1 GCA_900549295.1 uncultured Rhodocyclaceae bacterium
GTTGGTGCTGGCCCCGCTTCCTCTGCTGGCCGCCCCCCCCCCGCCCGGCCGCGTGGACCCCCTGGCCTGCGCCAGGAGGGCGATCATTTCCACCTGCCGCGCGCCGAGCGGCTGGCTGGCGAGCAGCTCGAAGGCCAGGGTTTGCAGGCTGTCGCCGACCAGCAGCGCGGTGGCTTCGTCGAATTCGACGTGGCAGGTCGGGCGGCCACGACGCAGGGTGTCGTCGTCCATGCAGGGCAGGTCGTCGTGCACCAGTGAATAGACGTGGATCAGTTCGACCGCGCTGGCGGCTACGTCCAGATGTGCCGCCGGTGCATCGCTCAGTTCGCCAGCGGCGAAGGCGAGCAGCGGGCGCACCCGCTTGCCGCCGCCCAGGGTGGCGTAGCGCATGGCGTCGTGCAGGCGCTGCGGAATGCTGTCGCGGGCGGGCAGAAAACGGCCCAGCGCGGCTTCGGTGCGCGCCTGCGCGCTGGCCATCCAGTCGGTGAAGCTCGGATTCATGGGCGCTCCAGCAGGTTGCGGTCGGCTTCGCGGGCCTGACCGGCTTCGATGATACGCACCTGCCCCTCGGCCTCGTCAAGCTGCGCCTGGCAGTGCCGGATCAGCGCGACGCCGCGCTGATGGGCGGCGAGCGAGGCTTCCAGCGTCAGTTGCCCATTTTCCATTGCGGCAATGGCGGCTTCCAGCTCGGCCAGCGCGGCCTCGAATTTCATCTCGGCGATCGGGGTCGGTTCCATGGCGCAAGGGTTCCGGGGAAACTGGCGAAAATACTCCATTCGGGGCGGGGTGGTCAAATTCGGGTAAAATCCGCCGTTTTTCAACCCCGCTGGAGGACTGGCATGTCGGACATGGCTACTTCGTCCCGGTTGGCGCCCGCAGCATCGCAACTGCCGGTGAACTGGTATTTCGACGAACGGATACACGCGCTGGAGAAGCAGCTCATCTTCGATGCCGGGCCGGGTTACGTCGGCCATCGCCTGATGGTGCCGGAAGCGGGGAATTACCGCAGCCTGGAATGGGCCGATCACGGCCAGATGCTGCTCAACGGCGGCGAAGAAGGGGCGCACGCCGGCATCTGGCGCATGTCCAACGTCTGCCGCCACCGGCAGGCGATCATGCTGCAAGGCAGCGGCACGCTCGACGGGCCGCTGGTCTGCCCGGTGCACCGCTGGACTTACGATCAGGGCGGCGAACTGATCGGCGCGCCGCATTTTCCGCAGAATCCCTGCCTCAATCTGGCCAAGCTGCGGCTGGAAGACTGGAACGGCCTGCTGTTCAAAGGCCCGCGCTCGGCTCAGGCCGATCTGGCGGGCATGCACACCGCCCACAATTTCGATTTCTCCGGCTACAAGCTCGACCACGTCGAGATGCACGAATGCAACTACAACTGGAAAACCTTCATCGAGGTCTATCTGGAGGATTACCACGTCGTGCCTTTTCACCCCGGTCTGGGCAATTTCGTCACCTGCGACGATCTGACCTGGCAGTTCGGCGAGTGGTATTCGGTGCAGAAAGTGGGCATCACCTCGCTGCTGAAGGCCGGTTCGCCGGTCTATGAACGCTGGCAGAAGGTGGTGCGCGAGTATTACGGCGACCGTGGTGAAACTCCACCGCAAGGCGCGGTGTGGCTGACTTACTACCCGAACGTGATGGTGGAGTGGTATCCGCACGTGCTGGTGGTGTCCACCGTGCTGCCGCAAGGGCCGGACAAGACCATGAACGTGGTCGAATTCTATTACCCGGAAGAAATCGTCGACTTCGAGCGCGAATTCATCGAAGCCGAGCGCGCCGCCTACATGGAAACCGCCATCGAGGACGACGACATCGGCGAGCGCATGGACCGCGGCCGCAAGGCGCTGCTGGCGGCAGGGCGCAACGAGGTCGGCCCCTACCAGAGTCCGATGGAAGACGGCATGCAGCATTTCCACGAGTTCTACCGGCGCATCATGCAGGGAGCCATCGCGGCGCTGTAAACCGCCCGCTGTAAACCGCCTTGCGAACCGCCTGAACCATGCAGTCATTGTGGATGATCGTCGCCAGCTTTCTCTTTGCCTGCATGGGCGTCTGCGTCAAGTTGGCGGCGCAGACGCATTCGGTGGTGGAAATCACCTTCTGGCGCAGCTTCATCGCGCTCCTGATGCTGTTTGCGCTGGTGCGCGTGCGCGGCGTCACGCTGGCGACGCCGCACTGGCGCTGGCACGTCACGCGCGGCGTGGTCGGCTACACGGCGCTGTTCGGCTATTTTTACGCGATCACCCTGCTGCCGCTGGCGACGGCGGTGACGCTCAATTACACCTCGGCCATCTTCCTCGCGCTTTATCTGGCGCTCTCCGGTCTGCGCCTGCGGCTGGGCATGCTGGGCGCGCTGGCGCTCGGCCTGCTCGGGGTCGGGTTGCTGCTGCGCCCGAGCTTTCACGCCGATCAACTGTGGGGCGCACTGGTCGGGCTGGCCTCCGGGGTGATCGCCGCGATGGCGTATTTCAGCGTGCGCGAACTGGGGCGGCGCGGCGAATCGGAAATTCGCACGGTGTTCTATTTTTCGCTGGTGGCGACCTTGTGTTCGCTCGTCTGGCTGGCCTTCGGCGATTTGCACGCGCTCGACTTGCATAGCGGCCTGATGCTGCTCGGCGTGGGCGTTTTTGCGGCGCTGGCGCAACTGGCGATGACGCGCGCCTATTCGCGCGGCAAGACGCTGATGTCGGCGGCGCTGGCCTACAGCACGGTGATTTTCTCCAGTTTCGCCGGCATGCTGTTCTGGGATGAAATGCTGCCAATGATTGCCTGGCTGGGCATCGCGCTCATCATTTTGTCCGGCATCGGCGCCACGCATTTTTCCCGCACGCCGGCAGTGAGAGGTTAAATCGGGGTTAAACCAAGGTTAAACTCAAGGCATCCGACCATGACAGAACAACAGGAGTCCCCATGATTACGCTCGACCATCAGCCCAACCGCGTCAGTGTGGCCGTCTTCGGTGAATTCACGCTTGCCGATTACAAGGAATTCGAAGAAATCGTCAATTACAAGATCCGCTTCGAAGGGCCGGTTGACCTGCTGTTCGACCTGAGCCAGATGGCCGGCCTGACGCTGGACGTGGCCTGGGAAGAAATCAAGTTTTCCCGTGCCCACGTCAACGATTTCAACCGCGTGGCGGTGGTGACCGACAGCCAGTGGGTGACCTGGAGCGCCTGGCTGTCGCAGACCTTCGTCGAGGCCGACGTCGAAGTGTTCGACGATCTTGCAGAAGCCAAAGGCTGGCTGGATCAGCCCGCCTGAACTTTTCGGGCGCCGCGCCGCGTTCAGGGCGGCGCTTATCCGTTCGTCTCTCCGTTCTCTTTTTTTGCCAGCTGCGCCAGCGCCCAGGCAACGTGCTCGCGCACCAGCGCCGAGGGATGCTCGGCGTGCGCGAGCAGGGCAGCGCGGGCTTCCGGTCTGGCCGGGCCGTTGCCGAGCGCGACGGCGATGTTGCGCAGCCAGCGCTCATGGCCGATGCGGCGGATGGGGTTGCCGGAGAGGCGCTCGCTGAATTCGTTTTCCGTCCAGGCAAAAAGCTCAAGCAGACTGGCGCTGTCCAGGCCGTGGCGCGGCGCGAATTCGCTGTCGCCGACGCGGGCAAAGCGGTTCCAGGGGCAGGTGCTCTGGCAGTCGTCACAGCCGTAGATGCGGTTGCCGATCAGCGGGCGGAATGCTTCCGGGATGGGGCCGGCGAGTTCGATCGTCAGATAGGAAATGCAGCGCCGGGCATCCACCACGTAAGGGCGGACGATGGCCGCCGTGGGGCAGGCGTCGATGCAGCGTTGGCAACTGCCGCAATGGTCACGGGTCGGCTGGTCGGGCGGTAGGGGCAGATCGCAGTAAATGGTGCCGAGAAAACGCCAGGAACCGCGCTGCGAGAGGAGCAGGCTGTGCTTGCCGCGCCAGCCCAGGCCGGCTTGCGTGGCGAATTCCACTTCCATCACCGGAGCCGAATCGGAAAACACCCGGTAGCCAAAGGGGCCGATGAGTTCGCCGACGGCGATGGCGAGTTTCTGCAAACGATTGCGCACCACCTTGTGATAGTCGCGCCCCTGGGCGTAGCGCGAAATGGCGGCCTGTTCCGGGGCGTCGGCCTGTTTGCGGTGCGGCAGGTAGTCGATGGCGGCGGAAATCACCGTGATCGTGCCGGGGTGCAGTTCCTGCGGGTTGGCGCGCAGTTGGGCATGGCGCGCCATATAATCCATCTCCCCGTGCATGCCCGCCGCCAGCCAGGCGCGCAGGCGGTCGACGGCGGGGCCGGGTTCGGCGCGGCTGACGCCGACTTCGGCAAAACCCAGGGATTTCCCCATCTCACGTATGCGCAATTTGAGCGCAGCGCCATCCAGCAAGGAGTTCCGATCATGCATGCGCCGCATTTTACTGCCGATTTTGCCGCTGGTTCGGCCACTGATCCTGCCGCCGATTCTGCCGCTGCCCCGGCTCGGCTGGCTGCTGGCCTGACTGTCGACCTGCCGGACGAGGCCGCCACGCAAACGCTGGGCGCGGCGCTGGCGCAAACGCTGGCACCGGGGCTGGTGATTTTTCTCGAAGGTGACCTGGGGGCGGGCAAAACCACGCTGGCGCGCGCCCTAATCCGGGCGCTGGGCCATGTCGGGCCAGTGAAGAGTCCGACCTATGCCCTGGTTGAAGTTTATGTAGTTTCGAGTTTATACTTGTATCACTTTGATTTTTATCGCTTCGAGTCAGCAGAGGAATTCCTCGATGCGGGTTTTGACGAATATTTCAATGCAGCAAGCGTTTGTCTGGTCGAATGGCCCGACAAGGCGGCGGGCTGCGTGCCGTCGCCCGATCTGCGCGTCTTGTTGCAACACGTGGAAGATGGACGGGGAGAAGGGCGACGCATCGAGTTTGTGGCCTGTTCCGAAAGGGGGGCGTCATGCGTCGAACAACTGAAAACTCACGCCGCAGATTCCTGTGCCGGGCCGGCGCCAGCCTGATCCTTTCGGTCACGCCGCTGGCCGGGCGGGCGGCCAGCAAACCGGCCATCGTTGCCGTGCGTATCTGGCCTTCGGCGGATTACACCCGCGTCACCCTGGAACATGACGCGCCGCTCAAGTTCAACCATTTCACTGTGGAAAACCCCGACCGCCTGGTGGTCGATATCGAAGGCGTCGAATTCAACAGCGTGCTGGAAAGCATCGCTGGCAAGATCAACGAGAACGATCCTTACATCAAACTCCTGCGCGCTGGGCGCTTCAAGCCGGGCGTGGTGCGCCTGGTGATGGAATTGAAGGCGCGCGTGGCACCGCAGGTATTTTCGCTCGCGCCCGTGGGCGAGTATGGGCACCGGCTGGTGCTCGACGTGTACCCGGAAACCCCGGTCGACCCGTTGATGGCTTTGCTGGAAGGGCGTCAGGAAGTCGTCGAGCCGCTCAAGATCGATCCCGACCTAGTTGCCAAGCCGGCGGAAACGCCCCGTCCGGGCAAGCCGGTGGTGGATCGCATGATTACCGTCATGCTCGATCCCGGCCACGGCGGCGAAGACCCCGGCGCGGTCGGCAAGCGCGGCACCTATGAAAAGAACGTCACGCTGGCCATCGCCAAGCGCTTGAAAGCGCGTATCGACGCCGAGCCGAACATGCGCGCCGTGCTCACCCGCGATGCCGATTTCTTCGTGCCGCTGCACGTGCGGGTGCAGAAAGCGCGCCGCATCCAGGCCGATCTTTTCATCTCCATCCATGCCGACGCCTGGATCAAGCCGGATGCGCGCGGCTCCTCCGTGTTCGTGCTGTCGGAAAAAGGCGCTTCCAGCACCCAGGCCCGCCTGCTGGCGCAAAAGGAAAACGATGCCGACCTGATCGGCGGCGTCAATCTCGCCAAGACCAAGGACGTGTTCCTGGCGCGCACCCTGATCGACCTGTCGCAAACCGCCACCATCAACGACAGCCTCAAGCTGGGCAAATACCTGCTCGGTGAAATCGGCTCGATCAATCACCTGCACAAGGCCAGCGTCGAGCAGGCCGGGTTTGCCGTGCTGAAAGCCCCGGACATTCCTTCCGCCCTGATCGAAACCGCCTTCATTTCCAATCCGGAAGAAGAGTTGCGCCTGAAGGACGAGGCGTATCAGGCGCAGATGGCGGAAGCCCTGCTGCGCGGTATCCGTCAGTTCTTCATCAAACACCCCCCGGGACCGAAGGCGCGGCTGGCGCAGTTGGGTTGAGCGCTTCGTGTTTCGCCACCGCTAGCTCGGTATAATCGGCGGCTTTCCCCTTCCTTTTCCCTTTCCGCTTCCCTTGTCACTTCCGATGCGCGTCTTTCGCGGCTGCTCGCAGCCCGCTCCCCGGCCTGCGGCCTTGGCCATTGGCAATTTCGATGGTGTGCACCTGGGTCATGCCGCCTTGTTGCGGCGCGTGCGCCAGGTGGCGCAGGCGGGAGGATGGGCGCCGAGCGTGCTCAGTTTCGAGCCGCATCCGCGCGAGTTTTTCAGTCCGGAGGAGGCACCGGCGCGCCTGAGCACCCTGCGCGAAAAGCTGGGGTTGCTGGCCGGGAACGGCATCGAGCAAACCATGATCTGTCCCTTCAACGCGAAATTCGCGGCGCTGACCGCCGAAGCCTTCATCGATGAGGTGCTGGTGCGCGCCCTCCGGGTGCAGCACGTGGTGATCGGCGACGATTTCCGTTTCGGTGCCGGGCGGCGCGGGAATTTTTCCATGCTCTGCGCAGCGGGGGAAAACTACGGTTTCAGCGTCGAATCCATGGGCAGCGTGAGCGTGGATGGCGAGCGTGTTTCCAGTTCCGGCGTGCGCCGGGCGCTGGCTGCGGGGGCGCTCGATCATGCGGGCCGCCTGCTGGGCCGTCCTTATGCCATCGATGGACAGGTTATTCATGGGCGCCAGCTCGGGCGGCAACTGGGGTTTGCGACGGCAAACCTGCGCATCAAGCACAATCCGTTGCCCATGAGCGGCGTGTTCGCCGTCGATGTGATCGGCCTGGATGGAACGCCTTTGCCGGGTGTCGCCAATCTGGGCATACGCCCAACCCTGGAAGGCACCCGCCCCCTGCTGGAAGTCCATTTGTTCGACTTTGACCGCAATATCTACGGTTCGCACATCAGCGTGCGCTTCCTGCGCAAATTGCGCGATGAACAGCGTTTTTCCGATCTCGGCGCCCTGAAGGCGCAAATTGCCGCCGATGCCCACGCGGCGCGCGCGTTTTTTGCCGCCGCTGACCCTCTTTCCTGAACATTCATTTCATTTTCCCGAACATGGCTGACTACAAACACACCCTGAATCTCCCCGATACCCCCTTCCCGATGCGCGGCGATCTGCCCAAGCGGGAGCCGCAGTGGGTGGCGGCGTGGCAGGAGAAGAAGCTCTACCAGCGGATTCGCGCCGCCTGCGCCGGGCGACCGAAGTTCGTGCTGCACGACGGGCCACCCTATGCCAATGGCGACATCCACATCGGCCATGCGGTGAACAAGATTCTCAAGGACATCATCCTGCGCTCGAAGACGCTCGCCGGGTTCGACGCGCCCTATGTGCCGGGCTGGGACTGCCACGGCATGCCGATCGAGATCCAGATCGAGAAAACGCATGGCAAGAACATTCCCCGCGCCGAGGTGCAGCGGCTGGCGCGGGCCTACGCTGCCGAGCAGATCGAGCGCCAGAAGAAGGATTTCATCCGCCTGGGCGTGCTCGGGGAGTGGGACAACCCCTATCTGACCATGAACTTCAAGACCGAGGCCGACGAGATTCGGGCGCTGGCGGCGATGCTGCGGCGCGGTTTCGTCTATCGCGGCCTGAAGCCGGTGAACTGGTGCTTCGACTGCGGTTCGGCGCTGGCGGAAGCCGAGGTCGAATATCAGGACAAGAAATCGCCGGCCATCGACGTTGGTTTCCCCGTTGTCGAGCGCGAAAAGCTGGCGGCGGCCTTCGGCCTTGCCGAACTGCCGGTGGGTGAAGCTTATGCGGTGATCTGGACGACCACGCCGTGGACGATTCCCGGCAACCAGGCGCTCAACGTGCATCCGGAAATCACCTATCACCTGGTGCGGACGGAACGCGGCTGCCTGGTGCTGGCGGCGGATTTGCAGGAAGCGTGCCTGGCGCGCTACGGCCTTGCCGGTACCACCGTCGCCGCCTGCGCCGGGGCCGCGCTGGAGCGCATCGCCTTCCGCCATCCGCTTTATGCGCGCCAGTCGCCCGTGTTCCTGGCCGATTACGTCGGGCTGGACGCCGGCACCGGCATCGTGCACTCCGCGCCCGCCTACGGTCTGGACGATTTCCACACCTGCAAGCGCTACGGCATGCACAACGAGGACATCCTGACGCCGGTGCAGGGCGACGGCACGTTTGCCGCCGATCTGCCGATTTTCGGCGGCATGAACGTCTGGAAGGCGAACCCCGTGGTGGTGGAAAAACTGGCCGAGGCCGGCGCGCTGTTCAAGCACGCCAGCATCGAGCACAGCTACATGCACTGCTGGCGGCACAAGACGCCGCTGATCTACCGCGCCACCAGCCAGTGGTTCGTGCGCATGGATGCGCCGGACGTCGACAGCCAGGGCGTCGCCGCTACCGAACCCGCCGGCCACACGCTGCGCTCCGCCGCCTTGCAGGGCGTCGAGGACACCGCCTTCTACCCCGCCTGGGGCAAGAACCGCCTGCACGCCATGATCGCCAACCGCCCCGACTGGTGCATCTCGCGCCAGCGCAACTGGGGCGTGCCGCTGCCTTTCTTCACCCACAAGGCGACCGGCGAGTTGCACCCGGACACGCTGGCGCTCATGGAAGCCGTGGCGCAGCGCGTCGAAGCGGGCGGCATCGAGGCGTGGACGCAACTCGATCCCGCCGAATTGCTCGGCGCGCAGGCCGCCGATTACGTCAAGACCACCGACATTCTCGACGTCTGGTTCGATTCCGGCACCACGCACCTGAGCGTCATGCGCGGCTCGCACGCCGATCAACTGACCTGGCCGGCCGATCTGTATCTGGAAGGCTCCGACCAGCATCGCGGCTGGTTCCATTCCTCGCTGCTCACCGGCGCGGCCATCGACGGCCGCGCGCCGTACAAGGCGCTGCTGACGCACGGTTTCGTGGTCGATGGCAAGGGCCACAAGATGTCGAAATCCAGGGGCAACGTCATCGCGCCGCAGCAGGTTTCCGACAAGATGGGGGCCGACATCCTGCGCCTGTGGGTGGCCGCCACCGATTATTCGGGCGAACTCAACATCTCCGACGAGATTCTGAAGCGCGTCGTCGAAGCCTACCGCCGCATCCGCAACACCCTGCGCTTTCTGCTCGCCAACGTCTCCGATTTCAACCCGGCGACGGACATGCTGCCGGTCGGGGAATGGCTGGAAATCGACCGCTACGCGCTGGCGCTCACCCGAGCGTTGCAGCAGACCTGCGCCGCCGATTACGAAGAATTCGAGTTTCACCGCGTGGTGCAGGCGCTGCAAACCTTCTGCTCGGAAGACCTGGGCGGCTTCTATCTCGACATCCTGAAAGACCGCCTCTACACCACCGGCGAGAAATCGAGCGCCCGCCGCTCGGCGCAGTCGGCCCTGTGGCACATCGCGCACACCTTCGTCCGCCTGCTCGCGCCGGTCACCGCATTCACGGCGGAAGAGGCGTGGGCCGTACTCAATAAAAAGGACGACGATAAAAAGAGCGACGACTCCATCCTCTTCCAGCAATGGCACGAACTGCCGGCGCAAAGCGAAGGCGAGGCGCTGCTCGCCAAATGGCGGACGATCCGCGAGGTGCGCAACGACGTGACCAAGGCGCTCGAAGCGCGCCGCGAAGCGGGCGAGATCGGCGCGGCGCTGCAAGCGGCGGTGGAGATCCGCTGTGGCGGTGAGAAATATGCCGCCCTGGCGTCGCTCGGCGACGATCTGAAGTTCATCTTCATCTGCTCGGCGACGACGCTGGTCGAGGCTGCCGACGAAGCCGTCACCGCCACGCCGCTTGCCCACGCCAAGTGCGAACGCTGCTGGCACGTGCGCGCCGACGTTGGTAGTAACGCCGAGCATCCCGAACTGTGCGGGCGCTGCGTGAGCAATCTCTTCGGCGCGGGCGAGGTGCGTGAGCATGCCTAAACCCGGGCACTGGTATGGATTGGCCGCGCTGGTGATCGTGCTCGACCAGCTCAGCAAATGGCTGGTGCTGGAGCGCATCATGCCCGGCGAGGTGATCTATGTCGCGCCTTTCTGGAACTGGGTGCTGACCTTCAATCCGGGCGCGGCGTTCAGCTTTCTCGCCGACCAGCCGGGCTGGCAGCGCTGGTTTTTCACCGTGCTGGCGCTGGCCGTGTCCGCCTGGATCGCGCTGGAATTGCGCAAGCATCCCGGGCAGAAGCTGCTTTCCCTGGCGCTCGCCCTGGTCATGGGCGGCGCGCTCGGCAACGTGATCGACCGCGTGCGCTTCGGCGCGGTGGTCGATTTCGTGCAGTGGCACGCCGCCGGTTACTACTGGCCCGCCTTCAACGTCGCCGATTCGGCCATCAGCCTCGGCGCGGTCCTGCTCATCTTCGCTTCATTCGCCCACAAGAAGGATTCCCCATGACCGCCAGCGTGCAAGCCGACAGCTTCCTCACCCTGCACTACCGCATCTCCACCCTGGAGGGCGAGGAATTCCTGTCCACCTTCGACATGAGTCCGGCCACCCTGCAAATGGGCAGCGGCCAGCTGGCCGGGTCGCTGGAGGACGTGCTGCTCGGCCTGGAACAGGGCGGCCACTACGTGTTCGAGCTGGAGCCGGGGCAGGCTTTCGGTGAGCACAACGCGCGTCTGGTCGAGCGCATCGCCCGCAGCGGTCTGCCGGCGGGCATGGAACTCAAGGAAAACTCCATCGTCGAGTTCACCGCCCCGAATGGTGCGGCTTTCTCCGGCTTCCTGCGCGAACTCGACGAGAAAAGCGCCCTCTTCGATTTCAATCACCCGCTGGCCGGCAAGGCCATCCGCTTCGAGGTGAAATTGATCGGAGTGATGTAAGGGGGGAGAATGACTCCGGCAGTAAGGAAAAGAAGGGGGTTGCTTGCCAGCGGCCCGCGATTTCCCGAACCTTTGATGCCGGAGCCTCTGATATGACGAACCCTGTTTCACGCTTTCGCTTCGCCCGGCGCGCTGTTCTCGCCGCGGCGGTGCTGGCGCTGACCGCCTGCTCCTGGCTCGCCCCGCAGGGCGAAGCGCCCGATCCGCAACTGGCGCGGGACTGGCCAGCCGATACCGTCGGCGAGCGGGAGGCCGGGCGGGCAGCCAGCGAGTTGCACTGGCGCGAGTATTTCGTTTCCCCCGAACTGGTTGCCCTGATCGACACCGCCTTGCAGAACAACCGCGATCTGCGTCTGGCGCTGCTGCGCGTCGAGGAGGCGCGGGCGGCTTACGGCATCCAGCGCGCCGGCCAGTTTCCGGCCATCGGCCTCGGCGCGCAGGGCGCGCGCAGCCGGGTGCCAGGCGATCTCAATGCCAGCGGCCAGTCGGTGGTGGGCAGCGATTACGAGGCTTACGTCGGCCTCAACAGTTGGGAGCTGGATCTGTGGGGGCGCGTGCGCAGCCTCAAGGATGCCGCCTTGCAGGACTATCTGGCGACCGAGGCTGCCCAGCGCGCGGCGCGCGTTTCGCTCATCGCGGCGGTGGCCAACGCTTGGCTCGGCCTGCGCGAACTCGACGAGCGCATCGCGCTGGCGCAGCAGACCATCGCCACGCGCGAGGAAGCCCACCGCATCTTCCGCCGCCGCAACGAGGTGGGTTCCGCGTCGACGCTGGAACTGACGCAGGTGGAAACCTTGCTCAATCACGCCCGCACCCTGGAAACGCAGTTGCAGCAGGCGCGCGCCGCGCAGGCGCACGCCCTGACGCTGCTGCTGGGCGCGCCGGTCGAACTGCCGCCGGCTGTCGACGTGCATCTGCGCGACGACGACGTGTTCGCCCCCGTGCGCGTCGGTCTGCCCGCTGAATTGCTGACGGCGCGCCCCGACATCCTCGCCGCGGAACGACGTCTCGCCGCCGCTCAGGCCAACATCCGGGCGGCGCGCGCGGCCTTTTTTCCGCGTATTGCCCTGACCGGCAGTTTCGGCACCGCCAGCGCCCAGCTTGACGGCTTGTTCGAGTCCGGCAGCCGCGCCTGGACTTTCGCGCCGACGATCTCGCTGCCCATTTTCGACGGCGGGTTGCGCCGATCCAGCCTCGATCTGGCCGAAGTGCGCAGCGATCAGGCGGTGGCCAGTTACGAGCGCACCGTGCAGATCGCCTTCCGCGAGGTGGCCGACGCGCTGTCGTCCCGCCAGTGGCTGACGCGGCAGGTCGCCATCCAGCAGCAGTCGCTCGCCACCCAGACGCAGCGCGCCCGGCTGGCGCAGTTGCGCTACGAGCACGGCGCGACGGCCTATCTCGAAGTGCTGGACGCGCAGCGCGATCTGCTGGAAGCGCAGCAGCAATCGGTGCAGGCGCGGCGCAGCCTGCTGTCCAGCCACATTGCGCTCTACACCGCGCTGGGCGGCGCAGCCAATGTCGACGCCGTGGCTGGTAACGCCGATCAGCCTGCAACTTCCACTCCTTGAGGTAATCGTGATGGCATTTTCCGCATCGTCGAAGAAAACTGTTTTCATTGTCGCGGCGCTGGCCGTCGCCGCTTTGGTCGGATTCGGCTGGACGAAGTACGCGCATCAGGGGCCGGGCGAGGGGTTCGTCAGCGGCAACGGGCGCATCGAAGCCACCGAAATCGACGTTGCCAGCAAATTCGCCGGGCGGGTGGCCGAAATCACCGTGCGCGAGGGGGATTTCGTGACGGAAGGGCAGACGCTCGCTCGCATGCAGATCGACACGCTCGAAGCGCAGCGCGCCGAAGCCCGCGCCGGTCATCAGGAGGCGCTGCATGCCGTGGCGGCGGCCAAGGCGCAGATCAGCCTGCGTCAGAGCGACGTGCTGGCGGTGCAGGCGCAGGTTGCCCAGCGCGAGGCCGAACTGGACGCGGCGCAGCGGCGGCTGGCGCGCTCCGACACCCTGAGCCGGGAAGGCGCGGCCTCGCAGCAGGAAGTGGATGACGACCGGGCGCGCACGCGCAGCGCACAAGCGGCGCTTGCCGCCACGCGCGCCCAGGTCGTCGCGGCGCAGGCGGCGGTGGAGTCGGCAAAAGCGCAGCAGACCGGGGCAGAATCGCGGGTGGCGGCGGTGCAGGCGAGCATAGACCGGATCGAGGCCGACATTGCCGACAGCGCGCTCAAGGCGCCGCGCGATGGCCGGGTGCAGGTGCGCGTGGCGCAGCCGGGCGAGGTGATCGGCGCCGGGGGGCGGGTGCTCAACCTGCTCGATCTGTCCGACGTGTACATGACCTTTTTCGTACCCGAAACCGTCGCCGGGCGCGTGGCGCTGGGCAGCGAGGTGCGGATCGTGGTCGATGCGGCAGCGCAGGCGGTGATTCCGGCCCGGGTTTCCTTCGTCGCTAGTCAGGCCCAGTTCACGCCGAAAACGGTGGAAACCGCCAGCGAGCGGCAAAAACTGATGTTCCGGGTGCGCGCCCAGATTCCTCCCGAATTGCTGCGTCAATATCTGACCCAGGTGAAAACCGGCGTGCCGGGCGTGGCTTGGCTCAAGCTCGACGCGCTGGCCGAATGGCCCGCCGCGCTGGCCGTGACGCCAGCACTGCAAGCGGTGTTACAGACGACGGAGCAGACGACAGAGGGAACGACAGAGCGGCGCTCGGATCAAGCGACGGAACAGCGCACCAACCAAGCGGCAAAACAGGCGGATTGATCCATGCGGCCCGAACAGCCTCCAGTGGTACGCCTGGGCGGCGTCCGGCTGCGCTACGGCAAAGTCGAGGCGCTCTGCGGCATCGACGCGGCGATTCCCGCTGGCTGCATGGTGGGCCTGATCGGCCCGGACGGCGTCGGCAAATCCAGCCTGCTGTCGCTGATTTCCGGCGCGCGCCGGGTGCAAGCGGGGAAGGTGGAAGTGCTCGGCGGCGACATGGCGCGCCGCCCGCATCGCAACCGCGTCTGCCCGCGCATCGCCTACATGCCGCAGGGCTTGGGCCGGAATCTCTATCCCACTCTGTCGGTCGAGGAAAACCTGCAATTCTTCGCCCGCCTGTTCGGGCATGACGCCGCCGAGCGCCGCCGGCGCATCGACGATCTCACCCGCGCCACCGGCCTGCATCCCTTTCTCGAACGTCCGGCGGGCAAGCTGTCGGGCGGCATGAAGCAGAAGCTCGGCCTGTGCTGCGCCCTGATTCACGACCCCGATCTGCTGATTCTCGACGAGCCGACCACCGGCGTCGATCCGCTGGCGCGCGCGCAGTTCTGGGACTTGATCGAGCGCATCCGCAGCGAGCGGCCAGGCATGAGCGTGCTGGTCGCCACCGCCTACATGGACGAGGCGCAACGCTTCGACTGGCTGCTGGCGATGGATGCCGGTCAGGTGCTGGCGACTGGCTCGCCACAAGAACTGCTGGAATGCACTGGCACACAGTCGCTGGAAGCCGCCTTCATCGGCCTTTTGCCAGCGGAGAAAACCCGCAACCATCGGGCGGTGGACATTCCCCCGCTGCAAGCGGACGCGGAGGACATTGCCATCGAGGCACAGGGACTGACCATGCGTTTCGGCGATTTCGTCGCGGTCGATCACGTCAGCTTCCGCATCCGACGCGGCGAGATTTTCGGCTTTCTCGGCTCCAACGGCTGCGGCAAGACCACCACGATGAAGATGCTGACCGGCCTTCTGCCCGCCAGCGAAGGCCGGGCCTGGCTGTTCGGCAACGAGGTCGATCCGCAGGATATCGACACCCGTCGGCGCGTCGGCTACATGTCGCAGGCGTTTTCCCTGTATGGCGAACTGAGCGTGCGCCAGAACCTGCTGCTGCACGCCCGGCTGTTCAACGTGCCGGAGCCGGAAATTCCGGCCAGGGTGGCCGAGATGGTGGAGCGCTTTGGCCTCGATGAGGCGCTGGACAGCCTGCCCGAGAGCCTGCCGCTCGGCGTGCGCCAGCGGCTGTCGCTGGCGGTGGCGATGGTGCACAAGCCGGAGATGCTGATTCTCGACGAACCCACCTCGGGCGTCGATCCGGTAGCGCGCGACGCCTTCTGGCGGCTCCTGGTAGAACTGTCGCGGCGCGACAAGGTGACGATCTTCATCTCCACCCACTTCATGAACGAGGCCGAGCGCTGCGACCGCATGTCGATGATGCACGCCGGCAAGGTGCTCGACAGCGACGTACCGGCCCGGCTGGTGGAAAAACGCGGCGCGGCGACGCTGGAAGAAGCCTTCATCGGCTATCTGCTCGAAGCCGGTGGCGGCACGCAGGCAAGCCCCGCAGAAAGAGCGCCGACGCAGACAGAGGCACCACAAACAAGCCCCTCTCCCCTCGCGGGAGAGGGGTTGGGCAATCCTCCCCCGCCAGCAAAAAACGAAAAACAAGGCTTCAGCCTGCAACGCATGCTGGCCTACCTCTGGCGCGAGGCGCTGGAATTGCAGCGCGACCCGATCCGCGCCACGCTCGCCCTGGGGGGGGCGATCCTGCTGATGTTCGTGATCGGTTTCGGCATCAGCATGGACGTGGAAAACCTGCGCTACGCGGTGCTCGACCGCGACCAGACCACGCTCAGCCGCGACTACGCCTTGCAGCTGTCCGGTTCGCGCTATTTCGTCGAGCATCCGGCGCTCACCGATTACGACGAACTCGACCGGCGCATGCGCAGCGGCGAGCTGTCGCTGGCGATCGAGATTCCGCCCGGATTCATGCGCGACGCGCTGGCCGGGCGGCCGGTGCAGATCGGCGCCTGGGTCGATGGGGCCATGCCGATGCGCGCCGAAACCGTGCAGGGTTACGTGCAGGGCATGCATCAGCACTGGCTGGCCGCGCAGATGAACGAGCGCGGCGGCGCGCTGCTAGCCAGCGCCGGCGTGCAGACGCGCTTTCGCTACAACCCGGACGTCAGGAGCCTGCCGGCGATGGTGCCGGCGGTGGTGCCGCTGCTGCTGTTGCTGCTGCCGGCCATGCTGACCGCACTGGCGGTGGTGCGTGAGAAGGAAACAGGGGCCATCATCAATCTGTACGTCACGCCGGTGACGCGCAGCGAATTCCTGTTCGGCAAGCAATTGCCCTACGTCGGCCTGACGATGGTCAATTTTTTGCTGATGAGCCTGCTGGCGGTCACGGTATTCGGCGTGCCGGTCAGCGGCGATTACCTGACGCTCACCCTGGCGGCGCTGATCTTCGGTTTCGCGTCCACCGGCATGGGGCTGCTCGCTTCGGCGGTGACGAAAAGCCAGATCGCCGCGATGTTCATCGCCATGATCGGCACCATCATCCCGGCCATCCAGTTCTCCGGGCTGATCGACCCGGTGGCCTCGCTCGAAGGCGCGGGGCGGCTGATCGGCCAAGTTTACCCGGCCACCCACATGGTGACGATCAGTCGCGGCGTGTTCAGCAAGGCGCTCGGCTTTTCCGATCTGACCGGGGCGTTCTGGCGCATGCTGGTAGCGGTGCCGGTGATTCTCGGCATCGCCATGGCGCTGTTGAAAAAACAGGAGCGCTGACATGCGTGCACGCCACCTCGCCAACATCTACCGCCTCGGCGTCAAGGAATTGTGGAGCTTGGCGCGCGACCCGGCGATGCTGGTGCTGATCGTCTATGTGTTCACGGTCGGCGTTTACACGGCGGCGACGGCGATGCCGGAAACCCTGCACAAAGTCCCCATCGCCATCGTCGACGAGGACGATTCGCCGCTCTCGCAGCGCATCGTTTCCGCCTTCTACCCGCCGCAGTTCAACCCGCCGGAGATGATCGCCATGCCGCAGGTCGACCCCGGCATGGACAACGGGCGCTACACCTTCGCCCTGCACATTCCGCAGGGTTTCCAGCGCGACGTGCTGGCGCAGCGCGCGCCGGAAATCCAGCTCAACGTGGACGCCACGCGCATGAGCCAGGCCTTCACCGGCAGCGGCGCGGTGCAGCAGATCGTGCTGGGCGAGATCGACGAATTCGTCCAGCGCCAGCGCGCCGCTCCGGCGCTGCCGGTCGATCTGGCCCTGCGCGCGCGCTTCAATCCGGCGCTGGAAAAAAGCTGGTTCGGCGGGCTGACGCAGATCATCAACTACATCACCATGCTGTCGATCGTGCTGACCGGCGCGGCGCTGATCCGCGAACGCGAGCACTGCACCATCGAACACCTGCTGGTGATGCCGGTGACGCCGACCGAGATCATGCTCTCGAAAATCTGGTCGATGGGACTGGTGGTGCTGGTGTCGGCCAGCCTGTCCATGAACCTGGTCGTGCGCGGACTGATCGGCGCGCCGGTGGAAGGCTCGCTGCCGCTGTTTTTCAGCGGCGCGGCGCTGTGCCTGTTCGCCACCACCTCGATGGGGATTTTCCTGGCGACGCTGGCGCGCAACATGCCGCAGTTCGGCATGCTGATGCTGCTCATCCTGCTGCCGCTGGAAATGCTCTCCGGCGGCAGCACGCCGCGCGAGAGCATGCCCGAACTGGTGCAGAACATCATGCTCGCCGCGCCCACCACCCACTTCGTCGAAATCGGCCAGGCCATCCTCTACCGCGGGGCCGGCATCGAAGTGGTCTGGAAGCAGTTCCTCTGGCTGCTGGTGATCGGCAGCGTGTTGTTCGCGCTGTCGCTGGCGCGCTTTCGCAAGACCATCAGCCAGATGGCCTGATTAACGATAAACGCAAAAAAGGACACAAACCGATGTTTTCACTGACCAGCCTTGGCGGCGCCGGCACCGTGACCGGCTCCAAGCATCTGCTGACCTGCGGCAACACGCGGATACTGATCGACTGCGGCTTGTTCCAGGGTTTGAAGAATCTGCGCGAACTGAACTGGATGCGCCTGCCCGTCGATCCCCGCAAGATCGACGCGGTGGTGCTGACGCACGCCCATCTGGATCATTGCGGCTATCTGCCGCGTCTGGTGCTGGACGGCTTCCGGGGCCGCATATTCTCGACCCCGGCCACCCGCGACGTCGCCGAATTGATCCTGCTGGACAGCGCCTGGTTGCAGGAAAAGGACGCCGAATTCGCCAACCGCATGGGTTTTTCCAAACACAAGCCGGCGCTGCCGCTGTACACGCTGCCCGACGCGAAACGCACGCTGACGCATTTCACGCCGCTTTCCCTGCACCAGAAAATCGACCTGCCCGGCGGCGCGACCCTCATGCTGCGCCGGGCGGGCCACATCCTCGGCGCGGCCACGGCCGAGATCGAAGTCAGGGGCAAGCGCCTCGTGTTTTCGGGCGACCTCGGGCGCTATGACGATCCGGTCATGCACGACCCCGAGCCGGTGCGCGAGGCGGACTACATCGTCATCGAATCCACCTACGGCAACCGCCGCCACGACCCGACCGACCCGGTGCCGGCTCTGGGCGAGATCGTCGAGCGCACCACGCGGCGCGGCGGCACGGTGGTCATCCCGGCCTTCGCCGTCGGGCGCGCCCAGTCGCTGATCCACAACCTGTGGCAACTGCGCCGGCAAGGCGGGCTGCACAACATCCCGGTCTATCTGGACAGCCCGATGGCGAGCAACGCCACCGCGCTCCTGCACGCCTACCGCGACGAGCACAAATTGAGCGATCACGATTTCCGGGCCGCTTTCGCCGCCGTGACTTACGTGCAGGACGTGGAGGAATCCAAGGCGCTGTCGGCCAACCCGTTCCCGAAAGTCATCATTTCGGCCAGTGGCATGGCCACCGGCGGGCGGGTGCTGCACCACATCGCGGCCTTTGCCGGAAGCCACCAGAACACGCTCTTGTTCTCGGGCTTCCAGGCCGCCGGCACGCGCGGGCGCAAATTGCTCGAAGGCAGCCGGGAAGTGAAAATCCACGGCCGCTGGCTGACCGTGAACGCCGAAGTCGCCGAACTGCCCATGCTCTCCGCGCACGCCGACAGCGATGAACTGCTGCGCTGGCTGTCCGGCTTCGAGCGCCCGCCGCAACACGTATTCGTCGTGCACGGCGAAGCCGAGGCGTCCGAAGCGCTACGCGAGCGCATTCAGCGCGACCTGAGCTGGAACGCCAGCGTGCCACGGCAGAATCAGGAATTTTCGCTGTAGCCGGGGAAGCCATGCTGGTCGAGCGGCTGACGTCATCAATATGCTCCGGCTTGATGAAATCCTAGGCAATAACTTTCAGTATTTGGTGTATCCGATTGCTCAGTCTGGCGCTTTAATCGAGCCTTGCTGCGAAGGCGGTCGTTGCAGGGGCAATTCCATGTTTCTGAAGATTCACTCCCATGACTTGGAATAGTCCCGGTTACGAAACAGCTCGGGCAGGCCGGAGACCTGTTTGAATCGCAATACCTCGTCGTCGTCCATGCCAAGTTCGCGGGCCACATCGATCTCACTCAAACCAGCCTTGAGTAACGTCACAACGATCTCGGTCATGGGCAAAACGCCATGCACACCGCGTGCGCGGTTGTGACGGATGGTGGAGGCGATCCGGTCAGCAGTATCCGCGCGATCACCGCGGATGATTACGATGGGGACGTAACCGTGCAATCGCTTGCGGATGCGGCCTGCCTTCTTTCCCACGCGCTGCCGGTGGAAGCCATCGACAACCACGTACTTGTCATCCTGCTCTTGATGCGTGACGATCGGCTGGGTGTAACCATCAGCGTCGATGGACAACTCCAGCAGTTTCATTTCCGGTGGCGCCACAGTGTTCGGGTTGTAGTCATTGGCTTCGATGTGATCGGTCGGTACCCATTGCACGCAATCCACTGGTTCGTCCGCGAACGGACTGTACTTACGCAACTGTCGTCGTATCTGGTTGAGGGCTTCGATCCGGCGTGCCAGCGGCAAGCTGGCCAGTTCGCCGAACAGGGTTTCTGTGCGCATCACTAGATTCGCGACTCGTGGCATGTGCGTTCCTCTTCAACATGACCCAGGCTCCCCGGGTGGTTTGTATGTAAAAACCATGTGGCAACAGAAAGGGCACGCTGGTCTGCGGAATGTTCAACGTGCAGTCCAAACCTAAGCCATCGATATAGTCGAACACCTGCCGACGCAGTTCTCGAAATAGCCCTTGCTTGCGCGCCTCGGCGCGTAGATAGCCGTTGCGGATGCGTATCCCTTGGGACTGGTGTTCGACGCTGATGAAGCCAAGCACCCGTTTGCCGCCCTTGTTTCGCACGACGAACCAGCGATAGCGAGGCCCATCGTTCAGGGGATAACCGCCACACTCACGACGCACCGTGGCGCTGGCGAAGAAGCGGCCCATCTGAGCGAAAAATACGGCCTCGTCGTCGTACGAGCGGAGCTGCGCAAATTCGCAATTTTCCAGGCGGATCATGAGGCGCCCCCCTCACTGGGTCGCAGCGATTCGACGTCACGCTGGGCAAAGCCGAAAGATAGCGAGCGCGCCATGTCCTGCTTGAGCAGCGAAAGCGCCACACGGCGCCAGGACGGCTGCTTCTTGCGATTCTCCAATTCCGGCACGCCGGCATCAGGCCACTGCGCAAGCGGATAGTCATGCTTGGCCCACCACCGGATGAAAACCTCGATTCGGCGCATATAGACCTCGCGCAATACATCAGGCATGCTCTGGAGCAGGAACTGGCTGTATTGCTCCCAGGTGCTGAAGGTCGGCGGCAGTCCCAGGCCGCCCCGGTATCCCAGGAATTGCTGGCGGCAGTAGCGGGCCGCGTAGTTCGCTCCGGCCACACGCTTGACTACCCGGAACCAAGTGTCGGGTTCAAGCTTGTGGAATAAATCTAGCCCTTTGCGCTGGTCGTCACCGTAAGGCTGGCAGATACGCATCTGCGAGAATGGCACGCCGGCCAGGTACATGTGATCGTACAGCCGGTTGTAGGCGTGTCCCTGTTCGCCCATATAGCGCCACAGATCCTCGAACTTCCAGTCGTAGATCGGAAAGAAGGTGACGGCGCGACCGCGCGTAAGGTCGCGCGCGCTCCACGTGATCGGTGTCTGGGTGCCTGGTGGCGTCCAGGCCCGTTTTTTGACGCGTGCGCGCCGCTTGACGGCCAGGTAGCGGTTCAGAGATTCATCGGCGCGAATGCCGACTAGGAAAGCCGTCGGCACATCCTGCGCGAGCCATTCGTTGAATGCGGGTACGAACTGCTCGAATTCCATACGATGGCGGTAGAAAGGGAAGAAGGCCGGATCGCTGACGACCGCCGGATGCTGGGGCATAGGCCGTATCCAGTCAGCTTCACGCCCCGGCTCCCAGGCGCACCAGTAAGGTTCTTGCAGGCTTGAGGCGTTGCGCAGATTGATCGGCAGGCAAATCCACCAGGGGCGTACATCATCACGGCTGAACATCTCATCGACATGCGCGATGGTTGCCTGATACTGCCCCTCCAGATCGATGAACAATGCGTCCACCGGCCCACGCCCTATTTCGCGGGCAACCTCCAGGGCCAAGTGGAGCGTGACCGAGCTGTCCTTGCCACCGGAGAAGGCCACGCACACTCTTTCGAAGTGCTGGAAGATCAACCTGATGCGTTCCTTGGCCGCCTCATAGACGTTGAGATCGCGGTAGTGTTTGCCTGCCATGCGGCCCCGTTTCCTCTATTCGTATAAGTGGATCATCTACCGCTCCCGCTGCGCAGGGCGCCGCCCTTGCGGTGTGGCGGTCGTCGGCCCGGTTTCTTTTATGGATGTCCGCCATGTTCAATGCCGCGTTGATCCGCTCAGGCAACTGCTGAATCTCCGCGTCATCACGGTTGCCAAACAGCCCCATCAAGTGCAGGTTGCCCACGGCGGCAAAGTAGGCGGTCGTCCCCAAGCGTTCGAGTTCGCCGGCATCGAGCGCTGGCTCAACTCGTCGCAGCGCTCTGACACCTTCGACAATATGTTCCGTTGCGCGCGTGATTACTCGATTCATGAACGATTGAACATCGTTTCATTATATGGCAAAAAATAACATGTAACCATCCCGGTGGACGGGCGCGGAGGGGATGACGCAAGGATGGGGAGGCTCGCTGCTGCGGGAACTGCCAGCCTCAGGGTGGGCGGATCGCCAGCCCGGGTGGGAAGGGAAATTTTGGCTTTGTTTACGGCCTCAAAACGCTGGCTGTAGGTGGATTTCCGTGGCTTTCGCTGGTACGGTAATTCGACAGGAAATATACGCGAGCGTATCCAGCGCGACTTGGGCTGGAACGCCAGCGTGCTGCGGCAGAATCAGGAGTTTTCGCTGTAGTTGCAGTTGCGTTTCGTTGGTCGTGATTCGCTGACGGCAGGGTTTTCCCGCACGGGAGTTCGTATCCGCCAGCGTATCCGTCGGCAATAAAAACAGCCCCGGCTGGAACCGGGGCTGTTTGGCTTTGGATGACAGCCAGTCGGTATCAGTCTTCCAGCAGGCTGCGCAGCATCCAGGCGGTTTTTTCGTGCACGTCCAGGCGTTGGGTGAGCAGGTCGGCGGTCGGTTGGTCGTCCACCTCGCCCACCAGCGGCAGCAGTTTGCGGGCGGTGCGGGCGGTGGCTTCCTGGGCGGCGACCAGGTGGCGCACCATGTCGGTGGCCTTGGGCACGCCGTCCACTTCCTTGATCGAGGCGAGCTTGACGAATTCCTTGTAGGTGCCGGGGGCGGCGAAGCCGAGGGCGCGGATGCGTTCTGCGATCTGGTCGAGCGCATTCCATTGCTCGGTGTACTGCCCCATGAACATGGCGTGCAGGCTGTTGAACTGCGGGCCGGTGACGTTCCAGTGGAAATTGTGCGTCATCAGGTAGAGGGTGTAGCTGTCGGCGAGCAGCCCGGACAGGCCCTTGACGATCTTGGCGCGGTCGGCTTCCGAAATGCCGATGTCGATATTCGGGGTTTTGACTTTCTTGGCACTCATGACGATCTCCTGAATTGAAATGACGGATTGCTCAAGCCGTTCGGCTGGACACTGGGTAACTATAGTGCAAAACCGGTCTGGCCAGCCAATTGGACTTGTTTATGTGGGCGATTGCACCCCTGCATCCGCGCTTGCGGCGCCGTTCAGAAAGGCGCAGGCGGCGGGTGGCGCCAGGATGCGAAAAGGCAGGCGGGTGCGCCCGCGCAGTTTGAGCAGCGCCTTGTCCTTGCTGACCAGGCAATCGGCCCGGGCGCGGGCGGCGAGTTCGAGGAATTTCTGGTCGTCGCGGTCGCGGCAAAGCGGCAGGGGCGGCGCGCTGCCGGAGGGGCAAGGGCTGACGAGGGTGGTGTAACGCGTCCAGCGGGCGGCCTGCATTTCCGGCGTCAGTTTCAGTTGCGGATAGGTCAGCACGCGCGCCAGTTCGTCGAGGGTGCGCTCGTCCGCCAGGCAGGCGATGCGGCCGCTTTCGAGCGCGTGCATCAGGGGCTGGGCGTCGGTATTGGCCCAGTGGAACAGGTCGAGCACCACGTTGGTGTCGAGGACGAAGCGCAGCATGGCGCGGATTATAATGCGCACCCGTTTTGCCTGTTTTCCCCATGTCCTTCACTTCACAGATTCTGCTTGCGCCGATGGAAGGCCTGGCTGACCCGCTGATGCGCGAGGTGCTGACGGCCATTGGCGGCTACGACTGGGGAATCTGCGAATTCGTACGGGTGACGCAGAGCGTGCTGCCCCGGCGCACGTTTTTGCGCACTTGCCCGGAACTGCTGCAAGGCGCCCGTACGCTGGCGGGCACGCCGATGCGGGTGCAGTTGCTGGGTTCCGACCCGCATTTCATGGCCGCCAACGCGCGTCGGCTGGTGGAGTTGCAACCGGCGGGCATCGATCTGAATTTCGGCTGTCCGGCACCGACGGTATTCCGCCATCGCGGCGGCTCGGCCTTGCTCGGCGAACCGCAGTTACTGCACGACATTGCCTGCGCGGTGCGCGCGGAAATTCCAACACGGGTGCCCTTTACCGCAAAAATGCGCCTGGGCATCAGCGACACGCAACTCGCGGTGGATTGCGCGCAAGCACTGGCGGCGGCAGGTATCGATGCCTTGATCGTGCATGGCCGGACCAAAGAGGACGGCTACAAACCCCCGGCGCGCTGGGCAGAGATTGCGCGGGTGGCGGCAGCGGTGCCGATCCCGGTGATCGCCAACGGCGAAGTGTGGACGTTGGCCGACTGGCAGCGGATTCGCGAGGAAAGCGCCTGCCGCGATGTGATGCTGGGGCGGGGCGCGCTGGCGGACCCCTTTCTCGCCCGGCGCATCCGGGGCGAGGTTATCGATGCGGCAACGGCCTGGACGCTGCTGCAACCCTGGCTGGCGCGTTACTGGCAAGGCGTGCGCCAGCGCGTGGTGCCGGAACATGCCGGCGGGCGCTTGAAGCAATGGCTGATGCTGCTGCGCCGGCATGCACCGCAGGCCGATGCGTTGTACCGGCAATTGCGCCCGGTCAAGGCGGCGGCGGATATTGATCGGCTGCTCGTTGCGGCGGGCATTCTGCCGGCGGATTTCAGGTTCGAGGCCAGCGATGCAGGCTGAATCGCGGGTGATTTCCAGTGCGCAGACGGATGTGCATGCGGATTTGCGGAAACTGTTTGACCGCCACCTGGCGCAGCCCTGGCGCAAACCCTTCGCGGCATACAACGAGCGCGCCCTTGACGCGGCGCTGGCCGCGCATGCGGGCTGGAATGCCCATGCGCCGCTCGTGCTCGATGCCGGTTGTGGCGTCGGCTGGAGCACGCTGCATCTGGCGCGTGAATTTCCCGGACATTTCGTGATCGGTGTCGATCAATCGGCAGCGCGTCTGGAACGCGGCAAGCCGGAGCAATTGCCGGAAAACGCCGTGCTGGTGCGCGCCGATCTGGTCGATTTCTGGCGCTTGCTCGCCCGCGCCGGGGTGCGTCTGGATCGCCACTACAACCTGTATCCCAATCCCTGGCCGAAGATCGGCCATCTCTCCCGGCGCTGGCATGGGCATGCGGTGTTTCCGGTGTGGCGCGAGCTGGGCGGGATGCTCGAATGCCGCAGCAACTGGCGCGTCTACATCGAGGAAATGGCGCTGGCGCTGGGCTGGCTGGCCGCCTCGCCGGTGGCGGCAGAGCGCTATCGTCCGGCGCGGGGCATCACGCCTTTCGAGCAGAAATATCTGGCCTCTGGGCATGAATTGTGGCGTTGCCGGGTGCATCTTGGCTGAGCGCGGCGTGGCTGAGACGAGCGACAGACTCTGCCAGGCCTGCGGTGCCTGCTGTGCGCGGTTTCGCGTGGATTTTCATCCGGCGGAACTGGCGGGTGGCCGCTTTGCCTGGGGCGCGGGGGTGCCGCTGGAAATGACCGTGCGCCTGACGCCGAATCTGGTGCGCATGTGCGGCACCGATGCACAGCCGCCGCGCTGCGTGGCATTGGCAGGGGAAATCGGGCAGGCGGTACGGTGTACGATCTACGCCGAGCGCCCCTCGCCGTGCCGGGAATTCGACACCGAACATGAAGCCTGTGCGCGGGCACGGCGCTATTTTGGCTTGCTGTAACACTATCGAGCTATAACCAACGTAATATTTGATACAGGCGGTTTAACAGGTAAGCTCGCCCGGATTCGGGAAAAACAGACAAAATCATTGAAAATGGACGCAGTCGTAGACGAACAACAGATTGCCAGCTTGCTCAAGGGGGTGGATATTCCGCCCCGTCCGGCGATTCTCACGGAACTGGACAAGGAGTTGCGCAAGGAAAATCCCAGCACGAGCGAGCTGGTGCGCCTGATTACGAGCGATGTGGCGCTGTCCGGGCACATCATGCAGGTGGCCAATTCGCCGGCATTTTCCGGGGCGACGCCCCTGTCGTCGATCAACCAGGCCTTGCAGTTTCTCGGCACCCGGCCGATTTTTTCCATGGTGGTGGCGCGCCTGCTGCGGGCGGCGCTGGACAGCAATCTGGGCGGCGGCCTGGAGCGGTTCTGGGAGAGCTCGACGCTGACGGCGAACCTGTGCGCCGAAATCGCCGATCGCCTGCGCTGTCTGCCGGTCGATACGGCCTACACCTTCGGTCTGTTTCACGATTGCGGCATCCCACTCCTGATGCGCCGTTTTCCCCAGACCAAATCGGTGCTGATGCAGGCCAATGCGGCGGAGGACGGCAAATTCACCCAGGTTGAAGATCGCCTGCTCGGGACCAATCACGCCGTGGTCGGTTATTTTCTGGCCCGCCGCTGGCGTTTGCCGGACGAGGTCGCCCAAGCCATCCTGCATCACCACGATTACGGCATTCTGCTGCGCCAGGGCGAGGTTTCACCAGTCACGCAGGCGCAGATCGCCGTCAATGTGCTGGCCGAGCATGCCATCCGTCTGCATGTGCAGGGCGAGAGCGAAAACGAATGGCCCAAGGCTGCGGCTGCGGTCTGCGCCTTCCTCGGCCTGTCGTTGGGCGGGGTGGACGATCTGATCGAAGATATGCGCGATTACATCCACTGAGTCCACGGACTCGCCTGAACGAAATCAGCCCATCCGTATCACCGCACCAGATCGAGCAGTTTGGCGAAGGCTTCCGAAAACTGTTGCAGGCCGGTGCGTTGCAGCACTGCGCCGACGGTGTCGAGGTCGATGCCGAGCGCCGCGATGGCGGCGAGCTGGTGTTCCGTGCCGGCGGGGTCGGCGCTGAGGGTCGGCGCGGCCGAGCCGTGTTCGCGGAAGGCGAGGAGCGTTGCGTCGGGGACGGTGTTGACCGTGCCTTGACCGATCAGTTCTTCGACGTAGAGCACGTCGCGGTAGGCCGGATTCTTGGCGGAGGTGGAGGCCCACAGGAGCATCTGCGGCAGGGCGCCGCCCGGTAACGCCGGCTGCTGCTGCCAGTCGGCGTAGGCGCGCCGCGCCATGGCGATGGCGGTTTTGCCCTGCAGGGCGTGCGGCAATTCCGGGTCGAGCAGGCTGTCCAGGCGGCTGATGAAGACGCTGGCCACCGATGCGATGCGCTCCACGCTTTGCCCGGCTTGCCAGCGCTGCTCGATGCCCACGCGGTAAGCGGCCTGAACGGCAGCGAGTTGGGCGGGGGAAAAGATCAGGGTGACGTTGACGTTGATGCCTGCGGCAATGCAATCGCGGATGGCTTCGATCCCGGCAGGCGTTGCCGGGATTTTTATCATGGCGTTGGGGCGGGCGATCTCGTTCCACAGACGGTGCGCGGCTGCGACCGTTGCGGCGCGATCGAAGGCCAGGGCGGGAGAGACTTCGAAACTGACGAAACCGGCCTTGCCGGCAGTGGCTTGATAGGTCGGCAAAAACAGGTCGCAGGCTTTCTGCACATCGGGCAGCACCAGATTCTCAAAGCGGCGTTCGGCGTCCTGCGCGCTGCCTTTGAGGGTGGCCACCGCCGTCTGGTAGGCCGGGTCGGTGCGGATGGCGTTGTAGAAGATGGCCGGGTTGGAGGTGACGCCGGCAACGGCATCTTCCTCGATCCAGCGGGCCAGTTCGCCGGATTCGATGAGTTGGCGGGAAAGGTTGTCCAGCCAGATTTGCTGGCCCAGGGCGGAAACGGCGGCGATGCGTGACATGGTGAGGATGTGCGGCAAAAAGCCCGGAGTCTAGCAGGGCTGGGGGAAAGCGGCGGTGCATCAGCAGGGTTTGCGGACGAACTCGGCGAAAACATCGGGGGGAAGCGGGCGGCTGGTGAGAAAACCCTGGTAGTAATCGCAGCCTTTGCCGCGCAGGAAGGCCAGTTGTTCTGGGGTTTCGACGCCCTCGGCCAGCACCTTGAGGCGCAGCGTGTGCGCCATGGCGATGATGGTGGCGGCGATTGCCATGTCGTCCTCGTGATGCGGGATGTCGCGTACGAAACTGCGGTCGATCTTCAGGGTGTCGAGCGGAAAGGATTTGAGATAGGAGAGCGAGGAGTAGCCCGTGCCGAAATCATCCACCGCGATGCGCACGCCAAGGGCGCGGATCTTGCGCAAGGTTTGATTCACTTCCTGGCGGTGCTGCATCAGCACGCCTTCGGTGAGTTCGAGTTCCAGGTACTGGGCCGGAAAGCCGCTGTCCGAGAGCGCCGCGCTGACCTTGTCGACCAGATTGCCGTAGTGAAACTGGCGTGAGGAGACATTCACCGCAAGCGTCAGCGGCGGCAGGCCGGCATCGATCCAGGCGCGGCCCTGGCGGCAGGTTTCCTGCAGCACCCAGTCGCCGAGCGGGACGATGAGCGTGCTTTGCTCGGCCAGCGGAATGAAATCGCTAGGCGGCATCAGCCCGAGTTCCGGGTCCTGCCAGCGGACCAGGGCTTCGGCACCGAAGATGCGGCCGCTCTGCGTGTCGATCTGGGGCTGGAAATGCAGGCGCAGTTCCTGATTGCCGATGGCGCGGCGCAGGCGCGTTTCCAGGGCGATGCGCTGGCGGGCTTCCTGCGTCAGGCGTTCGGTGAAGAACTGGTAATGCCCGCGCCCTTCCGCCTTGGCGCGGTAGAGCGCGGCGTCGGCCTGCTGCAGCAGTTCTTCCATGCTGCTGCCGTGCTCCGGATAAAGCGCGATGCCGATGCTGCAGCCGACGGCGACCTCGCTGCCATTGGGGAGTTCGATGTTCTCTTCGACCAGTTGGGCGATGTCTTCGGCGAGTTTGGCAGCGTCGTCCGGATGCGCCAGGTTCTCGATGAGAATGGTGAATTCGTCGCCGCCCAGGCGGCTGACGGTATCGGTGCCGCGCACGCGCTGTCCGAGGCGTTCGGCGATCTGCTTGAGCAGCGCGTCGCCCATGGCGTGGCCGAAGCTGTCGTTGATGTCCTTGAAGTGATCCAGATCGAGCATCAACAGGGCCAAGCCGGCTTCTTCGCGCTGCGCGCGCGACAAGGCGTGTTCCAGGCGGATGCGCAGCAGCAGGCGGTTGCCCAGGCCGGTCAGCGCGTCGTGGTGCGCCATGTGTTCGAGCTTGGCTTCCGAGGCTTTCAGGCCGGAAATGTCGGCATGGAAGGCAACGTAGTGCAGGATATTGTCCAGATCGTCGCGGATGGCGTTGATCGAAAGCAGTAGCGGGTACTCGCTACCGTCCTTGTGGCGGTTCCAGGTTTCGCCCTGCCAGTAACCCTTGCCGTGCAAGGCTTGCTGAATGTTGTGGTGCGCCTCGGGCAGGCGGTCGACCGAGCGCAGCAGGGCCGGGCTCTGGCCAAGCAGTTCGTCCGCGCTGTAGCCGCTCAGGCGGCAGAGGGCAGGATTGACGCGGATGATGCGCTGCTGCGGATCGGTGACCATGATGCCTTCGCGGCTGCTTTCGAAGACGTTGGTCGCCAGTAGTCCTTGCAGGTGGGCGGCGTGGCGCTCGCTGATGTCGCGCGAGAGAACGATGAAGGTGCTTTCCTGGCCCGCGACGGCGCGTTTGCGCGCGACTGAAAGCTCGAACCAGCGCGGGTTGCCGCCTGTGTCGAGCATAATCTGCCGGCCGTGCGAGCTGCCTTGCAATGCGGCTTCTTCGATGGCTGCGAGCAAGGTGTCGGCGGCCGGGCGGGGCAGCACGTCGTGGGCGAGCCGTCCGAGCAGGGTTTCTTTCTCGCGTGCCAGCAGTTTTTCATCCTGTACGGCAATGTTCAGGTAACGGCCTTCCCGGTCAAATTCGAAGAGAATGTCGGGAACGGCTTGCAGGGTGGCCTGCAGGTCGTTGGCCAGAATGCGCAAAGGCCGCCCGAAACGGCGGCTCAGGGCGCGTACCAGGACAATGCCAATGGCCATCAGGCCGAGCACGAGCAGGGCAATGAGCATGCCGCCCTGGCGTATGGCAGCCGTGCGCGAAGCTTCCGAGAGGCCGACTTGTATGACCCCCTGAATGGCGTGATCGAAACCGGCCTGGTAGGGCAGCGTCACTTCGCGCAGGCTTTCCTCATGGTAGGCGATGGTGCGCGAATCCGGTTTGCGGGTGCGCATGACGTTCTGGTTGCTGGCCTGCGTTTCGGCTGGCAGGGCTCGATCATTTTGCGCCGGGTCGCTGTGGGCGATGATGCGCCCGTCCGGGCTGGCAATCAGCAGGTAGCGGATTTCCGGGTGTTGTTTGTGGATTTCTTCCAGCAGCAGACGCGTCTGGTATTTGCCGGAGAAGCCGATGCGGCTGACGGATTCGGCCAGGATGCCGGTGAGCAGGGTGGAGAGTTTTTCTTCTTCCTGATGGACCACGCGCTGGAGCAGGAAATTGCCCGCCAGCAGCACGACGGTCATCAAAACCAGAATGACGGCCCCAAAGGCAAAGGCCAGGCGGCGGTTGAAATTGCGGAACTGCAGCGAACCGAGCGTGGGCTTTTTGTGCAAGGAGGGGCTGCCGGTGTCCTGACTCATGGGTTGTGTTGCGGCTGGTTGTTCCAGATGGGTTGCGCCGATGGCCAGTTTTTGCGGAAGCTGGGCGGAATCGGCCCCTGCCAGCCGGGGTAGGCGCTCAAGGTTTCGCGGGTGACGGGAAATACCGGGATCAGCGTGTGCTGCGGCACCGTGCGCCCGCGGGCGAGCGCCTCGGCATGGCGCATGGCCTGCGCGCCGAGCGGGCCGCAGAACTGGGCGGAGTCGATGTAGGTCAGCCGGCCGGCGCGGATGTTTTCCACCGATTGCGGGTCGCCGTCGATGCTGGCAACCATGATTTCATGCCGCCCCGCCTCGAAGAGCGCCTCCACGATAGCCAGACCGCCGCCATCGTTGACGGTGAACACGGCGTCGATGCTGTCGGGCGCAGGAAAATCGCGCAGCATGACGGCGGCAGCAGCGCGCCCTTCGGCGGGCTGCACGGCTTCGTAACGGCGCAGGATCTGATAGCTGCGCTTGCGTTCGCGCAAGGCATCGAGAAAGCCTTCCAGGCGCTCGACGGTGGATGAAACGTGCGGGTATTCCACCAGCACGAGCCGCAGGGTTTTGCCCGGCGGAAACTGCGCGGCGAGGTATTCGCCATCGAGATACCCCGCCTGGCGGTTGTCCGAAGTGACGTAGGCCGCCAGTTTGCCGCCGCTGATATATTGATCGTAAGCCACCACCGGGATGCCGGCTGCATTGGCGGCGCGCAGCGGCTGGGCGAGCGCCGCGTTGTCGGTCGGCTGGACGATGATGACGGCGGGGCGCAAGGCGACGAGTTCGTTCATCTGGGCGATCTGGCGCTCGATGCCCTCGGGGCCGTCGCCCGCGACTCTGGGAATCAGTTCCAGCAGCGGCTGGCCGCTCGCCCTGGCCTGCGCATTGAGACGTTTTGCTTCGGCCTCCAGCCCCTGGCGCATGGCAACCTGGCCGGGAATGCTCATGGACCAGTACAGAACACCGATGCGTAAAGCCTCCGCTGCCTGAGCGGCATGGCCCATGAACAGCAACAGGATGGATAACAGCAATCGACGATATTGCATCTATGGCCCTCCTAGGACAGGCGGATTATATAAACGAAAACGCTGGATGGGCCGCTGCTTTCGGCCGGTGCGTCATAGTGTTGCGGATTTTTGTTGTGGTTCTTGTGGCTACAGGGGCGGCGGATGCGTGTATCTTGGAGTAGCGTTTGGGTGATCTAACATATAAAATATATAAGACCTGCGCGCCGTTGCCTTTTGCTTTGCCGCAAACCTGCTGCCGCGCCGCGAACGTCGTAAAATCTGCCCTCTGTTTTGCTGAGTTCTCCTTGGGTTAATCCCCTACTCAACCCCCTACGAAAGGAAGTCGCCGTGCTTGAAGCCTACCGTGCCCATGTTGCCGAGCGTGCCGCCCTCGGTATCCCGCCGCTGCCCCTCTCCAAGCAGCAGACCGCCGATCTGGTCGCCCTGTTGAAGAACCCGCCGCAAGGTGAAGAAGCCGCGCTGGTCGAGCTGATTACCTACCGCGTGCCGGCTGGCGTGGACGACGCGGCCAAAGTCAAGGCCGAGTTTCTCGCCAAGGTCGCCAAGGGCGAGGAAAACTGCCCGCTGGTCTCCAAGGAAAAGGCCACCGAACTGCTCGGCACCATGCTCGGCGGTTACAACGTCAAGCCGCTGATCGACCTGCTCGGCTGCGCCACCTGCGGCGCGGTCGCCGCCGAGGGCCTGAAAAAGACCCTGCTGGTGTTCGATTACTTCCACGACGTCGCCGAACTCGCCAAGAAGGGCAACGCCAACGCCAAGGCCGTGATGCAATCCTGGGCCGACGGCGAGTGGTTCACCTCGCGCCCGGAAGTGCCGGCCTCGCAGAAGCTGACCGTGTTCAAGGTCACTGGCGAAACCAATACCGACGACCTGTCGCCCGCGCCGGATGCCTGGTCGCGCCCCGACATTCCGCTGCACGCGCTGGCCATGCTGAAGAACCCGCGTCCGGGTATCGAACCTGACGAGCCGGGCGCGCGCGGCCCGATCAAGCAACTGGAAAAACTGGCCGCCAAGGGCAACCTGATCGCCTACGTCGGCGACGTGGTCGGCACCGGCTCCTCGCGCAAGTCCGCCACTAACTCGGTGCTGTGGTTCACCGGCGAGGACATTCCCTTCGTGCCGAACAAGCGCTTCGGCGGCGTCTGCCTCGGCTCCAAGATCGCCCCGATCTTCTTCAACACGATGGAAGACGCCGGCGCCCTGCCGATCGAAATCGACGCCGGCCAGATGGACATGGGCGACGAGATCGAACTGAAGGTCGACGGCGCCAGCGGCAAGGTCACGGCCACCAAGAACGGCGCGGTGATCGCCGAATCGCAACTGAAGACCCTGGTCATCCTCGACGAAGTGCGCGCCGGCGGCCGCATTCCGCTGATCATCGGCCGCGGCCTGACCGCCAAGGCGCGCGAGGCGCTCGGCCTGCCGGTTTCCACCCTGTTCCGCCTGCCGCAGCAGCCGAACGATCCGGGCACCGGCTACTCGCTGGCGCAGAAGATGGTCGGCCGCGCCTGCGGCCTGCCGGAAGAAAATGGGCAACAGCGGGGCATCCTGCCCGGCACCTACTGCGAACCGAAGATGACCACCGTCGGTTCCCAGGACACCACCGGCCCGATGACCCGCGACGAACTGAAAGACCTCGCCTGCCTTGGCTTCTCCGCCGATCTGGTGATGCAGTCCTTCTGCCACACCGCCGCCTATCCGAAGCTGGTCGACGTGAAAACCCACCGCACCCTGCCGTCCTTCATCACGGCGCGCGGCGGCGTTTCCCTCAAGCCCGGCGACGGCGTCATCCACTCCTGGCTGAATCGCCTGCTGCTGCCGGATACCGTCGGCACCGGCGGCGACTCGCACACCCGCTTCCCGATCGGCATCTCCTTCCCGGCCGGCTCCGGCTTGGTGGCGTTTGCCGCCGCCACCGGCGTCATGCCGCTCGACATGCCGGAATCCGTGCTGGTGCGCTTCAAGGGCAAGATGCAGCCCGGCATCACCCTGCGCGACCTGGTCAACGCCATTCCGCTCTACGCCATCCGGCAGGGCCTGCTGACCGTCGAGAAGAAGGGCAAGAAGAACATCTTCTCCGGCCGCATCCTGGAAATCGAGGGTCTGCCCGACCTCAAGGTGGAACAGGCCTTCGAGCTGACCGACGCCTCCGCCGAGCGCTCCGCCGCCGGCTGCACCGTGGCGCTCAACAAGGCGCCCATCGTCGAGTACATGCGTTCCAACATCACCCTGATGAAGTGGATGATCGCCGAAGGCTACCAGGATGCCCGCACTCTGAAGCGCCGCATCAAGGCCATGGAAGAATGGATCGCCAACGGCGAACTGCTCAAGGGCGACGCCAACGCCCAGTACGCCGCCGTGATCGAGATCGATCTGGCCGACGTCAAGGAACCCATCGTCGCCTGTCCGAACGACCCGGACGACGTCAAGGTGCTTTCCGAAGTCGCCGGCGACAAGATCGAGGAAGTGTTCATCGGCTCCTGCATGACCAACATCGGCCACTTCCGCGCCGCTGGCAAGGTGCTGGATGGCAAGTCCGACATCCCGACCCGCCTGTGGATCGCCCCACCGACCAAGATGGACGCGATGGTGCTGAACGAGGAAGGCTATTACTCGGTGCTCGGCAAGTCCGGCGCGCGTATGGAAATGCCCGGCTGCTCCCTGTGCATGGGCAACCAGGCGCAGATCAGGAAGGGCAGCACCGCCATGTCCACCTCCACCCGCAACTTCCCGAACCGCCTCGGCATCGACACCCGCGTCTACCTCGGCTCCGCCGAACTCGCCGCCATGTGCGCGCTGATGGGCAAGATTCCGACGGTTGCCGAGTACATGGAGCAGATCCAGGTGGTGAATGCAAAGGCTGCCGACATCTACCGTTACATGAACTTCGACCAGATCCCGGATTTCGTCGAAGTGGCGGATACGGTCGAGGTTTGACGCCTGAGGTTCGCGTTTGTTTGAACGCCTGAAAACCCCCGCCGTTACTGGCGGGGGTTTTGTTTTGGCGCTGTGTGGAACAGCCAGCGTGTTTGAAAGCGCGAATTGAAAGGGGGGCGCCAATGCCAATGGTCGGAATGGCGAGCGCTTCCCACACCTCTTTGCCCAGATCGCCCGGGATGGCTTCCAGTAGCAGCATGCAGGCTCCGGTTTCCTGAAGCGCCAGCGCATCCGACATCAAGCGGCTGGCACCCTCCGCCGTCCTGCCTTGTACCTTGAAGCCGCCCAGTCGATGCACGGATTGCGAGGTCAGGCCAAGGTGGGTAAATACCGGGATGGATCGCTCGGTGAGGAAGTTCAACACATCGCTCCCATGCTGGCTGACGGTTGTCTGGTGGCGCTGCCGACGCCGCATCCGGGGCCGCCGTCCAGCAAGGCGTACTGTCTGGTGCAGCGGGATTCGCTACCCGGCGCGCAGGCGCAGGCATTGATCGACTGGATCTGCGTGGAAGCGCGCCTTACGGATTCGGCTCCTGCGTGATGATCTGGCCGGGGATTTCGTCCGTGACCGCGCCGTCCCGCAGCCAGGCAAGCGGGATGCGCCACAGGGTGTCCGCGTAGCGGGCATTGAAGAAGGCGAAGTGTCCGATTTCCTTTTGCCCGAGCGCCGCCGGCTCGATACGCAGATGGGTGGCCCGGCTGTTCCTGTAGTACCCGAGCAGGCGATGGATGGCCGGAATGGTTCCGAACTCGTCATCCGTCATCGAGAGCGCCAGGGTGGGGGCCGTGACCTGGGCGAAGCCGTCGACCAGATGCTGCCGTTCCTGCGCTGACAAGGCCCTGGGGCCGGACTTGTAGAAATCCTCGAAACGCGGTTCCGGTGCTATCCAGTCGCGCACGATGCCGCGCGGTGTGTCCTCGAGCCAGCCGAGCCGTTTGCCCGGAAAGTAGCCGAAAATTGCCGTCAGCGTCGGCATCACGACGTGCCAGCGAAGGTACATGGCAAGCCGCTTGTGCCGGGCGTAATCCCGCCAGTAGGCGAACTGGGAACCCATCGTGAAGATGCGCACGATACGATGATTGGAGGGAGCCATGCCGATCAGAAAGCCGCCGACGCTATGGGCGGCCACCATCACCGGGTGGGCCTTGAAGCGGCTGTCGACGAATCGCAGGACACCCTCGAAATCCTTGCTGCCCCAGTCGAGCCAACTGGCCTCGAAGCCGCGCATGTTTTCCGGGCGCGAGCCGCCGATGCCACGGTAGTCGTAGGTGACGACGTTGAAGCCACGAGCATGGAGAAAATCGGCAAAGCGGCTGTAATAGCGGCTCTGCACGGAGGTGGCCGGATTGACGATGACGACCGGGGCCGGCGCACAACCCGCCGCAGCTGCGTGCACCCAGGCCTGAGCCTGTAACGGAAAGCCGTCGGTTGCCGGGATGCAGATCTTTGCGGGTTTTGATGGTGTCGTCGTCATGGCAGGCGGCGGGTCGTGAAAGAGCGCCGCAGTCTACGGTGAGCGGTGCAGGCGCTCAAGTGAGTTCTCGGCGACAAGCCATTCCTGATGCGCATGAATGGCGCTGCTTCGTTGTTGCCTCCAGCAGCAGGCAGCGCCCCGATCAGGCAAGTGCGGTATCATTTCGCACTTTGTGGCCGCGATCCTGCCGTGATCCTGCCGTGGATTTGTCGAAACGCCAACCAAGGATTTTGCGCGTATGTTTGATGCTGTTCGTAACAACAAGAAAATTGTTCAGGTTTTCCTGGTGCTGATTGCGCTGCCGTTTGCCTTCTTCGGAGTGGATTCCTTCCGGGACGGCGGCGCGGGCGCGGATGTGGCGAAAGTGGGCGAGGTCAAGATTTCGCAGCAGGAATTCCAGCAGGCGGTGCGCGAGCAGCAGGAAAGACTGCGCGCGCAACTGGGTGAGGTGGACCCCAGGATCATCGACAACCCGGAGTTCCGTACGGCCATTCTCGATGACCTGATCGATCAGCGCCTCTTGTTCCAGGAGGCGAAGAAGCGTCACCTCTTTGCCAGCGACGAGGCGGTGCGCCAGAGTATTTTGGCCATCGAGGCATTTCATGAAAACGGTCAGTTTTCACAAAAGCGCTACGAAGCCTTGCTGAGTGCGCAGGGCATGTCGCCTGCGGGTTTTGAGGCCCAGGTGCGCCAGGACCTTGCCTTGCAGCAGTTGGCAGGCACCATCGGCCGTTCGGGCATCGCGTCGCAGCGCGTCATCGACCAGGTGCTCGCGCTCCAGAGCGAAGCGCGTCATGTCCAGGAATTGGTGCTGCCGGTGGAAAACTACGTCGGCAAGGTGAAGCTCGAGGACGGCGCGGCGAAGAAGTTCTACGACGAAAACAGCGCGCAATTCCGCACACCCGATCAGGCCAAGGTCGAGTATGTAGTGCTGTCCCCGGACAGCATCGACGTTACGGTGAGCGAGGAGGAAATCAAGGCGTGGTACGACGGCCACAAGAGCAGCTACCAGCAGCCGGAGGAGCGCCGCGCCAGCCATATCCTCGTCAGCGCGGAAAAGCACGGCAAGGCAGCGGCGCGGGCCAAGGCGGAAGAAGTGCTGAAGGAAATCAAGGCCAAACCGGGCGCGTTCGCCGAACTGGCGAAAAAACATTCGGACGATCCGGGTTCCGCCGCGCAAGGCGGCGACCTCGGCTTCTTTGGCCGCGAAGTGATGGTCAAGCCCTTCACCGACGCGGCTTTTGCCCTGAAGGAAGGGGAAGTTTCCGGCATCGTCGAATCGGACTTCGGCTTTCACATCATCAAGCTGACCGGCGAGCACGTCGCCCGCGAGAAAACGCTGGCGGAAGTGCGCGGCGAGATTGAAAACGAACTGAAAACCACGGCGGCCTCGCGCAAATTCGCCGAAGCGGCCGAAAGTTTCAGCAACATGGTCTATGAGCAGTCGGACAGCCTGCAACCGGTGGCCGAGCAGTTCAAGCTGAAAATCCAGCGCAGCGACTGGATCGGCCGCGACGCCAATTCTGCCAACGGCGTGCTCGGCAACGCCAAGTTGCTGGCCGCCCTGTTCAACGACGACACGATCAATAACAAGCGCAACACGGAGGCCGTGGAAGTCGGGCAGAACACGCTGGTTTCGGCGCGCATCGCCGAATACAAACCGGCTTCGGTACAGCCCTTCGAGGGCTTGCAGGCGGCCATCGAAAAACTGCTCGTCAATCAGGAAGCGCAAAAACTGGCGCGCGCCGACGGCGAGGCGCGTCTGGCGGCCTTGCAGGCCGGCGAGGACAAGCTGGCCTGGAGCGCCGACAAGGTCGTCTCGCGCCAGGACGCCCGTCTGCTGCCCCCCCAGGCCGCGCCGCTGGTGTTCCGCATGGATAAAACCAGTCTGCCGGGCTATGTCGGCGTCGATCTGCCCGGCAAAGGCTACGCGTTGTACCGCCTGAGCAAGATCGAAGCGGGGGCGCCGATGGACGCGGCGCGCCGCCAGGGCTTGCAGGGGCAGTTGCGCTCTCTCACCGCGCAGCAGGAAGTCACCACCTACCTGAGCGCCCTGCGCTCGCGTTACAAGGTGGATGTGAACGCGAAGGCGCTGGCGGCCTCCAGCGAACGCTGATTCGGGCGGTACATGGAAGAACCCGGCGCTGGTTTTGGCGGTGCCGGGTTTTTTATTGCGGGCTGTGGGTTGCGCCTAGCGCCTCGAA
The DNA here is from genome assembly GCA_900549295.1 of uncultured Rhodocyclaceae bacterium. Lineage (GTDB taxonomy): Bacteria > Pseudomonadota > Gammaproteobacteria > Burkholderiales > Rhodocyclaceae > Azonexus. The sequence goes on from URNG01000011.1 coordinate 37,759, forward strand.
CGCATCGTTCGCCGAAAGAAACACCTCGCCGCGCAGTTTCTGCCATAGGGGCGCGCGTTCCAGGCGATCCTGCACCGGCCCCTTGACCTCGGCCAGATGCAGGCGGATGGAGCGGCGGGCGAGGTCGTCGGCCAGATCGGCCAGCGCCTCGGCGGCGGTGGCGTCCACCCAGTTGACGGCGCTCATGATGAGCACGACTTCGCGCAGGGCCGGATTCCCGCCCAGTTCATCGCGCAGCCGGTTTTCCACCGCCGCCAGATTGCCGAAGAACAGGCTTTCGTCGATACGCAGGAAAAGGGCGTGGGGCAGGGTGCCCACCCGGTGCCGCTCCACGTTGCGGAAATGACTGCTGCCGGGAAGGCGGCCGACGACGGCGATGTGCGGCGTGCTCGCCCGGTAGAGGTGGGTGGCGAGCGAAAACAGCACGCCCAGGGTGATGCCCGCTTCCAGACCGAGCAGGCAGACGCCGCTGGCCGTGCCGAGGGCGGCGATGCCGTCGGCCCGATCATGCCGCCAGGCTTGGCGCAGCGCGTTGACGTCGACCATGCCCAGCGCGGCGATGATGATGCTGGCGGCGAGCACGGCCAGCGGCACGCCGGCAAACAGAGGCGCAGCGCCGAGCACGATGACGAGCATGACGAGCGCCGCCACGATGCTGGAGAGCGGCGTCTGCGCTCCGGCCGCGACATTGACTGCGGTGCGCGAAACGCCGCCGCCCACCGGCATTCCGCCGTAGCCGGCGGCCAGCAGATTGGCCCAGCCCAGGCCGTTGAGTTCGGCATTGGCGTCGATGCGCTCGTGCCGTTTGCTCGCCAGCGCCTGCGCCATCGAAATGTTCTGCACCATGCCGATGAGGGTGAGCAGCACCATCGGCACGATCAGGCGGTTCAGTTCGTCGAGCGCCGGCAGCGTCAGGTGCGGATCGGGCAGTCCCGGCGCGATGAAGCCGACCACGCGCAGGCCGTAGCGCTGCGCCAGTTCCAGATGCGCCGCCAGCCCGGTTGCGGCCAGCACCAGAAGCAGCGGCAGCAGGCGCAGAAAGAAACGCCAGCGCGCCGCGGCGGCGGGGTTTTCCGGCAGGTGCCGGGGCGCGTGCCAGCGCGCCAGCCCGAGGATGAGCAGAGCCGCCGCGCCGATCCAGGTGTTCATGTTCCAGTGGCCTTGCGCGAACAGGGCGGACAGCACGGCGCTGGCGCTGGTCTGCGCCGGGGCGAAGGTGAACAGGTGCTTCAACTGGCTGAGTACGATCAGCAGCGCCGAGCCGCTGATGAATCCGGCAATCACCGGGCGGCTCAACAATTGCGAGAGAAAACCCAGACGCAGCCGGGCGGCGGCGATGAGCAGCAGGCCGGAGCCGAGGGCGAGCGTGGCGGCGAGGCTGGCGTAGGCGCCGGAACCCGGCGTCGCCAGCGGGGACAGCACGGCGTAGGTCATGATCGAAGTGATCGCCACCGGCCCCACCGCCTGCACCCGGCTGCTGCCCAGCCAGGCGTAGGCGAGGGCGGGCAGGATGGAAACGTACAGACCGGCCTGCGGCGGCAAGCCGGCGAGCAGCGCGTAGGCGAGGCTCTGCGGAATTACCAGCAGGGCGGTGACGATGCCGGCCACGACGTCACTGCCCAGATGCTCGCGCGGATAGGGCGCGGCCCAGTCAGGCCGCCAGCGCATGTTCGGGCCGCTGCATGAAAACAAAACGCCGGCCGGGAGAAACCGGGCCGGCGTTGCGAGGCAAGGGAGACACGCCTTAAGCGGGCAGCGGTTCAGAATTACCCAGTGCGGTGGTGTTCATGCCGCCATCGACGTACATGATTTCGCCGGTGATGCCGCTCGCCAGATCGGAGAGCATGAAGGCGGCGGCGTTGCCGACTTCCTCGATGGTCACGTTGCGGCGCAGCGGCGCGTGGTGCGCGTTGTAGGCCAAGAGCTTGCCGAAGTTGCCGATGCCGGAAGCCGCCAGGGTCTTGATCGGACCGGCGGAAATGGCGTTGGCGCGGATGCCTTCCGGGCCGAGGCAGAAGGCCAGATAACGGGTGGCCGCTTCCAGGCTGGCCTTGGCCAGACCCATGGTGTTGTAGTTGGGCATGGTTTTTTCCGCGCCGAGGTAGGTCAGCGCCAGGGTCGATGCCTTGCGGCCCTGCATCATCGGGCGCGCCGCCTTGACGAGCGCCGGATAGCTGTAGGAGGAAATTTCGTGCGCGATGCGAAACGCTTCGCGCGACATGCCGTTGAGGAAATCGCCCTCGATGGCTTCGGTCGGCGCGTAGGCGATCGAGTGCACCAGACCGTCCAGGCCGTCCCAGCGCTGGCGCAGCGCGGCGAAGGCGTTGTCGATCTGCTCGTCGCTGGCAACGTCGAGCTGGATCACCACGTCGCTGCCGAATTCGGCGGCAAATTTCTTGATGCGATCCTCGAAGCGTTCGCTCTGGTAGGTAAAAGCCAGTTGCGCCCCTTCGCGCTGGCAGGCCTTGGCAATGCCGTAGGCGATCGAATGCTTGGACAGCAGGCCGGTCAGCAGAATTTTTTTGTCAGCAAGAAAGCCCATGAAATTTTTCTCCCTAGGGGTTGAGCCGCGGAATTATACCGGGATTGCTCCCGCTCCGCTGTCCTGTTCGCGCCGTGTTTGACGCCGATACGCCATCCGCGGGCGGCGTTCGCGGCGCATAAAGCATGGCCGTTGCGGTGCATCAGGAATATAATCATCAGCTTATTTTTCCGTCGATTGGAAACATCATGCTCAGTTTGCTCTCCCGCCTTTCCAAGCACCTGACGCTGGCCATTCCGCTGACCATGCTGCTTGGCTTTCTGTACGGCTGGGCTTTCCCCGCCGGCTGGATGAAGAACCTCATCGTGCCGCTGACCTTCCTCATGGTGTATCCGATGATGGTCACCCTGAAAATCGGCAAGCTGCTCGAAGGGGGCGACGGCAAGGCGCAGGGGCTGGCGCAACTCATCAATTTTGGCGTCATTCCCTTTCTGGCGCTGGCGATCGGCCGCTTTTTCTTTCCCGAGCAGCCGTATTACGCGGTCGGCCTGCTGCTGGCGGCGCTGCTGCCGACGTCGGGCATGACGATTTCCTGGACAGGCTTCGCCGGCGGCAACCTGGGCGCGGCGGTGAAAATGACGGTGCTCGGGCTGATCCTCGGTTCGCTGGCGACACCCTTCTATCTGCAATGGCTGATGGGCGCGGTGGTGCCGGTGGATTTGCTGGCGGTGTTCTGGCAGATCGTTTTCATCGTTTTCCTGCCGATGCTGGCCGGCCACGTCACGCAATCGCGCCTGATCAGAAAATATGGGCAAAAAACCTTTCAAAGCGACTGGGGGCCGCGTTTTCCCCCGTTTTCCACTTTGGGCGTGCTCGGCATCGTATTCGTGGCGATGGCCTTGAAGGCAGAGCAACTGGTGGCGCAGCCGGCGCAATTGGCGCAGTTGATTCTGCCTTTGCTTGCTTTATACGGCATCAATTACTTATTGAGCACGCTGGTGGCGCGCGCTTTATTACCGCGTGGCGATGCAATCGCGCTGGTTTACGGCACGGTAATGCGCAATCTGTCGATTGCCCTGGCGCTGGCGATGAACGCCTTTGGCGCGGCAGGTTCGGATGCGGCGCTGGTCATTACGCTGGCTTATATCATTCAGGTGCAGTCGGCGGCCTGGTATGTGAAATTGACGGATCGCTTATTCGGAAAGAAACCGGCCTGAATTATTTTTGGCTGTTTCAATTGAAAAAACGGCCCGATTCAATTAAATTGGCGCCTCATTTCTTGAAAGGAGCTGGTAATGAATCTGTCTACTCTGAGCGTCGCCGAACTGCGTAATCTGCAACAAGCCGTGGCTGCCGAACTGAAACAGCGCGAAGTGCAGGAGCGCGAAAACCTGCGCAAGGAATTGCTGCAATTGGCTCAAGCGCGCGGTTTCAGTCTGGACGAATTGTTTTCGAATGAAGGCAAGGGCAAGGCCGCTTCGGGCAAGAAAGTCCGCGTCAAATACCGCCATCCGAGCGATGCCTCGCTGACCTGGACGGGCCGCGGGCGCAAGCCGAAATGGGTGGAAGGCTGGCTGGCCGCCGGCGGCAATCTGGAAGGGCTGCTGGCCGCTTGATGCGTATTCTCCTCAGTAACGACGACGGTTATTTCGCGCCGGGACTGGCGGCTTTGGCCGAGGCTCTTGCGGGCCTCGGCGAAGTCGTGGTGGTCGCTCCGGAGCAGAACCGCAGCGGGGCCAGCCATTCCCTGACGCTGGATCGTCCGTTGATCGTGAAACGGGCCGCCAACGGCTTTTATTACGTCAACGGCACCCCCACCGATTGTGTGCATCTGGCGGTGAGCGGCATGCTCGACGCCATGCCCGATCTGGTGGTTTCCGGCATCAATGCCGGGGCCAACATGGGCGACGACACCATTTATTCCGGCACGGTGGCGGCGGCGACCGAAGGTTATTTGTTGGGAATTCCGTCGATTGCGCTATCCATGACGACATTCGATTGCCGCCATTTCGATACGGCCGGACGGATTGCCCGGCAATTGGTCGAGCGCCATATTCAAGCGCCGGTCAATGAACCCGTTTTATTGAACGTCAATATTCCCGACCGGCCGTTTTCCGAAATTACCGGCCTGGAAGTGACCCGCCTGGGCCGCCGGCACAAGGCGGAGCCGGTGGTGCGCAGCGTTTCGCCGCGCAAGGAAACCGTCTATTGGATTGGCGCGGCCGGCGCGGCAGCGGATGCCGGGCCGGGAACCGATTTTCATGCGGTGGAGCAGGGGCGGGTGTCGGTGACGCCGCTGCAGATTGACCTGACGCACGCCGGCCAGCTGGAGCGCATTCGTCAATGGGTGCGATGAATCCCGGAGCCATGAATTCCGCGCATCTGCACGGCTTGCAGGGTATCGGCATGACGTCGCAGCGCACGCGCGCGCGCATGGTCGAGCGCCTGCGGCAGAAAGGCATCGCCAACGAGCGGGTGTTGCAGGCGATGGCCGCCGTGCCGCGCCATGTTTTCGTCGAAGAAGCGCTGGCCTCCCGCGCCTATGAGGACACCGCCCTGCCGCTCGGTCTGGGGCAGACCATCTCGCAGCCCTACATCGTGGCGCGCATGGTGGAATTGCTGCTCAACGGGCGGCCCGGCTTGGGCAAGACGCTGGAAGTGGGGACGGGCTGCGGCTATCAGGCGGCGGTGCTGGCGCAGTTGAGTCCCGAGGTCTATAGCGTCGAGCGTCTGGCGCCGCTTCTGGAAAAAGCGAAGGCGCACATGCGCCTCTTGCAGCAGTTCAACGTGCGGCTGAAACTTGCCGATGGCCACTTCGGGCTACCGGAAGCCGCGCCGTTCGACAGCATCATCGTCGCTGCCGCCGGGGCCGCCATTCCGGCCGATTTGCTGCGCCAGCTGGCCCCCGGCGGGCGCTTGGTCTTGCCGGTCGGGGGGCAATCACAGTATCTTTGCATGGTCGAACACACCGCAGAAGGCTTTGTCGAGACGCGCCTGGACCCCGTCCGCTTCGTCCCGCTGCTGCCCGGAACACAATGAGCAAACTCTATTTCCCCCTGTTTCTACTCCTGTCCGTCACCGCCTGCTCGCAGGCTCCGGCCCCGGCCGTGACGCGCGAACCCACGCCGCCGACGGCCGCGGTGCGTCAGGCCGGGCCGGGGGAATATCAGGTCAAGCCGGGCGACACCCTGTACCGCATCGCCCGCGAACATGGCATGACAGCGGCGGAACTGGCCGGTTTGAACAACATCGACAACCCCGGCATGCTGCAGGTCGGCCAGATCCTGCGCCTGCGCCAGACGGCGGCAACGGCAAGCGCCATGCCCGAAGTCACGGCAACGCCGATCGCCGCAGCGGGCGGCGTCGAAACCCGCGCGCTGGATGCCGGCCCCGTCGCTTCGGTACCGCCGGCAACGGGGGGCGTCATGCACGAACCGCGTGGCGGCAAGGAGCCTTATTCGGAAGAAGCGAACGCCCGCCTCAATCAGCAACCAGTACCGGCTGCTGCAGCAACGGCGGTTGCCACAACAACGACAGCGGCCGAAGCGTCCCCGGCAACCACCGCAACCGCAGGCAGCGCCACGGTTGCCGGCGTCACCTGGGCCTGGCCGACCACCGCCAGGATCAAGGCGGCTTACAACGGCAGCAGCAACAAAGGCATCGATTTCGAAGGCAGGCAGGGCGATCCCGTGCAGGCGGCGGGCGACGGTAAGGTGCTGTTTGCCGGCAACGGGCCGCAGGGTTACGGCAAGCTGGTCATCGTCAAGCACAACACCGATCTGCTCTCGGTTTATGCCCACAACAGCAAATTGCTGGTGAAGGAAGGCCAGGCCGTGAAACTGGGCCAGAAAATTGCCGAGATGGGCAATAGCGGCACGGACAGCGTCAAGCTGCACTTCGAGATACGCCGCCAAGGCTTGCCGGTCGATCCCAACCCCTTCCTGCCCAAACGATGAAGTCCGTTCCTCTGGACAGCAGCAGTGACGATCTGCATGCGACAGAGGATGTCTGGATCACGGCCCTGAACGAGCCGCCCGGTGGCGCGGGCGCGCTGCTGGGCGACATCACCCAAGCTTACCTGAACGAAATCGGCGAGCATCCCCTCCTGAGTGCAGAAGAGGAACTAAGTACCGCCCGCCGCGCGCAGGCGGGCGATTTTGCCGCCCGGCAATTGATGATCGAGCGCAACCTGCGTCTGGTGGTGTATCTGGCGCGCCGTTACCAGAACCGGGGCATGGCTTTGCTCGACTTGATCGAAGAGGGCAATCTCGGCCTCATGCATGCGCTGGAAAAATTCGATCCCGAGCGCGGTTTTCGTTTTTCCACCTACGCCACCTGGTGGATACGCCAGCACATCGAGCGCAGCCTGATGAATCAGGCCCGCACCATCCGCCTGCCGGTGCATGTGGTGAAGGAAATCAACCTCGTTTTGCGCGCGCTGCGCCATCTGGCGCTGGACGATCCGCACGAGGCCAGCCCGGAAAAGGTGGCGTTGTTGCTGGACCGGCCGCTGGCCGATATTCAGCGCATCCTGGCGCTGAACGAACACATCGCTTCGCTCGATGCGCCGCTCGACATTGATGCCAGTCACAGCATGGTCGAATTCATCGCCGATGACGCGCCGGCAAACGATCCGGAGGGCAATGTCGAGCGCCAGCAGATCGAAGCCCTGATCGACAACGGCTTGAGCGCACTCACCGAGCGCCAGCGCCGCATCGTCGAGCGCCGTTACGGCCTGAACGGCTGCGACATGGCGACCCTGGAAACGCTGGCCGAGGAACTGGGGCTGACCCGCGAACGCGTGCGCCAGATCCAGCAGGAGGCCCTGAAGCGCCTGCGCGAACACATGCAGCGCCAGCGCCTGAGCGGCGACGCGGTGCTGGGCGACTGAAAACCCGGGTCAGTGGCGGTTGCTGGCCAGCGCGGCTGCCGGTAGCGCGGCCCGGATCGCCTCGGCGAGCTGGAACACCGACATGGCGTAGAAGCTGGAGCGGTTGTAGCGGGTGATGACGTAAAAATTCTCCAGGCCCAGCCAGTATTCCGTGCTTTGTTCCGGGGTGACGAGATCGACCAGCGTCACCTGCTGCTCCGGCGCGATGTCGGCGTACAGCCCCGCAGCGAGCAGATCGCCGGCCTGCAGCGCCGGACGGATGCCGGCTTCCAGCCAGCGCTCGGCGGGGGCGTTCTCCTGCAGGCGGGCGGGCACGGCAATGGCGGCATCTTTCTGCCAGCCGTGCTGCTCCAGGAAACGCGCCACGCTGCCAATCGCATCCGGCACGCTGTTGGCGAGATCGACGCGGCCATCGCCGTCGAAGTCGATCGCATAACGGCGCAGGCTGCCCGGCATGAACTGCGGAATGCCTAGGGCGCCGGCGAAGGAGCCTTTGACGGTAAGCGGATCGAAGCCGTTTTCCCGGCTCATCAAGAGAAACTGCTCCAGTTCGGTGCGGAAAAATTCCGCCCGGCGCGGGTACTGGAAAGCCAGAGTGGCCAAGGCCTCATAAACGCCGAAACCGCCCGTGATGCGCCCATAAAAGGTTTCGACGCCAATGATGGCGACGATGATTTCCTCCGGCACGCCATAGAGCGCCCGGGCGCGCGCCAGGGTGGCGGCATTGTCCTGCCAGAAACGCACGCCGTTCTCGATGCGCTTGGGTTCGATGAAACGGGCGCGATAACGCGTCCACGAACGCTGGCCGGGCGAACTCGGCGGCTCCATCAACTGGATGACGCGCGGGTTGGTGCGTAACTGCGCCATCTGCGCGATGAGTTCTGCCGCCGAGAAACCCTGGCGCTGCGCCAGATCCTCGGCAAAGGCAATGGCTTGCGGCAATTCGGCGATGGTTTGCGCGCCTGCCGTGCCGGCGAGGACAAGGCAGCAGGCGGCCAGGAAATGACGTACACGATTCACAGAAAACTCCGGCGGGGCAGAGCCGCTGCGGCGGCCCGCAAGGCGGCGAGATGTTCGCTGCCGTCAGGGGCATAACGAACGTGGAGGAAGGCGGTAATCACGGGTTGCAGTTGGCGGGCCAGTTCGGGCTGTTCTTTTTGCAGGCGTTCGGCCAGCGCCAGCGGGCTTTCGGACGGCGCGCAGTGTACCCCGGTTCGGCGCAGGGCGTCTTGCCAGATGCGTATTTCGGGCGGGGATTTGTGGCGCTGATGCAGCAGAAACAGGGTCAGCAGCCCCAGACTCAGGAGGCTCAGGCTGCCAAGCAGCCAGGCCAGCGTCTGCCAGCCGCCGGGCAGCCCCAGTTTTTCCAGCAGATCGCGCTGGCGCAACTGGTCGTAACCCAGCACTTGCTGCTGCCAGGCGTTATTGAGCGCTTCCCAGCGGCGCAGCAGGGGGCGCAGCCAGTCGTTGCTGGCGCGCATGAAGAAGGGCAGCGGCTCCCCCGCCGGCCACGCCGCCCGCAACAGCGTCGATG
>URNG01000012.1 GCA_900549295.1 uncultured Rhodocyclaceae bacterium
CGTCCAGCCCCGCCCGGGGCCGCCCCCCCAACCGGCCGCCGTTGCCCGCCACCGCGCCGCTCACCGCGCCTGCCGTCGGCGGCGCTGCGGCACCCGCCCGGCCGGGGCAAGCCGACCCCGAGGAGCGCGGCAAGATCGACGCCGCCGGCATCACCGCGCCGCTGGATGCCGCCGGCCAGCCACTCAACACCAGCAAGAACGCCACCGTCAATTACGAACTGGATCGCACCATCCGCCACACCAAGCAGGGCATGGGTGCCATCCGCCGCCTGACCGCGGCCGTCGTCGTCAATCACCGCGCCGGCACCGATGCCAAGACCGGCAAGGACATCACCCGCCCCCTGAGCGACGACGAAATGAAGCAGATCAACGATCTGGTGCGCGAAGCCATGGGCTTCAGCCAAGCGCGCGGTGATTCGCTCTCGGTCGCCAACGCGCCATTCACTGCCAGCAGCAAGGACGAAATCAGCCTGCCGATCTGGAAAGACCCGGACAACATCGGCTATGCGAAAGACCTGGTCAAATACCTGCTGATCGCCGCCATCATCGCCTTCCTCTATTTCAAGGTCATTCAACCCTCGTTGAAAACCATGTTCCCGGAACCGGAAAAGGACGCCGACGACATCGCTGGCGTGGCCGGTGCCGCAGGCTCCGCGCAGATCGGCGGGGATGACGAGGAATACGAAGGCAGCGTGCAGATCGACCATTACGCCGCCAAGGTGCAGAAGGCGCGCGATCTGGCGCAAAGCGACCCGAAGGCGGTCGCCAACATCATCAGGGAGTGGATGAATGCCGGCACCTGAAGAGGGTTTGGAAAAGAGCGCCACCCTGCTCATTGCGCTGGGTGAGGATCACGCAGCGGAAGTGCTCAAATTGCTCGGGCCGCGCGAAGTGCAGAAGCTCGGCCACGCCATGGCGGGACTGCGCGCCGTGCCGCGCGCCACGGTGGAAGCCGTGCTCGACGAATTCCACAAACATGCGGAAGAAAAAGCCGCCATGCACGTCGATACCGACAGCTACATCCGCTCGGTGCTGACCAAGGCGCTCGGCGACGACAAGGCGTCCAACCTCATCTCGCGCATCCTGCAAGGCGGCGAAACCTCGGGCATCGAGGGGCTGAAGTGGATGGACGCGCAAACCGTCGCCGACCTCATCAAGAACGAACACCCGCAGATCATCGCCACCATTCTGGTACACCTCGAACACGATCACGCCAGCGAAATCCTCAATCATTTTTCCGAGCGCCTGCGTAACGATGTGGTGCTGCGCATCGCCACGCTGGAAGGCATACAGCCGGCGGCGCTGCGCGAATTGAACGAAGCCATGCTGCGCATCCTGTCCGGCTCGGCCAGCATGAAGCGCACCGCCATGGGCGGCGTGCGCACGGTGGCGGAAATTCTCAACTTCATCGGCACCACCAACGAAACATCGGTGGTGGACGCGATCCGCGAATACGACCCGGATCTGGCGCAGAAGATTCTCGACGAAATGTTCGTCTTCGAAAACCTCATGGACATCGACGATCGCTCGATCCAGATGATCCTGCGCGAGGTGCAATCCGATTCGCTCATCCTCGCGCTCAAGGGCGCTTCTCCGGAATTGCGCGAAAAAATCTTCAAGAACATGTCGCAGCGCGCCGCCGAAATGCTGCGCGAGGATCTGGAATCGAAGGGGCCGGTGCGCCTTTCCGAAGTCGAAGCCGAGCAAAAGGAAATCCTCAAGGTGGTTCGCCGTCTGGCCGACGAGGGCCAGATCGTCCTGGGCGGCGCGGGCGGCGAGCAGATGATCTAAGCCATGGCCGTCATTCCCAAAGAACAACTGGCGGGTGTCCAGCGCTGGCAGATCGGCGATTTTTCCGTCAGCGGCACAGCGCCGAAGGCCTCTCCCCTGCAACCCGCGCACGCCGCGCCCCAAGCCGAAACCGAGCTGCCGCCCGAAGCCAGCGCCGAAGTTGACGCCGAAGCCGCGCCGGCACTGCCGACAGCGGCAGAAATCGAAGCGATCTACGCCCAGGCACAGCAGGAGGGTTACGCCGCCGGCCTCGAAACCGGCCGTAGCGAAGGCGAGCAGGCCGCGCGCGACGAAGCCGCCGCAGCGCGTCAGGAGGCGCTCGCCGGCATCGCCGCGCTCACCGTCGCCTGGCGTGACGCACTCGCCGCATTCGACCAGACCATTGCCGAACAAACCCTGGAAGTCGCCCTGGAAATCGCTTCGCAAGTGATCGGCAGCACCGTCAAAGTCCAGCCCGAACGAATCCTGCCGATTGTCCGCGAAGCCTTGCAGGCACTGCCTTTGCACCACGGCCACATCAGCGCGCACGTGCATCCGGACGATCTCTCCGCCCTGCAGGAAGGCATCGGCCAGCTGGGCAGCATCGACCCGATCAAATGCATCGCCGACCCCGGCCTCACACCGGGCAGTTGCCTGCTGCGCGCCGGGCACAGCGAAATTGACGCCACCTTGGACACCCGCTGGAAGCGCGTGCTGGAAAACATGGGAGTCGATGCCGAGCAATGGCTGCTGCGCTAGAACCCATCGCCCACGAAAAACGCTGGCACGATTTCCTCGAAAGCTGCCGCATCGCCGCCAGCAATGCCGCGCCGCTCTGGCCCTCGGGGCGGCTGACGCGCATCAACGGCCTGGTGATGGAAGCCTCCGGCCTGAAACTGCCGCTCGGCAGCACCTGCCACATCCACCCGGCTACCGGCGCGCCGGTGGAAGCCGAAGTCGTCGGCTTTGCCGGGGAAAAACTCTACCTGATGCCATCGGACGAAGTATTCGGACTCGCGCCCGGCGCGCGCGTCGTTCCCTTCGACGCCCCCAGCCCGCCGCCGCAGGTCGACCACCCCTCGCACCGCAAACGCCGCGCCATCGACCGCACCAAGCAGGTTCCCGTCGGCGAGGAATTACTTGGGCGCGTGGTCGATGGCGTCGGCCGCCCGCTCGACGATGCCGGACCGTTGCGCGTCGCGCAGGCGCGCTCGCTGCAAAGCCGCCCCTTCAACCCCATGCTGCGCGCCAACATCGAGCAGCCGCTGGACGTCGGCATCCGCGCCATCAACGGCATGCTCACCGTCGGCCGGGGACAGCGCATGGGGCTGTTCGCCGGCTCGGGCGTCGGCAAATCAGTGCTGCTCGGCATGATGGCGCGCTACACGGAGGCGGAAATCATCGTCGTCGGACTGATCGGCGAACGCGGGCGCGAAGTCAAGGAATTCATCGAGCAAATCCTCGGCGAAGAAGGGCTGCGCCGCGCCGTGGTCGTGGCCGCGCCCGCCGACACCGGCCCACTGATGCGCCTGCAGGGCGCGGCCTATGCCACGACCATCGCTGAGTATTTCCGCGATCAGGGCAAACACGTGCTGCTCATCATGGATTCGCTGACCCGTTACGCCATGGCGCAGCGTGAAATCGCGCTGGCCATCGGCGAGCCGCCGGCGACGCGCGGCTACCCGCCCTCGGTTTTCGCCCGCCTGCCGCAACTGGTGGAACGCACCGGCAACGGCCCGGTCGGCGGCGGTTCGATCACCGCCTTCTACACCGTGCTCGCCGAAGGCGACGACCAGCAAGACCCCATCGCCGACTCGGCCCGCGCCATTCTCGACGGCCACATCGTGCTCAACCGCAATCTGGCCGACGCCGGCCATTACCCGGCCATCGACATCGAGCAGTCGATCAGCCGCGCCATGGTCAGCCTGATTACGCCGGAACACCTGGATCACATCCGTCGCTTCAAGGTGCTTTTTTCCCGCTACCAACGCTCGCGCGATCTGATTGCCGTCGGCGCTTACGTCCCCGGATCGGACCCGGTACTCGATCAGGCGGTGGCCATGTACCCGGTCATGGAAGCTTTCCTGCAGCAGAAAATCAGCGAAAAATCCGATTTCGCCACCAGCGTCGCCCACCTGGCTGTCTTGTTCGGTTAACGATTAGACGATGGCGCAGAATTTTGCCCTGCAACCCCTCCTGGAACTGATGCAGGAACGCACCGACGAAGCCAGCCGCCGCCTGGGCCAATTGATCGCTGCCGAACAAAACGCAAAAAAACAACTGACCCTACTGGAAGAGTACCGCGACGAATACGTCGAACGCCTGCGCCAGGCGACACTGGCCGGCACCACCCGGCAGATCATCGCCAACTACCAGGATTTTCTCAGGCGCATCGAGGAAGCCATCGAGCAACAAACCAGACAGGTGCAGCAAAGCGAAAACAACACCTTGCGCGGCCAGCAACACTGGCGGGCGCAAAACACCCGGCTGAAGGCCATTGACACCCTGGCCGTGCGCCACGAAGAAAAACTGCGCAAGAACGAAGACAAGAAGGCACAAAAACTGCTTGACGAATTCACTACGCGCAAATTCTCCACCCCAAAAAACGAGAGTTGAAGCACGCAGAAGCCGACGCAAGGCTTTTTGCCAGAAAAATAGGCACACATTTTGCTTGTTTTCAGCATCACCTTCAGCCAGTCACCTTGCCTGAGAAAACGCCATGGAACTCTCCATCACCCCGCTCGCCTCCCTGCCTGGCGCCGCCACGAACGCATCGACCGACGCCGGCATGGAAAATATGGGCGGCAGCTTTGCCGCGCTGCTCGCGGGACAAATCACTGGCCTGGAAGCACTCTTTCCTGGCGCAACGCCGTTGATCGATCCCGCCCTGATGGCGCTGCTTCCCGATAACGGCAAGACGTCCGGCAGCGCAGGCAAGCTGCCGCGCAACGATGAAGAAGTCACCAACATACTGGCCTCGCTGCCGCAACTGGCCAGCGACGGCCTGATCCCGGACGCCGATGCGGCCAATGACGCTTCGATCGGCTCCGGAACGGGCAACAAAGGCAGCAGCGGCGAACTGCTCGCCCTGCTCACGCACGCACGCTCACCGCGCGCCGAAACGAGCGCCGGCACCGCCGCCCTGGCCGACACCCGCGCACTCACCGACGAAACGCCGCTGTCCACACAGACAGGCGCAGCGGCGCACACGGCTCGCCCCAGCGAACACACCCCGGCCCCCGCGCAAAACACGCCCAGCATCACCGCCCCGCTACATGACAACAAATGGTCGCAGCAGCTTTCCGATCGCGTGCTGTGGCTGGCGCGCGGCGATATGCAGAGCGCCCAGATCAACATCACTCCCGCCCATCTCGGCCCGATCCAGATCAATCTGAGCCTCAACGGCGAGCAGATGAGCGCCCAGTTTGTCAGCGCCCATCAGGAAGTGCGCCAGGCGCTGGAAGATGCCTTGCCGCGTTTGCGGGAAATGCTCGCCGGTGCCGGCATCAACCTGGGACAGGCCAACGTCGGCTCGCAACAGCAGCAGCAAACCCAGGCGGAACAATTCACCGCCCGTGGCGATAGTTCCCGGCAGGGCGGGGATGGGGCTATACTTCCCGCCGACCAGCAAGGCACGGACATGACGCATGCCCGCCCCGTTCAGCGCGGACAGGGACTCGTCGATCTGTTTGCCTGACCAACCAGAAACCAGGGGAAACACATGGCAAAAGATGCCAAACCAGCCGAAACCGGTGATGCGCCGCCCAAAAAGAGCAAAAAACTGCTGATCATCATTGGCGCTGCCGTGCTGGTGCTAGCCATTCTCGCCGTTGCTGCCGTATTCCTGCTGAAATCCGGTCATTCCGACGACGACGAAGGCGACGATGAAATCGCCGAAGAAACCGTCAAAAAACCTGCCCGGAAAAAAGACAAAGGCGCGCCGCCCGTCTTCGTCAGCCTGGACACGTTCACTGTCAACCTCGCCCCGGAAAACGGCGAGCAATACCTGCAGGTCATCATTTCCGTCGAACTCGACAGCGCCGAATCGCAGACGCAGTTCACCGCCATGATGCCGCGTATCCGCAACAACGTAACCCTGCTTCTGTCCAGCAAGAAGGCTTCCGAACTGCAGCCCAAAGAAGGCAAGGAACAGCTCGCGCACCAGATCGCCGACGAAATCAACTCCGCCATCAATCCGCCGGCGCGCAACAAGCGCGGCGAAATGGTGCCGCCGGACGGGCCGGTGACTTCGGTGCTCTTCACCTCCTTCATCATCCAGTAAAAACGCGCCATGGCCGGCGATTTTCTCTCTCAGGACGAAGTTGACGCCCTCCTGAAGGGCGTCACCGGGGAGACGGACGACCCGGAACAGGGCGGCGGCGAAGAAGCGAACATCCGCGCCTACAACCTGGGCACCCAGGAGCGCATCGTGCGCGGGCGCATGCCCACGCTCGAACTCATCAACGAGCGTTTCGCGCGCTACCTGCGCATCGGCCTGTTCAACTACATGCACCGCAACGCGGAAATTTCGGTCGGCCCGATCCGCGTCCAGAAATACAGCGAATTCATCCGCAATCTGGTCGTCCCCACCAACCTCAACCTGGTGGCCGCCAAACCGCTGCGCGGCACGGCGCTGTTCGTGTTCGACCCCAACCTCGTCTTTCTCGTGGTCGACAACATGTTCGGCGGCGACGGGCGCTTCCACACCCGCGTCGAAGGGCGCGACTTCACCGCCACCGAGCAGCGCATCATCCAGGGACTGCTGGGCGTGGTGTTCACGGAATATTCAAAATCGTGGAAACCGGTGCATGACATCACTTTCGAGTACATCCGCTCGGAAATGAACTCGCAGTTTGCCAACATCGCCACGCCGTCGGAAATCGTCGTGTCCACCTCCTTCACCGTGGAATTCGGCGGCGCGACGGCGGACATGCACATCTGCTTCCCCTATTCCATGCTGGAGCCGATCCGCGATCTGCTCTACAGCACCATGCAGAGCGACCAGCTCTCCACCGACAAGCGCTGGATCGGCACCCTGCGCCGCCAGTTGCAGGGCGCAGAGGTCGAAGTGGTGGCGCACCTCGGCTCCGGCGAAGTATCGCTGCGCGACATTCTCAAGCTCCAGCCGGGCGACGTGATCCCAATCGACATTGCCTCGCGCATCGAAGCCACGGTGGACGGCATCGCCCTGCTGGAATGCACCTACGGCCAGCAAAACGGCCAGTACGCGCTCCGTATCGAAAAATTCATCGCCAGCCCGGAGGGGGGCGCCGGCGAACCTGTTCCGGGAGACAAAAATGTCGGATGACATGGAAAACATCGACGCCAGCCAGAATCCTGTCGAAGAAGAACAAATCAGCGAGGACGACTGGGCGGCCGCCATGGCCGAGCAGGTCAGCGAAACTCCGGCCGCTGCCGCCGAGGCGCAGCCGGCGCACATCTTCCCCGCCTTCGACAGCCCGTCGGCAGGCGGCGGGGTGCTGAACGAACTCGACATGATTCTCGACATTCCCGTCCAGATCACGGTCGAACTCGGGCGCACCAAGATCACCATCAAGAACCTCCTGCAACTGGCACACGGCTCGGTAGTCGAACTCGACGCCATGGCCGGCGAGCCGATGGACGTCCTGGTCAATGGCACCCTGATCGCGCAGGGCGAGGTGGTGGTGGTCAACGACAAGTTCGGTATCCGCCTGACCGACATCATCACGCCCTCCGAGCGCATGCGCAAAATCAACCGTTAAGATTCGCCGCCAGCGATCTACCTGACAGCCCGGGCGACACATTTCACGCTAAGATAGCGGCCATTCTTTTCTCGCCGCGTTTTCCCGCCGCGCCGCCCGTGCTGAATTTTCAGTCTCTCCTTGCCGGATTTTTCCTGCTGCATCCCCTCTTTGCCCGGGCGGCAGAAAATGCCGCGCCGGGTTTATCGGCCAGCACCTACCTGCAGGCTACCCTGGGTCTGCTCTTCATCGTCGCCCTCTTGCTCGCGGCTGCCTGGGCAGCACGCAAGGTTTCCGGCGGCAAGGCGTTTGGCCAGGGCAACCTCAAGGTCGTCAGCGGCATTGCACTCGGTCCCAAGGAGCGCATCGTGCTCGTCGAGGTGGAAGATCAATGGTTGGTGATCGGCATCGTGCCCGGCCAGATTCGCACCCTGCACCGTTTGCCGCGCGGCAGCTCGATCGATGACAACGGCCAGGCCATACCGCCCTTTGCCCAGTGGTTGCAGGCTTTACGCGAGCGCCGCCAAGATGCGCAATAAATTCACGGCCCCTTGCATCCTCGGCCTGCTGCTGGCATTGAGCGGCAGCGCGCTCGCGCAGACGCCCATCCTGCCCGCACTGACCGCCACGCCGACCAGCGGCGGCGGCACCTCGTACACCCTGAGCATCCAGACGCTCCTGCTCATCACAGCGCTGGGTTTCATTCCGGCAATGATGCTGATGATGACGAGCTTCACCCGCATCGCCATCGTGCTGTCGCTGTTGCGCCACGCCATGGGCACGCAGACCGCGCCGTCCAATCAGATCATCGTCGGCCTCTCGCTCTTTCTCACCTTTTTCGTCATGGCGCCGACTTTCGAACGCATTTACAGCGAAGCCTACGTGCCGCTCTCCGAGAGCCGCATCAACGTGATGGAAGCGGGCGAGCGGGCTGTCGTGCCGCTGCGCGCCTTCATGCTCAAGCACACGCGGGAATCGGACATCGCGCTCTTTGCCAGCGTCGCCCGCATCGAAAAGATCGCCGGCCCGGAAGAAGTACCGCTGCGCATCCTCATTCCCTCCTTCGTCATCAGCGAGCTGAAAACCGCGTTCCAGATCGGTTTCGTGCTGTTCATTCCCTTCCTCATCATCGACATGGTGGTGGCCAGCATCCTGATGTCCATGGGCATGATGATGATGTCGCCCATCATGGTGGCGCTGCCCTTCAAGCTGATGCTGTTCGTCCTGGTCGACGGCTGGCATCTGGTCATCGGCTCACTCATCCAGACCTTCAACGTATGACGCCCGGTATCGTCATGGAAATCGGCCGTCAGGCCATTCAAGCAGCCCTCATGCTGGCCGGACCGATGTTGATCGCGGCACTGGCCGTCGGTTTGATCGTGAGCATTTTCCAGGCCGCCACCTCGATCAACGAAGCCACCCTGCAATTCGTCCCCAAGCTGGTGGCCGTTTTTTTCGTTCTAATTTTCCTCGGTCCGTGGATGCTGCAGTACATGATCGATTTCATCCAGCGACTCTACGGCAGCATTCCGCAGATCGTCGGCTGACATGCTGACGATCAGCACGGCGCAGATCGACGCCTGGATCGCCTTCTACGCCTTTCCCCTGGCGCGCATCCTGGCCATGATCGCCACCGCCCCCCTGTGGAGCACCGCCGGCATTCCACGCCGCACCCGCCTGGTGCTCGGGCTGGCGATCACGCTGGGTATCGCGCCGGTACTGCCGCCCATGCCCAACGTGTCGCCAGCGTCATTCGAGGGGCTGTGGATACTCGGCCAGCAGATCCTGATCGGCTTCGCCATGGGCTACGCCGCGCGCATCGTGTTTGCCGCCATCGATTTTGCCGGCACCTACATGGGTTTCCAGATGGGCCTGAGCTTCGCGGTTTTCTACGATCCTCTGCGCGGTGCGCAGACGCCGGTGCTGGTCGAATTCATCGGGCTGCTCGCCCTCTTGCTGTTCATGGCACTGGATGGACACCTGCTCTACGTCGGCACGCTGGCAAAGAGTTTTCAGGTCATCCCGGTGGCGCCGGAAGCGCTTTCGCCCAACAGTTGGCGTAACCTTGCCGAACTCGGCGGACGTATCTTCACCATCGGTCTGCTACTCGCCCTGCCGGTGATGGTGGCGCTGATGATCACCAACGTCGCGCTCGGCATCCTGACCAAGGCCGCGCCGCAACTGAACCTGTTTGCCCTGGGCTTTCCGCTCACCCTGATGGGCGGTTTCGCCGTCATCGCGCTCAGCCTGAATTATCTTGCCGGGCCGCTGCAAGCCGTATTCAACGAAGCGATCGAGGCCATGCTGGCCTTTGCCGTGCCGCTCAGCGGTTGATCGGCGTCGCGTTCAGCGCAAAGGAATCCGCCACCGGACGCGCGAAACGGATGGTACCTTCGGCAACCCGGCGCGTGCTCAGGGTCTGCGAGTCGATGCCCTCGCTGTAGCCCAGAATCTGGTATTCCCCCAGCCCCTGCTCGCGCTGCAGTTGCTGCGCGCGCCGCTTGAACACCTGGATCGCCTCACCGGCCCCGCCCGTGTGGTAGCGCTTCATCTTCATCGAGAGATGATAGCTGTCGTCCGACAGGCGGCTTTCCTCGATCTCCCAGTTCGGTGCCAGCGGATCATAGATGACGTAGATTGCCAGCGCCGCCGGAATCAGCACGTTCGCCTTGACCGAGGTATTGAGCGCCAGGGAAAAGGCGTTCGAGCCGCCGGACGAGCAACCGCCCAATGAGAGCGCCAGCAGCGTGGCAAGGAGTACGCCGGGCGTTTTCATATCATGCTGAACAAGCTCATCTGGCTTGTCTGCTGGAAGGTGGTCTGCGCCGCATCGAGCTGCATCTTGTGCTGCGTGAAGCTGGAAATGGCCGACAGCCAGTCCAGATCCTGCAATTCGGAGAGGCGGGTCTCATAATTGAAATTGACGTCCTCTGCCGAGGTTTTCAGATCGTCGATGGCCTTCAGGCGCGCACCGACCGAGGCGCGTACCGTATTCATGTGGTCCAGGCTATCCATGATCCCGCCCAGCGCTTCGTTATACGCGGTTTGTGAATACGCCACGCCGCTCGTCGGATCGAGGATGTCGATCATGTTCTGCACGCTGTCGAACACGCTGTTGCCGGTGACATTGCCGCTGGCGTCGCGCACCCGCATGAACACGTCCAACCCGTTTTCGGCCACCGCCATGTCGCGCGAAGCGCTCACCGACAGCGCCGGCTGGCCGGCATCGCCGCTGTAGGTCATGCTGCTGCCGGCCAAGGAATAGGGCGGCGTGGCGGCCAGATTGCGCGCAAACGGTTCGGTCGTCGACTTGTAGCCGGAGAAGATGTATTCACCCGCTCCGTCACGGGTATTGGCCAAGCCGATCAGGCTTTCCATGCGCTGCTTGAGTTCGGTGGCGATCATCGCCTTCTGGTCGTCGCTGTAGGAACCATTGCCGGCCTGCAAGCCGCGCTCGTAGATCGCCTTCAGCTCTTCCTGCACCGCCTGCAGCTTGGTTTCGGTGTAAGCCAGCTTGCTGCTCGCCTGCCCCTGGTTTTCGATGAAACGCTCGTTGACGTTCTTGCCCTGCGTCACTTTCAGGGCTTCCGCCGCGCCGATCGGATCGTCGGCCGGGGTCAGGATGCGCCGCCCGGTCGACATCTGGTTTTGCAGCTTGTACAAACCGGATTGCAGGTCGCGCATTCCGCTCACACCGGAATTGAAAATCATGGAAGTGCTGACACGCATGATTCGACTCCTCAAAAATCAGAAGATGCTCAACAAGGTATCAAACAACTGGCTGCCGATCTGCAACGATTTGGCCGATGCCTGATACGCCTGTTGATACTTAAGCAAATTTGCGGCCTCTTCATCGAGGTTCACCGCAGAAAATGCATCGCGATTGGCAACGGCCTGTTTCAGTGCGGCTTCCTGCGACTCCAACCCAAGCTGCGCCGAGCGCGTTTTCACCCCGTTGGCCGAAACCAGGCTGGAGTAGACGCTCTGGAAAGTCGCCTGGCCGCCCAGCATGGTATTGGCGGTCTGCAGCTTACCGAGCAGCACGGCATTGCGGCCATCCTGCACCCCGGCGGCATTGCGCTCGATGGTGAAGCTGTCGCCGTTGGCCGGCGTGCCGGCCACGCTGAAACTCATGCCCTGATATTCAATCTTGCTCAGAGTTGCCGCGCCGGAGGTCAGCGGGATATTGCCGCCCGTGCCCGTTTGCGTCGTGCCATCCGAATAGACGACAGTCCAAGGGCCGGGCAAACCGCTGAGGTCGCCAGCATTCGCCGTCAGCGTCAGCGGCAGGCCCGCCGTGCTGTAACCCGTGCTGACCTCGCCCTGGGAAATCGTCATCGCCCCGGTATTGGCCTGATCCGGCACCGTGCGCATGGGCGCGGCGGCATTGATGAGGCGCGGATCGCTGGCCAGGGTGGCATCCATGGCAATGTTGCGGGCGGCCTCGTCGGTCGGTTTGATCAGGAAGCGGTCACCTGCTGCGCCATTGGCCGCAATGTTCAATTCGATGCCATCGAAGCTGGCCGTGCCCGGCCCGGTGCCGGTGCTCACCACCTGCTTGTCCGAAAGGCGCATGATCGAATAAGTGCCACCGGCGCCAAAAGTAACCTGATAGTCGCTGCCGGTGATTTCAGTGTAAAAATTGCCGTTGTTCTGCGCGGCGGCAAAAGTTGCACTCATGCTGCCGCTGCCGGTGTTTTCCGAGTTGGTCAGAATGCGCGGATCAGGCACGCTGAAAAAATCGCCGACAAAACCCGCATCACCGTCGATCTGGCCCAGCATGTTCTGCCCCAGCGCGTGCTGGGCATTGAAGGTCAGGCTGAGCGACACGGCAATGCGCCCGAGTTCGTTCTTGGCGGTATCAAGCGACTTGCTACGAAACTCGATCAGGCCACCGAGTTCGCCGCCCACGATCAGTTTTTCCGGCAATTCGATCGGCGTGCCAGCCGTGGCGATGCTGATCGCCAGACGCCCGCTGTCGGCACGGGAAGGCGCGGCCACGAGTTCCGTCGAGGTGCCGCCGACCACCAGTTGCTGACCGCTGCCGATAAAGACGCTGAAATTGCCGCGCGAGTCGGTCACTGTTTCAACCTTGATCAGCTTGTTCAATTCGGCAATCATCTGATCGCGCTGGTCGTGCAGATCGTTGGCCGGCTGACCATAACCCGATTCCGCCACCAGAATGCGCTGGTTGACCTGCGCAATCTGCGCGGCGTAGCTGTTGATCAGATCGACCGTATCGGTGATGCGCCCTTCGATTTCGGCACCCATTTCAGTCAGGCGGGCATCCATGTTCTTGAATTGCCCGATCATGCTTTCCGCCGTCGTCAGCATGGCCTGACGTCCTTCGATCAGGGACGGGTTGGACGCCACCTGCTGCACACCGGAGAAGAAGCTCTGCAGCGCGGGAGACAGACCTGCCTTGCTGTCGGCCAGCATGCTGTCGATCTGGCTCAACTGCTTGTACATGGTACTGAGATAGCTGACCTGGGTTTGCGCGCTATTGACCTGCCCGGTCAGGAAGCGGTCGTACATACGATCCACGGTCACGACATTGACGCCCTGGCCAAACGCACCGGCACCGGTATACACCGACATATTGGTCGCCTGAATGGCGCTCTGGCGCGTGTAACCGGCAGTGCTGGCGTTGACGACGTTATGCTCGGTCACCATCAGACCATATTGCGCGGCACGAATGCCGGAAACGCCAATACTCAGAATACCTGTACCCATGATTCACCTCTACATGCACGCGATCTACGGCAAATTGCCGCAGAAGTTGAATTCTCAGCCGATCAAGGCCTGGCGCAGTGTCGGTCCGTCGATGATCCGGGAAAGCTTGTTGGCGTAATTCGGATCGGTCGCATAGCCGGCCTGCTGCAATCTATTAGCGAATTCCGTGCCATTTTGCGAGCCAATCACGTTGCTATAGCGCGGGTTGTCGCGCAACAGCTTGGCGTAATCCTGAAAAGCCTCGGCATAAGAGCCGTAGGAACGAAAACGCTCGATACTGGCTTGCGGCTGGCCATCGACGTATTCGGTAGTGCGGCTCAACACGCCATCGCCCGTCCAGCTCTTGCCGGCCTTGATGCCAAAGAGGTTGTGGCTGCTGCTGCCATCGGCGTTACGGATTTCACTCTTGCCCCAACCGCTTTCCAGAGCAGCATGCGCGATGAGAAATTGCGGCGGGATGCCGGTGGTGCGCGAGGCCGTAACGGCGTCGGGCCACAGGCGTTCGACGAAACTCCTGGCATCGCCAGCTTCTGCGCCAGCGGGCGCATTCGTTCCGCTCGCCTGCTGGGCTTTTTCTGCCGCTGCATAGGCGGCCGAGGTCGGCAGGGAGGAGAGCACCTCCTGATAGCGCAAACCGCTCGCCGGCTGGCCATGCATCTGCGTTCCGGACAAGGCACTGGTCCGATCGGCAAAACTTGCCGCTTGCGACATCAGTGCGCTCAAGGCGGCCGCCCCCGGCGCTGCCGCGGCTTCCGGAGCGACGTTGGCGAGCGAGGCCCCCAACTGCTTTTCGATCAACTGCGCAAAACCCACGCCTTTGCCGGAAGTCGCCATGTTCTGCGCCATCTGCTGATCGAGCAGACTGTTGTAGAAACGGGTCTGATCGGAACTGAACAAACCGTCGTCCGGCACCGTATCGCGCATGCTCTTCATGACCATCTGCAGGAACAGGGTCTCGAACTGCTGCGCCGCCGCCTTCAAGCCTTCCTGCGGATTCTTGCGCAGGGTTTCACGCAGATCCTGGCTCGCCTGCACGTCAAATGCAGCGCGGTTCGGAGCGTTCTGGATCTTGATCGACATGGCCGGCCTCAGATCACTTCAAGTTCTGCGCGCAGGGCCCCCGCTGCCTTCATCGCCTGCAGGATCGCCAGCAGATCCATCGGGTTTGCGCCCAGGGAATTCAAGGCTTTCACCACCTCGGCAAGATTTGCCCCGGTTTTCACGTTCACCATTGCGCCGCCGGCCTGATTGACCTGCACGCCCGCCCCCGGGAACCCGCCCTGGCCGCCATCGACCACCACCGACAGATTGCCGTGCGCCACCGCGCAAGGCTGCAATGCCACCTTCTGATTCATCACCACCGAACCGGTGCGCGGATTGACCACCACCTTGGCTTGCGCGGCGACGGCATTGATGTCCAGGTTTTCCACCCGGCCCAGAAAGGCCACCCGCGCATCGTTCGTCTCCGGCGCACGCAAGGCGATGCGCCGTCCATCCAGCGCTTGCGCCGTGCCTTCGCCCATCGCCTTATTGATGGCCTTGACGATGTTGGTCGCGGTGCCGAAATCCGATTCCGCCAGTTCGTAATAAACGAAACCATCCTGGCCGACTGCGGTGGGCACGCTGCGCTCCACCGTGGCCCCACCGGCGATACGCCCGGCGGAGAGGTGATTCACGGTGACGCTGTTACCGGCACCGCTGGCACCCACACCGCCAACCATCACGTTGCCCTGCGCCATGCCGTAAATCTGGCCATCGGCCCCCTTGAGCGGGGTCAGCAACAAGGTGCCGCCGCGCAGGCTCTTGGCGTTACCCATGGAAGATACGGTGACGTCGATCTGCTGCCCCGGCTTGGCGAAAGCACCGAGATTGGCCGTGACCATCACCGCCGCCACATTCTTCAACTGCAGCTTGTTGGCCTGTTCCGTCGTCAGATTGACGCCCATCTGCGACAGCATGTTGCCGATCGCCTGGGTGGTGAACGGGGTCTGCGTCGTCTGGTCACCTGTGCCATCGAGGCCCACGACCAAGCCATAGCCGATCAACTGGTTGTTACGCACGCCCTGCAGGGTCGCCAGATCCTTCAACCGCTCGGCGCTCGCCGCGCCGGGCAGCAGCACACTCAGCGCCAGCCCGAAGGCGACAAGGGCTTTTCTGGATAAACGAGGTGCGCGCATGATGTTGCCTTCCTGAAACTAACTAGAACGGCAAAACACTAAGAAAGAATCGTGCCAACCAGCCCATGACCTGCCCTTCGGCAATCTGTCCGGAGGATTTGTATTCGATGCGCGCATCGGCGATCTTGGTCGAATCGACCGTATTGGTGAAATCGACGAAGGACGGATTGACCACGCCGGAGATGCGGATGAACTCCTGCTCGTTGCCAATGGCGATCTGCTTCTCGCCGGAAACCAGCAGGTTGCCGTTGGGCAGCACGTCAATCACCGTCACCGTCAGATCGCCGGTAAAGGTCGCCCGGCTGGCCGCCTGACCGCTACCCTTGCTCTCCGTCTTGCTGCTCATGTCCATGTTCAGCCCATCCAGGCCTTTGAGCGGCAGGCCGGTAAATGCCGTGACTGAAGCCGACTGGCTGCCGGAGCGGCTCAGGTTGTTGCTGGCGTTCTTGGTCGCCGAGGGATTTTCCTTGATGCGCACGGTAATCGTGTCGCCCATGAAGCGGGCGCGGCGATCCTCGAACAGCGGGCGGCTGCCGCCCGCCTGAAAAATCGCGCCATTGGCGGCCTGCGCGATCGGGCGCGGCTCCGGGCGCACTGTCATCGGCTGATGCACGTTGGTCGGCGGCACCGTGGTGCAGGCGCCGATGCCCAGCGCGGCCAGAACGAGCAGGATTTTCTTCATGATAGCAACCTCACAAAACCTTCCATCAGCGCCCCACAACGGCGCCTTACAACTGCGTCAGACGGCCCAGCATCTGATCGGAAGTGGTAATCACCTTGGAATTCAACTCGTAGGCGCGCTGCGTCTGGATCATCGTCACCAGTTCCTCCGCCACATTGACGTTGGAGGTCTCGACGTATTGATGCGTCACGATGCCGGCGCCGTTGGTTCCCGGCTGATTCGGCGTCGGCGCGCCGCTGGCGGCCGTTTCCAGGAAGAGGTTCTGGCCGATGCTGGACAGACCCGCCGGGTTGATGAAAGTCGCCAGTTGAATGGCCCCGATTTCAGTCGGCTCGGCATTCCCCGGCTGGGTGACCGTCACCGTCCCATCCTGGCCAATGGAGATTTCCAGCGCATCCGCCGGAATGACGATATTCGGCTGCAGGAAATAGCCGTCGGAAGTCACGATCTGGCCCTGATTGTCCTTGTGGAAGGAGCCGTCGCGCGTATAGGCGGTGGAGCCGTCCGGCAGCTGGATCTGGAAGAAACCGTTGCCATTGATCGCCACGTCGAGCGCGTTGTCGGTTTTTTGCAGATTGCCCTGGGTAAAGATGCGCGCGGTCGACACCGGGCGCGCCCCGGCACCAAGCTGCAAGCCGACCGGCACCTGGTTCTGCTGCGAGGATTGCGCGCCGGGCTGGCGCATGGTCTGGTAGAGCAGATCCTCGAACACGGCACGGGCACGCTTGAAACCGTTGGTGCTGACGTTGGCCAGATTGTTGGAAATCACGTCGAGCTGGGTTTGCTGGGCATCCAGTCCGGTGCGGGCAATCCAGAGGGAGCGGATCATGATGTGTTCCTATCAGGAAGAGAGCGACAGCAACTGGTTGGCGCGCTGCGCGTTCTGGTCGGCGGTCTGCAAGAGCTTGATCTGCATTTCGAACTGACGCGACAGGCTGATCAGATTGACCATCGCGTCAGTCACATTGACGTTGCTGCCTTCGAGCGCGCCGGAAGCCACTTGCACGGTTTCATCGAACGGCGCGGCCTGGCCGCTGCGCAGACGAAAAAGGCCATCGCCGCCGCGCACCAGATCGGCTTCTGGCGGATTGACGAGCTTCAGCCGTCCGACCGGATTCACATTATTCGGCGTGCCATAGTTCTGGATGATGGACACCGTGCCGTCCGGGCCGATTTCGATGTGATTGTCCGGCGGAATGGTGATTGCCCCGCCATCGCCCAGCACGATGTAGCCCGACTTGGTTTCCAGTTCGCCATTGACGTTCACTTCCAGGCTGCCGGCGCGGGTGTAGGCTTCGCTGCCGTCCGGCATGCGCACGGCGAGCCAGCCCCGGCCCTGCACCGCCACATCGAGATTGCGTCCGGTGAACATCAGCGGGCCTTCGTCGAACACGTCGGCCACCGAGGCATCGACCACGAACGCGCGCGTCGGCATCGCCTCGCTCTGGATCGGCACGGCGCGAAAGCGATGTTCCTGCGCCTTGAAGCCGATGGTGCTGGCGTTGGCGAGATTGTTGGCGGTGCCGGCCTGTTGCATGAACACATGCTTGGCCCCGGTCATCGCGGTATAAATCAGGCGGTCCATGGTCTTGTCTCAGGCGCGTTTAACGCAGATTCACCAGGGTCTGCATGATCTGGTCCTGGGTTTTCACCGACTGCGCGTTGGCCTGGTAGTTACGCTGATTGGTAATCAGATTCACCAGTTCCTGCGTCAGATCGACGTTGGATTCTTCGACCGAAGAGGCCGACAGCAAACCGAGATTCCCGCTTTCCGGCGCGCCCAGGAGCGGCGGCCCGGATTCGGAAGTCACGATCCACTGGTTGTTGCCTTGCGAGCGCAGCCCGTTCGGGTTGGTAAAATTGGCCAGCACCACCTGCCCCAGCGCAAACGATTCGCCGTTGCTGTAGTTGCCAAGGATGGTGCCGTCCGTCCCCACCCCCAGGCTCGTCAGACTGCCGGCGGCATAGCCGTCCTGCTCCAGGCGATTGTTGCCGAAATTCTTGCCGGTCTGCGTCGTGCCGAGAAAATCGAGATCGAATGCCAGCGGGTTGCCCGCGCTATTGACCGATCCCAGATCGGTCATGACCCCATCGAGATCGATGCTGACATTCATACCGGTCGGCAGGGTGCCGCTCGTCAGCTTGCCGTTGGTATCGAAGGTGATGCCCTGCATGGGCACACCGCCGACGTTCACCGCCGTGCCCCCCGTCAGATTCACGCGGGCGTTGGTCGTGCCATCGACGTTGGCCACCACGCCCCACTCGCCCGGGTTGTCTCCTTTGACGAAATACAGGGTCAGACGGTGCGGATTGCCTAGAGTGTCGTACACATCGAGGCCGGTCGACCAGTTGTAGGTTTCCGGATTCGGCGCCCAAGTGCCTGTCGCGCCGCCATCCACCCACGGCATGGCCGGCGCAGTTTCGCGCGAATCGAGGGACAGGTTGGCGCGAATGCCATGAAAATCGCTGGAAGGGTTGGTACCCGTCGCCACCGGCGGGATGTCGGAAGCCGA
Organism: uncultured Rhodocyclaceae bacterium; assembly: GCA_900549295.1. GTDB lineage: Bacteria > Pseudomonadota > Gammaproteobacteria > Burkholderiales > Rhodocyclaceae > Azonexus. The sequence goes on from URNG01000012.1 coordinate 18,599, forward strand.
TACGTGCAGAGCCGCCGGCGTCGCCGGGACGATCACGCCGTTCATGGCCGGATAGCCGGTCAGGCGCATGCCCTGATCGTTGACGATGTAACCATTCTTGTCGAGGTGAAACTGGCCGCTGCGGGTGTAGGTCAACTCGCCGCCTTTCTCCATGCGGAAGAAGCCGTTGCCGTTGATGGAGATATCCAGCGGGTTGTTGGTGGTCGTGATGTTGCCCTGCGTGAATTGCTGGGCAATGCCCGACAGATTCACACCGATGCCGACCTGATTCGCACCCGAGCCGTTGAGCGAACGGGCATACACGTCAGAAAAGTGCGACACGGACACCTTGTAGCCAACCGTGCTCGAGTTGGCGATGTTGTGGCTGGTGACGTCGATCGCCTTGCCGGCGGTGTTCAGACCGCTCAATGCTTGTTGGAATGCCATGATCTACTCCGTCAGATAATCTTGTACACGTCACCGAAGGCAAACTCGCCCATGCTGCCCAGGTCGAGCCGGAATCCCTGGCCTGTCCTGACCACAGCATTAACCATGCCAATCTGCATGGCCTGAGCACCCACCTTCTCACCACCAATTTTTGCCTCGACGGAGAAGGTGTAGTTGCCCGCATCCACATCGTTACCGTCGGCATCCTTGCCGTCCCAGGCAAAATACAGGCTGCCCGCCGATTGCGCGCCCAGGCTCTGGGTCTGCACGGTTTTGCCACTGGCATCCTTGATGGTGACGGTTACTTCATCGGCTGCGCTTTGGAGAACCACGCCGCCCAGAGAGGGCTGGCGCACCGCATCATCGCCTTCGGGCATGGCGGCAAGCGGCAAAATATTCCCCTGCACCATGACATCTTTGCCGATCATCACCGCTGCCTGCATGGCCTGCGCTTCGTTATAACCGGAGAGCAGAGTGCTCAGCGTGCTGTTGAGCTTCTCGATACCATTCACTGTATTCATCTGCGCCAGTTGCGAGGTGAACTCCGCATTTTCCATCGGGTTCAGCGGGTCCTGGCTGCGGATCTGGGCCATCAACAGCGTCAGGAAACGATCCTGCATTTCCTCTGCCGTGCTCTTTTTCGTTTCGGTTTTGCTCGTCCCGTTAAGGGTTTGGTAGAGCGCTTCGGCGCTATTGGTCGTGCTGCTGACGCTGGACATGATCTGCTCCTTGGTTTCTCGTGTGTTCTGCCGTGTTTCTCACTGTTCACGCCTAGCTTTGCTGGCCGATCTGCAAAGTGCGCAGCAACAGGCTTTTGGCGGTATTCATCACTTCGACGTTGGTTTGATAGGAACGCGAAGCGGAAATCATGTTGGTCATTTCCTCAACCACATTGACGTTGGAAAAGGCGACATAGCCTTTCTCATCCGCCGCCGGATTTTTCGGGTCATAGACCATGCGCGCCGGTGCCGTGCTTTCGACCACCTGTGTCACGCGCACGCCCTTGGACAGTTCGCCGGCACCGCCCATGGGCGTTGCCTCGAACACCACCTGCTTGGCGCGGTAGGGTTTGCCGTCGGCGGAAACCACGCTGTCGGCGTTGGCCATGTTGGAGGCCACGGCGTTCAGGCGCATCGACTGTGCCGTCATGGCGCTGGCGGATACCTGGAATACGTTGAACAGACTCATTTTCGCGCTCCTTCTTAACCTTGGGTGCCGCTCATGGCAGTGCGCAATCCCTTGAACTTATCGCCGATCAGCTGCGTCAGGATCTGATACTGAATGGCGTTGTCGGCGATCTGGTTACGCTCGACGTCCATGTTCACCGTGTTGCCATCGACCGAAGATTGCGTTTCCGTGCGGTATTGCAGGTGCGGAAAACCCATGCCGGCCTCGCCCGTCAGATGGCCCTTGTTGGTGCGCGCCATGTCCAGGTCGGATTCGCCGATCCGCCCGCCCATCGCCTGCTGCATGGCACCGGCGAAATCGAAATCGCGCGCCTTGTAATTGGGCGTATCGGCGTTGGCGATGTTGGAAGCCAGCACCTGGTGGCGCTGCGCGCGCAAATCGAGGGCCTGGCTGTAGACCCCGACGTGACGTTGTATGGCGTTCATGCTGCGCTCCTGAATCATTTGAAGCGTTCAAAGCAAATTATGTGCCACAAGGCGCACACAGAGCGCGCAGCATGGCGCAAACCCTCGAACGCCACCCGCAAAACTGGCCTGCGGCAGCGCACTAGGGCACAATCGGCCCATGTCTTTCTTCACTCGCCTCGCTCTTGCCTGCCTCGGCCTTGCTGCCGCCGCCGGCTCCCTTGCCGTTACGGAAAGCCAGATCCTCAGCCTGGCTGAACAACAGGCGCGACGCCTCGCTGCCCAGCAAAGCGGCGAAATCCGTATCACCCCCGGCCCGGTGGACACCCGCCGACTCCCCGCCTGCCAGCAAGCCGAAGCCTACAACCTCCCCAACAGCCGCAGCCTGGGGCGCACCCACGTCGGCGTGCGCTGCATTGCCGGCAACAACTGGAATATTCTGGTTCCGGTGCAGATTGCCGTGCTATCTAGCTATGTCGAAACCCAGCGCGCGCTGCAAACGGGCAGCACCGTGCAACCCGACGATATTCGCCTGAACACCGCAGACTTGGCGAGCCTTCCCGGCGGCACCCTGCTGCGCCTGGAGGACGCCATCGGCAAGACCCTGCGCAACTCGCTGGCCGCAGGGCAGCCGCTACGCCATAACCAGTTGCTCATCCCCCCGGTCGTCCGCCAGGGGCAAAGCGTGCAGGTAGTTTTTCAGGGCGATGGATTTGCCATCCGCGCCGAAGGCAAGGCGCTGAACGACGCCGCCCCCGGAGAAACCGCCCGCGCCCGCATGGGCTCCGGCCGCGCGGGCGGGCGCACCGTTGGCGGCATCGCGCAGGAAGACGGCAGCATCTTGCTGAGCAACTGAACAAACGCCTACCCCATCTCTCTCCCATGCGCTAAAGTTTCTCCCGCATCTGCCGTTAAACCGCTTGTGCTGAAAAGTTAAACGAGCCTTACCATGAAAATCGAATCCACCCCTTATGCGGCGAATATTGTCCGCCCCAACGCCGGCCAGGCGAAAGCCAGCGAAAAAACCGAGGACCGCCAGGAATCGGTCAGCCTGAGTTCGCGCGAAAGTGCCGCGCTGGATTTGACCAATCCGCCGGTCAATGGCAGCAAAATTGCTGAAATCAAGGAAGCCATCGCGCAAGGACGCTTCAAGATCAATCCGGAAGCCATCGCGGACCGTCTGCTCGACACCGCCCGCGAGATGATCAGCAAACAGCGTCAGGCCTGATGTCCGCCTTCGCCGCACTCCTGCGCCAGGAAGATGAACTGGTCGCGCAATTCATCGCCCTGCTCGAAGAAGAGCAGGCGGTTTTGCGGGCAGCCACACCGGACGGCCTGGAGCTCGTTTCGGCGCGCAAACGCCCCTTGATCGAAGCGCTCGATGCCGCCGAGCGCGAGCGCGCCAAGCTGATCGGCAGCCCCCCCGGAAAGACGAGCCGCGCCGACATGCAGTCCTGGCTGGAAAAACAGCCGCAATCGGCAGAATTTGCCGCGCTCTGGCAGAGCATCCTGCAACACGCACAGGCAGCCAAGGCCTTGCATCTGGAAAACCAGGAATTGCTGAACAAACGCCTGGCCACGACCGAGGCCGCGCTCGACATCCTCATGCAGCGCCAGAAAGATACCGCCGTGTATGGCAGCGACGGCCAGACTTCCGGTCTCTCCGGCAGCCGTATCGTCGACTCAGCCTAGGCTCGAACCCGTTGCAGCCCCATTGACGCGGGAATCGTCCCGCCAACCGGCAGACGTCGTTACCATGACACGAGTTTCGGTCGCCTGAGAGGGCATCGCTGAGGGAGTATCGTTTTCGCCCCTCACTCCGCACCCGGGTCATCAATTGCTCTGCCCGCTCGTCCCCAACTCCATCGGCTCTTCCGGGCGTTCGGAATCGATCAGAATGCTCACCCGCCGGTTACGCGCCCGCCCCTCCGCCGTCGTATTCGTCTCCACCGGCCTGGTTTCACCGTAACCGATCGCCGTCAGCCGCTCGGCCCCGACGCCATGGTCATTGAACAGGCGCAGCACGGTGGTGGCGCGCACGGCGGACAACTCCCAATTGGAAGGAAACTGCACGGTCGCAATCGGTACGTTGTCGGTATGGCCTTCGATGGTGATGGGAAAATCGGAATCGGCCAGCACTTCCGCCACCGCGCCCAGCGCCAGATTGGATTCCTGCTGCAAGCGCGCCTGCCCCGGCGCGAACAGCACACTGTCGTTGATCTCGATCGTCACGCCACGGCTGGTTTCCAGCAGGCGCACCTTGCCCTGAGCCACCAGCGGCTGCAGGGCGCGCATGATATCGCTCGCCACGTTGCGCATCTTTTCCCGTTGCACACCGCGCACGGCGTCCCTGGCCTTGTTTTCCGGCGTCACATCCGCTTTCACGATAGGTTTGGGCGGTGTGATGGGCGCACCTTGCAGGATCACGATCGGTTGCCCGCCATCCTGCGCCGTCGAGTTCTTGAAGGCATTGACCAGCGAATCGGAAAGCACCTTGTACTTGCCTTCGTTGATCGAGGACAAGGCATACATCACGACGAAAAAAGCAAACAGGAGGGTAATGAAATCGGCGTAGGAAACCAGCCAGCGCTCGTGGTTTTCGTGCTCTTCCTCTTGTTTCCGGCGCCGGCCCATCAGCGCAGATAACCCTGCAGACGACTTTCGATGATGCGCGGATTATCTCCAACGGCAATACCGACCAAGCCATCGATCACCATTTCCCTGGCCGCCACCATGCGCCCGACGTAATACTTGAGCTTGCCCGCAATCGGCAGATAAATGAGGTTGGCCAGCCCCACCCCATAAATCGTGGCGACGAAGGCTACGGCAATGCCTGCCCCCAGCTTGCTGGGATCGGACAAATTTTCCATCACGTGGATCAGACCCATCACTGCGCCGAGAATGCCGATGGTCGGCGAGTAACCACCGGCAGATTCCCAAATCTTCGCCGATTGCTTGTGCGCCTCTTCAAAGCTATCCACGTCCACTTCCAGCAGGGAGCGGATGCGCTCCGGATCGGCCCCGTCGACCAGCAGTTGCAGCCCTTTGCGGGTGAAAGGGTCCTTGATGCCGGGCACGAAATTTTCCAGCGCGAGCAAGCCCTCGCGGCGCGACAGCTGGCTCCACTGCATGACCTGATCGATGATGCGCTTCTGCTCGATCACCGGCGGTCTGAAAGCCCACTTGGCCATGCTCAGACCCTGCTTGAAGATGGCAAACGGCGTCTGCAGCAGAACCGCGCCCAGGGTGCCGCCCACCACGATCAGGAAAGCCGTCGGCTGCACGAGAGAAGAGACATGCCCTCCTTCCAGCACCTGGCCGCCGAGAATCGCAACCAGGCCGATGACCAGGCCGGCAAAACTGAGCTTATCCAAGCGCCTTCTCCTTGCCCCGTTTCTTCACCGCCGGCTGCACTCCGCCGACCAATTGCGCGCGCAAACGCGCCACCGCCTGACTATGCAACTGGCAGACACGCGATTCGGTCACGCCCATCACCTCGCCGATTTCACGCAGATTGAGGTCTTGCTCGTAGTAAAGCGCCATCATCAGTTTTTCCCGCTCTGGCAATCGCCCGATCGCCTTGGCGAGATGCTCCCGCAGGTTCTTGTCTTCCAGGAGTGTCGACGGATCACCCGAACGATCCACCAGATGGCGCTCGAAGAAATCCTCGCCGTCTTCGCCGCTGAAATCCTCGTAGTACACGATCTGATGGCCGCGCGCTTCCTGCAACAGACGCTGGTAATCGGCAAGCGGCATCGCCATGGCATCGGCCAGTTCCTGCTCCGAAGGCACACGCCCGTGTTCGTGTTCGAGCCGGTTGAGCATGTCCTCGACCCGGCGCATTTCGCGGCGCAAGGCACGCGGCAGCCAGTCGTTGGCGCGCAAGCCGTCCAGCATCGCGCCACGGATACGCTGCGTGGCATAAGTCTCGAATTGGGCGCCAAAACCTTCTTCGAAACGGTCCAACGCATCCAGCAATCCCAGCATGCCGTTCTGCACCAGATCGTCGACCAGCACATTCGCCGGCAAACGCCCCATCAGGTGAAAAGCCACACGCTTGACCAGCGGGGTGAAGCGCTGGACAAGTTCATCACGGTTGGGTTGCCCGGCAGCGGTGTACATCAGGCTCGTAAAAGATTCGGTGTTATGCGTTGGCTCAAGTGTAACAGTTGCTGCATGAAATGCTGGACCCCGTCACCGCCGGGAGCCTGCTGCCAGTATTGAATATCCGCCGCGAGATCGCGGAAGGCCAGCGCCGCTGGGGAGTCCGGTGCCTGCAGCAGGACCGGGCGCGCCAATTGACCCGCCATTTTCAGCGCTTCGTCGTAAGGAATGGCTCCGGCGAAATCGAGACTCGCCACAGCACGCTGACGGGCCACCTGAGCGATGTTTTCATAAATGGAGCGGGCGTCCTCCGGTTGACGCACCTTGTTCACCAGAATCCGGAAATGCCGGCGCGAGTACACCTGACTCACTTTCTTGATCAGGGAATAGGCTTCGGTAATCGAGGCGCTGCTCCCCGACAAAACCACCACGGTTTCGCGCGAGGCAAGACCGAAGGGGGAGAACCCGGTGGGATGGCTCATGCTGGCGTCGACCAGAATGACGTCGATGGGGCGCGCCTGGTCGTTCATCGCGTCGAGCAAGGTCTGCTGCTGATTGAGCGACAAGCGCCCCAGTTTGTGCACCGCCCGCGCCGCCGGCAGGATGGACAAGCCCTGCATCGGCTTCAGGAGCACCTTGGCCAGCGGCAACTCGCGCTGCACCACGTGCAGCAGATCGAAGGCCGCCTGCGCGCCCAGCGCGCCGGCCACGTCGTCACCGGGGCCATGCTCGTCGATGATCAGCACCTCGCGCCCCAGGCGTGCCAGCGCCACGCCCAGATTGGCAATGGCCGAACTGCGCCCGACGCCTTCGCAACCGGCAACGAAGGTGATGACCTGCAACCCCCCGCCGCCCAGCATACGGCGCAAACCCGCCGCCTGGTCTACGCGAAAGTCAGCCACGGCGGCCTCCCGCTGCGACGAGGCCGGCATTGGCCATCAGCAAGCCCGGCTCGACCCCGCTGAATTTGTGCGGCGAATTTTCCGGCACGTCCTTGAATGCGCGGTGCAGCAGGTAACTGCGATTCGGCAGATGCAGGTCTTCCGGCACCCGCTGGCCGTTGGAGACGTAAAACAGGGGCAGATTGTGCCGCATGATGACATCGAGCGGCGTTGCCAAGCTGGCCGCTTCGTCGATCTTGCTCAGGATGCAGCCGGCCAGAAGCTCGCCAGCATAGGCGCGCAGCACGTCGTCCAGGGTGTCGCCACGCGAAGTGGACGAGAGCACGAGCAGACGCTGCACGTCGCAACCGGCCAGCATGTCGGTCATTTCCGGCACCAGCTTGTCTTTCTGGCTCATGCCCATGGTGTCGATCAGCACCATGTGCTTGTGCTGCAATTCGTTCAGGGTCTGGCGCAGTTCCAGCGCGTCCTTGACCAGATACACCGGCACGCCGAGGATGCGACCGTAAATCTTCAATTGCTCGTGCGCGCCGATGCGGTAACCGTCGGTCGTCACCAGCGCCACCTTGCTCGGCCCGTGCCGCAGCACGCAGCGCGCTGCCAGCTTGGCGGTGGTCGTGGTCTTGCCGACGCCGGTCGGCCCGACCAGGGCGTAGACGCCGCCGCGATCGACGATGTCGTTTTCCGCATGCATGGTCAGCAAGACCCGGTCGGCCACGCCTTTGACCCAGGCCATGGCCTGACCGACATCCATCTGCGGCGGCAAATCCTGCAGCAAATCACGCGAGAGCTGCGGCGAAAACCCGGCATCCAGCATCTGGCGCAGCACTTCGGTTTTCACCGGCTCCGAGCGCGCCGTTTCGCCCCAGGCGAAACCGGCCAGATGCTGCTCGACGATGCGGCGCAGCGAGCGGATTTCATCCATCACCGCCTGCGGCACCACTTCTGCTTCGGTTTTGCGTGGCGCGGAAGCCGGGCGAGCGGGGGTTGCGCCAGAGCCGCCGGCAGGCGTAGCCGGGCGGGCCGCGTCAGGCTGGCGCAAGGCTCCCGTGCGTGGAATACCGGCATTGACGGGGGCCGCGCTGCGGGCAGGCGCGGGCGCGGCGGGACGAGCCGGGGCGGCGGCCTGTGCCTGCTGATACAGGGCGGCATGCATCGCCGGTTTGCTCGGCACGGCACCGGCAGCGCCGCTGACGCGCGCGCGCGCCGTGCTCAGGAGCACACGGTAATCTTCATCCGCCACCTGGGGTTGCGCCGTATGCGCACTGCGCTCGTTGCGCAGAACCGGCGTGTCGGCAGCGCTGTTAGGCACGATCATCGCCATGTCGCGCGCGGCCACGGCCATGATTTCCACGCCGCCCGGCACACCCCGGTTGGAGAGGATGATGGCGTCGTTACCAAGACTTTCCTTGACTTTGCGGAAGGCGTCCCGGGCGTTGGCTGCGATAAATTTTCTGACGTTCATGCTTTACCTCCGATGATCGAGGTCACCTTGATGATGCGATTTTCTGGAATTTCGTTGTGCGCCAGCACCTTCAATTGCGGAATGCTGCGGCGCAGGAAGCGGGAGAGCAAGAGGCGCAGACTGCCCGGCACCAGCAGCACCGGCGGCAGGCCGAGGCTTTCCTGACGGCTGCTGGCATTGGCCGCTTCGCGCACCAGCGTGTCGGCAAGCCCCGGCTCGAAGCTGGTATTTTCCGAACCGCCCGCCACCGCCTGCGACAGCAGACGCTCCAGAGTCGGGTCGAGCGACATGACCTGCATGTCGCTGTTGCCTGGGAAAAGCTGTTGCGCAATGGCGCGCCCCAGGGCCAGGCGCACCTGGGCGATGAGTTCGTCCGGACTTTGCGTGCGCGGCGCAAAGTCGGCCACGGTTTCGATGATGGTACGCATGTCGCGGATCGCCACCCCTTCTTCAAGCAAGCCCTGCAAAACCTTTTGCAGCACGCCCAGCGGCAGAACCTTGGGCACCAGATCCTCGACCAGTTTCGGCATTTCCTTGCCCAGGTGGTCGAGCAATTGCTGCACTTCCTGACGGCCCAGCAACTCGCCGGCGTGCGTCAGAATCATGTGGTTCAGGTGCGTGGCGACGACCGTTGACGCATCGACCACGGTATAGCCGAAGGCCTGCGCCTGGTCGCGCTGACCGATGTCGATCCAGATCGCCGGCAGGCCGAAGGCCGGATCGGTCGTTGCCGTACCGTTCAAGGTGCCGGCCACCCGCCCCGGATTGATAGCCATGAATTGCCCGGCATAGGCTTCGCCCGTCCCCAGTTCGACGCCTTTGAGCAGAATCCGATAGGCATTGGGCTTCAATTCCAGGTTGTCGCGAATATGGACGGGAGAAACGAGAAAACCCACTTCCTGGGCAAATTTCTTGCGGATGCCGCGAATGCGGCGCAACAACTCGCCGTCCTGCGTCTTGTCCACCAGCGGAATGAGACGGTAGCCCACCTCCAGACCCAGCACATCCAGCGGTGCCACGTCGTTCCAGCTCGCATCGACCTGTTCCGGCGCGGGCGGCGGTGCCACCTGCACCGGCGTCTCGATTGCCCGCTGCTGTTTCTGCGCCACTTTCCAGGCCATCCAGGCCAGCCCGCTGGCAATCAGCAGGAAAACCACATTCGGCATGCCCGGAATGATGCCGAGCAGCGCAATGATGCCGGCCGTGATGCCGATCACCTTGCGGTCGCCGAACATCTGCACGCTGAACTGCTCGCCCATCTCGCGCTCGTCGCTGACGCGCGTCACGACCAGACCCGCCGCAATGGAGATCACCAGGCCCGGAATCTGCGCCACCAGACCGTCACCGATGGCCAGCAGCACATAGACCTGCGACGCTTCGCCCACCGCCATGTCGTGCTGCGCCACACCGATGATCAAACCACCGAAAATATTGATCAGGGTGATGATGATGCCGGCAATGGCATCGCCGCGCACGAACTTGGAGGCACCGTCCATCGAGCCGTAGAACTCGGATTCACGCGCCACGTCCTGACGGCGCTGGCGTGCCTCATCCTCGCCGATCAGGCCGGCATTCAGATCGGCGTCGATCGCCATCTGCTTGCCGGGCATGGCATCCAGGGTAAAGCGCGCCGACACTTCGGCCACCCGGCCCGCACCCTTGGTGATGACCATGAAGTTGATGACCACCAGGATCAGGAACACGATGATCCCGATCGCGAAATTCCCCCCGACCAGAAACTCACCGAAGGCCTCGATCACCTTGCCGGCGGCATCCGGACCGTTATGTCCGTGCATCAGCACCACCCGCGTCGAGGCGACGTTGAGGGACAGGCGCAGGAGCGTGGTCACCAGCAGCACCGTCGGAAAAACCGAGAAATCCAGGGTTTTCTTGGTATCCACCGCCACCATCAGCACCAGAACGGCAATGGCGATGTTGAAGGTAAAGAGAATGTCGAGCAGGAATGCCGGCAGCGGCAGCACCAGCATGGCCAGAATCATGACGATCAGGACCGGCGCGGCCAGTTGGCTCGCTCCCAGGCGGCCGACGATACCTTGCAGGTTCAGGGAGCCCGCCGCCATTTACGCGCCCTCCGGAACCAGTTCGGGCGGTACCGGCAGGTTGCGCGGTACGCTCGGGTAATCGCCGCCCTGCGCCCGCCAGTTCGCCAGCTGGTAGACGTAGGCCAGCACTTCCGCCACTGCGTTGTACAGCGCCGCCGGGATCTCCTGATCGAGATCGGCATGCTTGTAAAGAGCCCGCGCCAGCGGCGGCGCTTCGAGCGTCGGCACGGCATGTTCGGCACCCAGCTCGCGAATCTTCAGCGCCACTTCACCCACGCCTTTGGCCAGCACCTTGGGCGCGCCCATGCCGGCCTTGTACGCCAGCGCCACGGCGTAATGCGTCGGGTTGGTGACGATCACGTCCGCCTGCGGCACCGCCTGCATCATGCGCCGACGCGCCGCCTGCATCTGCAGACTGCGAATCCGCCCCTTGACGTGCGGGTCGCCCATCATTTCCTTCATTTCCTGCTTGACCTCTTCCTTGGTCATCTTCAGTTGCTTGAAGTGTTGCCAGAGCTGGAAGGGCACATCCGCCGCCACGACCAGAAAGAGGGTCAGCACCAGTATCAGGAAGGAAAACAGGATCATGTTGCCAGCATGCGCCAAGCCTTTTTCGAGCGGCTCGGCCAGGAGGCCGAAAATCTCGTCGCGCTGGTGGCTAATCAACAGCACGGCCACGCCGCCGACCAGGCTTGCCTTCAGCACGGCCTTGCCCAACTCCATCAGGCTGTTCCAGGAAAACATGCGGCCAATGCCGTTGATCGGATTCATCCGGTTCAGATCGGGCATCAGTTTCTTGGGCGCAAACACCCAGGCATTGAGAAAAAATGGCGGCAGCAGCGACGCCACCACCAGGGCCACATAGAGCGGCGCCAGCACCGTCAACGTATCCCCGAACAGGCTGGCAAAGCGGCTCACCATCAGGTTGGGCTCGCTGTAGAACTTGGGTTCGACGATGAGGGATTGACGCATCAGCTCCTGAATCCGCACCATGAACCAGCCGCCCATCATCCACAGCATGGCGGCAGCGGTAATCAGGATGGTAAACGTCCCCAACTCACGGGACTGAGGCACCTGCCCTTTTTCCCGTGCCTGCTCGATTCGCCTGCCTGTAGGCTCTTCGGTTTTTTCGAGGTCGCTATCTTCTGCCATGGTGTTCTTCTATACCGGTGGCCGTATTATAGAAAAAAACCAAAAAAATTAAACAGGTAGCGCAACCTTTTTAGGCGGATTCTAGCTTGTGTTACAAAGTCGCCATAAGGCTGGAAAAACAAAAAAATGGGGGCTGACGCCCCCACGATCTCACCGCGCTGATTTTTTCTGCGCCCGCCAGAGGCACTTACACGCCAATCTCAGGCGAAATCGAAATGCCGGATCGCCATGCCGGAATCACCGTGCTGCCCCATGTCGGCCAGCAATTCCTTCATATCGAGAATGAGCACGATCTGGCCATTGGAAAGCGTCGTCACACCCGCAACCCCCTTGGGCCGGAAGTCTTCCAGCGATTTGATCACCGCATCGTCGCGCCCGGCAAAACTATCCACGCCGAGGATGAAGCTACGCTCTGCCGTCTGCATGAAGACGCCGTATTCCGGTTTGCCATTCTGCGGCCAGCCGAGCAGCTTGGCCAGAGAGATGATGGGCAAGACCTCTCCGCGCACCACCAGCGTCTGGCGGCCGCCCACTTCCTGTATTTTTTCCTGCTCGATCGGCAGAATTTCCCGCACCAGCGACAAGGGCAGCGCAAACGGCTGATCGCCCAGCAGCACCAGCAGCACCGGCAGAATGGCCAGCGTCAGCGGCAGGGAAATCAGGAACACGGAGCCTTTGCCGGGTTCCGAGCGGATTTCCACCGAGCCGTTGAGCTTCTGGATGTTGGTCTTGACCACGTCCATGCCGACGCCGCGCCCGGAAACGTCGGAAATGTCGGTCTTGGTCGAAAAACCGGGCAGCAGGATGAGGCTCAGGCTTTGCCGTTCATCGAGCGTGTTGGCTTCTTCCTCGGAAATCAGGCCCTTTTCCACCGCCTTGGCGCGGATGCGCTCGGCGACCATCCCCTTGCCGTCGTCGGCAATGATGAGCACGATGTGGTCGCCTTCCTGGCGCGCTTCCAGGCGCACCAGACTCTTCGTCGGCTTGCCCGCTGCCACGCGTTCTTCAGGCATTTCGACGCCGTGATCGACCGCATTGCGGATCAGGTGGATCAGGGGATCGGCCAGATCCTCGATCATGGTTTTGTCGACTTCGGTTTCCTCGCCCGCCAGCACCAGTTCCACGTCCTTGCCCAACTGGCGCGCCAGATCGCGCGCGATGCGCGGGTATTTCTGGAACAGGCGGCCAATCGGCTGCATGCGCGTTTTCATCACCGAGTTCTGCAGGTCGGACACCAGGAGATCGAGCTGGCTGACGGCCTGATCCAGGGCATGCAGGGTTTCCGAATCGTTCTTGCCGGCAATGATGTCAGCGCGCAGGCTGGTCAGACGATTCTTGGTCAGGCCGATTTCGCCCGAAAGATTCAACACCTGATCCAGACGCGAGGTATCGACGCGGATGGTGTTTTCGCGGTTGCGGTCCTCCGCCCGGCGTGCCTGTGCAGCGCTCTTGTTGACGGGGCGGTCGCTGGTACGGCGCCCAAACGGCGAAGGGGCCGCTGCCGGCACCGGCGTGACGCCGCCTGCTGGCGCGGCTACCGGCGCGGGTTTGGCTTCCTTGACCACCAATTCGGCAGGCACGGCGGTGCCATTGACCGCCGCTTGCAGTTCATTCCAGTTCGGTTCCCCTGGGTGCTGCGCTCCGTCCGCTGGCACGGCAACGGGCGCAACAGGTTCGGCAGCCGCGACTTCACCCGCCAGCGCGGCCTTCAGGGCATTGATGATGTGCGAATCAGCCGGCTGCGGCTGCACGCCCTGGCCCAGTTCGCCGAACATGTCGCGCACGCCGCGCGTCGCGTCCATGATGACATCCATCAGCTCCGAGGTCAGTTCCAGTTCGCCGTTACGCAGACGGTCGAAGAGGTTTTCCGTCAGATGGCACAAAGTCACCAGTTCACTGGCATTGAGGAAGCCCGCGCCGCCCTTGACCGTATGAAAACCGCGAAAGATGTCATTGAGCAAGCCCGTATCTTCAGGGGTCTTTTCGAGATCAACGAGTTTGTTGTCGACGTCGGACAGCAGATCGTGGGCTTCCTGCAAAAAATCCTGCAGCAGGTCTTCCATTCCGGCAAAGTCACTCATTTCCTGCTCCTTATCAGAACCCCAGGCTATCGAGCAGGTCATCCACCTGCGCCTGGTTTACGACAACATCGGTGCGGCCTTCGGCGTTGACCACGGGGCCATTCATCAGCGAGGTCACCTGTTCTGTTTTACGCGCTTCCGGCACGACGTCGAGCAGCAGGTTCATCAAACCGCTCTCCAGTTCCTGCGCCAGCACCACGATTTTCTTGATGACCTGCCCGGTGAGATCCTGGAAATCCTGCGCCATCATGATTTCAGTCAGTTGCGCATGTGTTGCCGAGGTTTTCTGGGGTAGCTCCTGACCCAGAAACTGGCGTGAGTCGAGGGCGAGTTGACGGAACTCCGCAACCGGCAACTGGTTCGCAAAAACCTTGTCCCAGCGTTCGGCAAGCCGTTGCGCCTGCGTTTGCGTCTGATCCACGAGGGGCAGAGCAATGTCGGTCGCATTGAGCACGCGGCAGGCGGCCTGCTCGGTCAGATTGGCGACATAGGCCAGGCGATCCTTGGCGTCCGGCAGGGTGGATACCGTTTTCTCGATCAGTTTGTCGTAACCCAGTTGCGACAAAGTGTCGTGCAGAGAGCGTGCCATGTGCCCGACGCGCCTGAACACCTCCTCCTGCTGCGGCCAAGCATCGTCGGCACCTTCGCCGGCGCTGCCGCCAGCACACGCAGCACTACTGGCTGCGCTCGCGGGTGGTTCTGGCTCAGCTTCGGCAGCGACGCTATCGAACAGGGCTTGCAGTTCGTCGCTGTCTCCTACGCCGGGAATATCGGGCGCGGGTGAGGCAGCGGGGGCCGGTTCGGGCGCGGGGGCCGGGGCGGGCTGGTAATCCGTAGCAATGGAATCGAACAGGGCCTCGAGATCGGCGGAATCGTTGCTTGCTGACATGGCGTTTCCTCAGGCCTGTCCGTATTTTTCAAAAATCTTGCCCAGCTTTTCGGACAAGGTGCCGGCGGTGAATGGCTTGACGATGTAACCGCTCGCTCCGGCCTGAGCGGCCGCAATGATGTTTTCCTTCTTGGCCTCGGCCGTAATCATCAAGACCGGCAAATGCTTGAGCGTGGGCGTCGCGCGGATGGTCTGCAGCAGGGTCAGGCCATCCATGTTGGGCATGTTCCAGTCGGTCACGACGAACTCGAATCCGCCACCTTGCAGCTTTTGCAGGGCAATGGCACCGTCTTCGGCTTCATCGACATTGGTGAATCCGAGTTCCTTCAAAAGGTTACGCACGATGCGGCGCATGGTGGAAAAATCGTCCACCACTAGGAATCTCGTTTTTGGATCAGCAGCCATTCAGCTCTCCAGAAAAATCAGTTTTTATCGTTCAATCAAGGGCCGCAGGGTATCGGCCAAGGCTTCGGCGTCGAATTTTGCCACGTAGGCATCGACCCCGACTGCTTTTCCCATCGCCCGATTGGCTTCCGATGAAAGCGAAGAGTGCATCACGACGGGCACCCCTTCAAAACGCGGATCGGCCTTGATATTCTTGGTCAGCACATAGCCATCCATTTCCGGCATCTCGGCGTCAACCAGAATGAGGCGGATCTCATCGCGCAGATTGGCCTTGATCTGCTGCGTATGCGCCGCAATGCCCTGCAGGCGCGTCCAGGCTTCCATCCCGTTCGTGGCGTGCTTGTGGCGCACCCCGAGTTTATCCAGGACCTCGGCAATCTTGCGCCGCGCGACGACGGAGTCATCAACGAAAAACACGTTGGTATCCGGATCGACCTGCGCCGGGGTGATATCGACGATCATCGCTTCGCCAAACGCGTTGGCCAGTATCTGTTCGACATCGAGGATGGATACCAAGCCGCCGCTATCGAGTTCGATCACGGCAGTAATCAGGCCCTGATTGGAAGTCAGGACGCTTTCCGGCGCTTTCACCCTGTCCCAATCCACGCGGATGATGCGATCCACTTCGTGCACCAGAAAGCCCAGGGTGCGCTTGGAATATTCGGCCACCATCATGGACTTGCCAAGCCCGGTGGGCGCATCGTCCAATTGCAGGAAGGACGCCAGCGAAAGCACCGGAATCACGTTGCCACGCAGGGAAATCAGCCCCTCGACGCCACGCGGCATATTGGGGGTTTTGGTAATGTGCGGCGTGCGCCCCACTTCCCGCACCTTGAACACGTTGATCCCGAAAATCTCGCGCGTGCCCAGGTTGAACAGGAGAATTTCCATCTTGTTGGAACCCGCCAGGCGGGTGCGCGCATCGACGCTTTCCAGCAAATTCTTGTTTTCGACCAGATTCATCGTTCCCTCCCGCTCAGGCACTGACCGCCGCATCCTGACCGACGCCCAGGCGACGCATCAAGGTTTCGGATAAACGCTGCGGCTCAAATTTGGGCACGTATTCATCGACCCCTACGGACTGCCCCAGTTTCTGGTTAGACATCCCGGACAGGGACGAGTGCATGATGACCGGAATATTGGAAAAGCGCGGGTCCGACTTGATCTTCTTGGTCAGGATGTAGCCATCCATTTCCGGCATTTCGATATCGGTGAGGATCAGATTGATGAACTCGGAAGGCTCCCGGTTCTGGGTTTTGGCATAGGCCGCCACCTTCTCTATTTCATCCCACAATTGCCGGCCATTGACCGCCGACATGCCCTTGACGCCCATCGTTTCCAGGGTGCGCTCGATCTGTTTGCGCGCCACGCTGGAATCGTCGCAATAAAATACAGTCATGTCCGGACGGTCGATCTGCACCACGCTGCGGAACATGATCTCGTTGTCGATGCTGGTGGTTTCCGCCAGCACCTTTTCGACGTCCATCATCATCACCAGACGGTTGTCTTCCAACTCGGTCACGGCAGTCACCAAGCCGCCGGTCTGCGCCATCAGCATGTCCGGCGGGACGCGCATCCTGCTCCAATCCAGGCGCAGGATCGTATCCACGCCCTCGACCAGAAAGCCCTGCGTGTGGCCGTTGTATTCGGTGACGATCATGATCTCGCGCGGCGTGTCGGCGGCGATTCCGGTGTACTTTGCCAGATCGATCACCGGCACCAGCGCGCCGCGCAGACTCACCATGCCTTCGACGGAAGCCGGCATTTCGGGAGCCGCCGTAATTTGCGGCGTGCGCATGACTTCGCGCACCTTGAACACGTTGATGCCATAGGTTTCGCGCCGCCCGGTGCGCTGATCCACGCCGAGGAAAAACAGCAGGATTTCCAGCTTGTTCGTCCCCGCAAGCTTGGTTCGTGCATCAATATTTTTTAACAGTTCCGACATTTTCGATTCCTCGCCACGCGCCTGACCTTACGGCGAAACGCCGCCCAGCCCTTCAATTGGCGGCAAAATTACCACGTAACCTGCATTCACCCAAACTTGAACGCCACAAAAACTCAAACGATGCGGAACAAACGGCCAAAATTCGCAATTTCCAGCACTTGTCGCACATTACCGCGCACCCCTGTGAGCACGATTTCCTTACCCGAGGACAGTATTTTTTCACGCAGCATGAGCAGCACGCTCAAGGCCGAACTGTCGAGATAATCCACATCGGACAAATTGATCTGCACGCTCTGGATTTCCTCGTCTGCGGGCAAACCGTCACAGGCTTCGCGAAAAGCAGGCAGCGTATTGAAATCGAAGCGCCCCGTCAGGTGCAAGGCAAGCGTTGCTTTCTCCCGTTCGAACCTGATCTGCATCACAACCACCTCATCCCAGACATTTCCTGCGCAAGTTTAACCCTTAGTTTCACGAAGCAGTAACTGATTTCAGCCCGTACTGGCCGCCAGCACGCGCCGGGCCATCTCCTCGAGCGGCGCCTGCTCTTCCACCGCACCGATCAGGAAAGCTTCGCGCGGCATGCCATAGACCACGCAACTCGCCTCATCCTGCCCGAAAGTGCGCGCGCCGGCCTGGCGCATGTTCAGCATGCCGCGCGCACCGTCCTTGCCCATGCCGGTCAGGATGACCCCGACGACCTGGCGTCCCAGCACTTCCGCCGCCGAATCGAACAGGACATCGACCGAAGGCCGGTGCCGGTTCACCGGCTCGCTGCGCAGCAATTCGGTATGCAAGGCCGTGCCCACACGCTTGAGACGCAGGTGCGAATGGCCCGGCGCGATATAGACGGTACCGGCTTCGATGCGCTCGTTGTTACCCGCCTCCACGACATGCGGCTGGCACAGGCTGTCCAGGCGTTTGGCGAAAGAGGCGGTGAAGCTTTCCGGCATGTGCTGCACGATCAGGATGGGCGGGCAGTTGGCCGGCATGCCGAGCAGGAAATCCTTGATCGCCTCGGTCCCGCCGGTCGATGCGCCCAGGCAAATCGTCTTGCCGGTGACTACGGTACTCGTCAACGGCATGGCTCGCCCCGCTGTGACTGGCGGCTGCGCAGCTGGCGCGGCTGTGCGGGCGCGGATGCGCGCCCAGCGGCTGGTACGGATTTTTTCAGCCAATTCTTCTGCATAGGACTCCATCGTATGTTCGGCATCCAGATGCGGTTTGCCGATGAAATCTACGGCCCCCAGTTCCAGCGCCTTGAGCGTGACATCAGACGCGCCTTCGGTATAGGAGGACACCATCACCACCGGCATCGGCCGCAGGCGCATCAGTCGTTCAAGAAATTCCAGGCCGTCCATGCCCGGCATATGTACATCCAGTGTCAGCACATCGGGATTGAGCGCCTTGATCGCTTCCCGCGCGCTGGACGCATCCGGTGCTTCGCCGACCACTTCCAAGTCGGCAAAGCCATTGATCATGGTCGTCAGCAGACTGCGCATCAGGGGCGAATCATCGACGACGAGCACACGAATTCTGGAAAGAGGCATAGACGCTGAGCTTCCTTATCAGATGAACAGTTCGACATCGCCAGCCACCGGCGCTTGCGACAGGCGGGCCTTGTAATCGCGTTCGCGGCTGAACAGGGTTTCGTTGTGCACGCGGTGCAGTTTCTTGACCAGCACGCGGCCCGTTTGCGGAAAGTAATACACCTTGCGCGGGTAGGAATCGAGCAGATCCTTGGCCACTACGGGGATTTTTTCCGTTTTCAGATAATTGAGCACGAATTCGGAATTGCGCTGCCCGATATTGCTGGCGGACAGACTCGCCATCACGGCGCCGCCGCCAAACACCTTGGCTTCCAGGCGATTGCGCCGCGCGCCCAGCTTGAGCAAATGGTTGATCAGGACTTCCATCGCAAACGAGCCATAGCGCGCCGAGGCGGCGACGGTTTCGCGCCCGCCATCGTCGGGCAGCATGAAATGGTTCATGCCGCCGATGCCGGCATCCACGTCGCGCACGCAGGCAGCGACACAGGAACCCAACACCGTCACCAGCAGCATCCCGGCATCCGAGACGTAATATTCCCCCGGCAGGATCTTGGCCGCTTCCGCGCCAAAGTGCCGGTCGAAATAGCGGTTGGCCGCCAGATGCTCATCGAATGCGTGTTGCACTGGCATCCTTTTCGGCGCTCGCCGTCAACACGTAAACCGTCTTGCCCTGCGAGCGGAAGAGGTCTGCTGCGTGCAGGAAACTTTCCGAATGCCCGGCAAACAGCAGGCCGTCGGGCTGCAGCATGGGCGCAAAGCGGGAAAGGATCTTGTATTGCGTCGGTTTATCGAAATAAATCATGACGTTGCGGCAGAACATCACATCCACTGGCGTCGGCACGGCATATTTGCTGTCGAGCAGATTGAGCTGGCGGAACTCCACCAGCCGCTTGACCTCCGGACGCACGGCGGCAAAACCTTCCTGTGACCCCGTGCCGCGCAGGAAGAAGCGGCGCAGACGCTCGGGTGAGAGGCGTTCCAGACGCTCCATGCCATACACGCCCTTGCGCGCCGTCGCCAGGACGTTGGTGTCCAGATCGGTCGCCAGAATGCTGACGTTATTGACCTCGGCACCGAAGGTTTCGAGCACGGTCATGGCGATCGAATAGGGCTCTTCACCGGTGGAAGCGGCAGAGCACCAGATCTTGATCGGCCGCTGGCTGCCGATTTTGCGCAGATGTTCGGCCAGGATGGGAAAGTGATGCGGTTCGCGGAAAAACGAAGTGAGATTGGTCGTCAGGGAATTGACGAATTTCTCCCACTCATCGCCGCTGCCCGGCGTCAGCATGTCGAGGTATTCGTTGAAAGTGCTTTTACCCAGCGCCCGCAGGCGGCGGGCCAGGCGTGAATAGACCATGTCCTTCTTGACGGGCGACAGGGAAATCCCGGCATACTGGTGAATCAACTTGCGCACACGTTCGAAATCGGTGCTGGAAAACACGAATTCGCGCGTCGCACTTTCCCGGTTGGCCAGCATGCGGCTCAATTCGCCATGCAGATTGGCCGCTGGCGTTCTCCCTGTCGCGGGCGCTCCCGCGGCATCCGCAGGAGGCCGACGAGTCGGGGCCGCCGGCGTCAACGGGCGCTTGGGAAACGCAGACTTCGGGTCCAGGGCCACCTCAGAACTCCTCCCATTCGTCATCCAAACGCGCCGGCAGACGCGGCTTCTTCTGCGCCAGCGCCGGCGGCTTCTGTGTCTGTTTTTGCGGCGCGGCCAAAGCCGGCGAACGCTTCCTCGCGGAGGATAGCAGCGGCGCACGCGTCGGCAAACGGAAGACAGCCGCCGCACTGTGCATGGAAACCGCCTGCTCTTCCAGGCTCTCCGCTGCGGCAGCGGCCTGTTCGACCAGCGCTGCGTTTTGCTGCGTCGCCTTGTCCATCTGCATCACGGCAGCGCTGACCTGCTCGATACCCATGCTCTGTTCGCGGCTGGCGGTGGCGATGTCATTCACGATATGCGCGACACGCCCGATGCTCTCCATGATTTCATTCATGGTCGCGCCCGCCTGATTGACGAGCTTGCTGCCCGTATCCACGCGCTGAACCGAATCCGAGATCAAGGTCTTGATTTCCTTCGCCGCTGCGGCACTGCGCTGCGCGAGGCTGCGCACCTCGCTCGCCACCACGGCGAAACCGCGCCCCTGCTCGCCGGCGCGCGCGGCTTCCACGGCCGCATTGAGCGCCAGGATATTGGTCTGGAAGGCAATGCCGTCGATCACGCCGATGATGTCGGCGATACGGGTGCTGGCCTGCTGGATGGATTCCATGGTCGCCACCACCTTGCCCACCACTTCGCCGCCCGCCTCCACCACGGTTTTCGCGCTACCGCCGAGCAGACTGGCCTGACGGGCGTTTTCGGCATTCTGTTTGACGGTCGCCGCAAGCTCTTCCATGCTGGAAGCGGTTTCTTCCAGGCTGCTTGCCTGCTCTTCGGTACGCGATGACAAATCCTGATTGCCCAGGGCGATTTCCTTGGAAGCCACGTTGATCATTTCCGCCGCGCCCTGGATCTCACCGACGAGTTCGCGCAGGCGATGCACGGTCTGATTGGCGTCGTTGCGCAAGCGCCCGAACATTCCCTCGAACTCGCCATCGACCGTTTGCAACAGATCGCCGGCCGCGATGCGCGACAGCAGTTCGGCAATCTGCCCGATGGCCGAGGCCGTGGTTTCCAGCAAGGTATTGATGCCGACACCGAGTTCAGCATAGAAACCTTCCATCGCCGACGTGTCGAGCCGCGCATCCAGGTCGCCCGCCGAAGCGCGCTGGATGAGCTTGGCCATTTCCCGCTGCGCCAGAACTTCTGCCGTGCGGTCCATCCACTCACCCACCGTTCCCAGACGCTCGCCGCGCTCGTTGATGATGGGATTGGTCACGACGTTGAAGATGCGCCCGCCGATTTCCATTTCGACGGTACGCATGCCCGTCAACTCGCGCAGGCCGCGCAAGGCCGATTGCGGATCGGCATAGAAGTTGCCGATATTGCTGCCCACGAAACGATCAACCGAGAAACCCGGCTGCTGCGCGCGCAGATTCGGTTCGATGCGGCGCAGCATATCGAGCAGCCCCTTGTTGGCATAGAGCACGGTGCCGTCCATATCGGCGATGCGCAGGTTGGCATTGACACAGTCGAAGGCGATGCGCACGCGCAGGTTGTCGTTGGCCACCCGCTGCACTTCCGCCAGATTGACACTCTGGTGCATCTGCATCGATTGCAGGCCCTGCAGCACCCGCCCCATTTCGTCGTTGCGCGAGACATCGGCATTGCGGCTGAAATCGCCGTTGGCCAGCGCCCTGAACACCGCCAGAATCTCGGCGATGGGCCGCCCGATGGCAAGCATGATCGCCGCTGCGATCCACAAGCCCAGAATCAGCGCCACGACCAGAATCGCCAGCCCCCACATCAGGTTGTCGCGGTAGACCGTATCGCCCTGATCGACGAGCCGCTGCGCCGCTTCCGCCTGCGCCCGGACCAGCGCTTCCGCACGCCCGATTGCTTCCAGATACGCCGGGTTGATCTGCTCCAGCAGAATGCGGTTGGCTTCGGCATAGTCGCCCGCCAGCAAGGCTGCCTTGGCCGGCAGGAGGCCATTCTGGACGTAATTCAGGCGCGCATCGACATAACTGTCCGCCAATTCCCGCTCCGACTGCGTATGCACGCTACTGGAAAACGACTCCCATTGCCGGGAAATTTCCGCAATATTGCTATCCAACTGGCGCAGATGGGAATCCAGTTCGTGGTCATGCGCCGCATGGTAGGGGCTGACCGGATCGTGCTGCAGGGATAAAAGCACCTGCGCCCGGTTCTCGGCCATCAGGCGGCCGATGACGGCGAGCGATTGAGCCGGTTTGACGCTGTTTTCATTGAGCGCCACGGCACTCTCGTGCACGCGGTGGATGCCCCATAAACTCAGCGCGGCCAGCAGCACCATACCCAGCATCAGGGCAGCAAAACCCATGCGTATTTTTTGTCGCAGCGACCAGTCGGCAAACCAACCCGCGCCGCCTTCGACCACCGCGCCATGGCGGATGCGCAAACGCCCGGCCTGCCCCTCGCGGATCTGGCGATACGCGCTTTCCACCGCCGCGATCTGGTCGCGCCCCGCCTGCCGCCGCACCGACATATAGCCAATGACCTTGCCGTTTTCGTACAAAGGCGTGATCGCCGCAGCCATCCAATAAAAACCGCCATCCTTGCAGCGGTTCTTGATCAACCCCACCCAGGGGCGGCGTGCCTGCAGATCGCGCCACAGATCGGCGAACGCCTCTGCGGGCATGTCAGGGTGACGGATCAGGTTGTGCGGCTGACCGAGCAGTTCTTCTTCGCTATAACCGCTGATTTCGACGAAATCGCGGTTGACGTAGGTGATGATGCCCTTGAGATCGGTTTTTGAAACGACCAGGTGTTCGCTCGTCAGCAAAACTTCATGATCGGTGACCGGCTGGTTGTTACGCATACGAACGTCCTCGTTGCTCGCGGGTTAAAACTCGGCCCAGTCGTCGTCTTCGGCAGACAACGCAGCGGGCAATGCGGGATGGATCGATTCGGAGCGGGGCTCGAGCTCGCCAGTAAGTGCTTGCGGCGCGGACCATTCCGGCGCGGGCGCCAGACGCATGGCGGCCGCGCCGCCTCTTGCTGCCTGGGCACCCGGCGCGGGCAAATGCTCATGCACCACGCCCCAGCCTGCCTGGCCGGTTTGCGCCAGGCGGAACACCGACACCAGGCTGACCAGGGATTCCGCCTGTTCCTGCAGGCTTTCCGCCGCGGCCGCCGCTTCTTCGACGAGCGCCGCGTTCTGCTGCGTCACTTCGTCCATCTGCGTGATGGCCTGCCCAACCTGCTCGATGCCGCTGCTCTGCTCACGGCTGGCGTGCGAGATGTCGGCCATCAGGCGGGCCAGCGTCTGCACGCTGCTCACCACGTTCTGCATGGTGCCGCCGGCCTGTTCGACCAGCTTGTTGCCAGCCGCCACCTTGCTCACCGAATCGTCGATCAGGCCCTTGATTTCCTTGGCCGCCGCCGCGCTGCGCTGCGCCAGATTGCGCACCTCGCTCGCCACCACCGCGAAACCGCGCCCCTGCTCGCCGGCACGGGCGGCTTCCACTGCCGCATTCAGGGCGAGGATGTTGGTCTGGAAGGCAATGCCGTCGATCACGCCGATGATGTCGGCAATGCGGTTGCTCGATTGCTGAATGGCGCTCATCGTCGCCACCACCTGCCCGACCACCTCGCCGCCCACTTCGGCGACGCTGCGGGCATCTTCCGCCAGGCCGTGCGCGCGTTGCGCGGTGCTGGCATTCTGCAACACGGTGCTGGTCAGCTCTTCCATGCTGGACGCGGTCTGTTGCAGGCTGGAAGCCTGATGCTCGGTGCGCGCCGAGAGATCCTGGTTGCCCTGGGCAATTTCCAGCGCCGCCGTGTTGATGGCATCGCTCGCCTGCTTGATGGAGATGACGATTTCGCGCAGATGATCGATGGTGCCGTTGGCGTCGTTGCGCACGCGCTCGAGATCGCCCTGATACGCGGTTTCGATCTTCTCGGTCAGATCGCCCTCCGCCAGGCGCGCCAGCATCGCGCCGACCGCCTGCAGCGCCTGGCTGTTGGTTTCCAGCATGTGATTGATGGCGGTGGACAGTTGCAGGAAAAAGCCGCGTTTGTCCGTCAGCGCGATGCGCAAGGCGAAATCGCCGTTGGCAGCGGCTTCGACGATAGCCGCCACCTCGCGCTCGATGGCGATTTCGCCCGTGCGGTCCAGCCACTCGATCACCGTGCTCAGCCGCTGCCCGGCGGCATCGATCACGGGCGTAATCACCAGAGCGAACACCCGCCGGCCAATCTCGATTTCCGTGCGCCAGGGATGCGCAAGCTGGCACAAGCGGTCCGTGGCAAGATCCTGATGCAGGCGCGCCACCGGGAAATCGCCCGCATTCAACATATGTGCCTGAAATTCCGGCACGGCGGCGCGCAGATCGGCTTCCGCCACCCGCAGCATCTCGAGCATCGCGGCATTGGCGTAGATCACCCGGCCCTGACCATCGACCAGCGTCACGCAATTCGAGCCGACATCGAGCGCCACCTTGATCCGCAGCACTTCCGCCGCCACCCGCCGCTCACTGGCCGTGCGCGCGCAGAGATCGTCCTGCATGCGCGCCAGCGACTGCAAAAGATGCGCCGGTTCGTCATGCCCGCCAGTTTCGATGGGGTTGTCGAATTTACCAGCCGCCACGGCACCGGCGATATTGACCGCCTGCCCCAGCGGACGGGTAATGCCGCGCGTCACCCAGATACCGGACGGCACCATCACCAGTACGGCAAAGATGATGAGTCCGAAAAAGATGATGCGCGCTTCTTCACGAATGGCTGCAATCTGCGCCAAGGCTTCGTCGTTGGCCTGACGCTGCAAGTACACGAGGGTATTGAGCCGCTTTTGCCAATCTTCCAGCGCCGGCGCGAGATAGCTTTCGAAGTGCGCCTCGATGGCCGGGCGATTGCCTGACGCCACCAGGGTAAACAGGCGTTGCAAGGCGCGTTCGGAACGGGACTGCGCAGCGGGTAATTTGCTCACGGCATCACGCATTGAGGCGTTCAGATTGCGTCCCAGGATGTGCTGCTCGCTCTCCCGGTAACGCGCGAGCGCTGCCGTCATCTCTTTTTCTTCTTGCCGCTGCCGAGCACTTTCCTCGTACAGCATGGCATTACGGGCGCGCATGCTGGCCCCTTCCACCGCTTCGCGCATTTCGGCGATGACATCCAGCGTGGCCGCGTTGTCTACGGCGATGAGTTGCGCCTTTTCACCCACTTTGCCCAAGCCGATCAGGGCAATGACCACGAAGGCGATCATCAGGCCCAAGGCGCCGATGGTGGTGGAAATCAGGCGGCTGCCAATTTTGAAATCACGTGCGTTCAGCATTTCAAGCGTCTCCTTCTTCCTGTCCTGCAGCCTCGTCCAGCAAGGCCATTTCGCTGCTGCGCATCAGGCGTTCGATATCGGTCACGATCAACATACGGGTTTCCACGCTGGCCAGACCCACGATGTAGCGCGTATCGAAGGCCCCTGAAAACTCCGGCGCGGCGCGGATCTCATCCGGCGTCAGGCTCAGGACGTCCGACACGCTGTCGACCACCGCCCCCACGACCCGCCCGGCAACGTTCAGGATGATGACCACGGTAAACGGCGTGTATTCGACCTTGGGCAGGTTCAGTTTCAGACGCAGATCGACGATGGGCACGATGATGCCGCGCAGGTTGATGACGCCTTTGATGAAGGGCGGCGTATTGGCGATCAGCGTCGGTTGGTCGTAACCGCGAATTTCCTGCACCTTGAGGATATCGATGGCGTACTCCTCGTCGCCCAGAGTAAAGGTCAGATACTCGCGCGAATCGGCCCGGACCCCATCCGATTCGCGTTGCTGCACACGATTCATTGCCTGCTCCTCATCTGCCGCCCATCCGGCTCTTTCTGATTTCCTTGCGCGCCATGCTGGCAATCGCCGTCACATCGAGAATCAGGGCGACCCGCCCGTCCCCCATGATGGTTGCCCCGGCCACGCCGCTGACTTTGCGGTAATTCGCTTCCAGGCTCTTGATGACCACCTGGTGCTGGCCCACCAGCGCATCGACGAACAGGGCGACGCGCACGCCGTCGGCATCGAGCACCACCATGATGCCCTGCGAAAACTCCTGCCACATCGACTGCAAACCGAACATTTCGTGCAGGGCCACGATCGGCAAGTATTCACCGCGCACTTGCACCAGATGGGCCTGATTGCCCATGGTGCGCACATCCTGCGGCGCCGCCTGCAAGGATTCCAGCACGCAGGCCAGGGGCAGGATGTAGTGCTGATCGCCCACCGCCACCGACATGCCGTCGAGAATCGCCAGCGTCAGCGGCAGGCGCACCCGCATGCAGGTGCCGACGCCCAGTTCCGATTCGATATCGACCCTCCCGCCCAGCCCCTGAATATTGCGACGCACCACGTCCATGCCGACGCCGCGCCCGGACACGTCGCTCACCACGTCGGCGGTCGAGAACCCCGGCTCGAAGATGAGATGGAAAACCTCGCCGTCGGTCATC
Source organism: uncultured Rhodocyclaceae bacterium (assembly GCA_900549295.1). Lineage (GTDB taxonomy): Bacteria > Pseudomonadota > Gammaproteobacteria > Burkholderiales > Rhodocyclaceae > Azonexus. Next base: position 45,245 of record URNG01000012.1, read on the forward strand.
GCATCCGATACCGGCAGGCCGCGTTCGCGGGCTTTGTTGAGAATTTTCTCGCGCGGCAGGCCGGCCCCGTCGTCCTCGACTTCGATGACGATGTTGCCGCCCTGATGGAAGGCACGCAGGAAAATCGTTCCCTGCGCGGGCTTGCCGGCCGCCAGACGCGCCTCGGGCATTTCGATGCCGTGATCGAGGCTGTTGCGGATCAGATGGGTGAGCGGATCGGCGATCTGCTCGATCAGCCCCTTGTCGAGTTCGGTCGCCTCGCCGACGGTTTTCAGTTCGACCTGCTTGCCGAGCTTGCCGGAAATGTCGCGCACCACGCGGGGAAAACGCGAGAACACCGCGGAAATCGGCAACATGCGGATCGACATCACCGATTCCTGCAAATCGCGGGTGTTGCGCTCCAGTTGGGTCAGCCCGCTTTGCAGGCTCTCCGGCAAAATGTCCGAAAATTGCAGCGAGGATTGCAGCAGCATGGCCTGGGTGATGACCAACTCGCCGACCAGATTGATGAGTTGATCGACTTTCTCCACGCTGACCCGGATCGAGGAATCGGCGCCGCCGTTGTTCTTGGCCCGCTTGGGGGCGGGGATTCCGGTTTTGCTGGCAGCGGGAGCGGCTGGCGGCTCGGTTGCTGGCGCGGGCGTGGCGGCGCTTACGGACGCGGTTGTGGGTGCGGAAACAGGCTCCGGCAACGGCTCGAAAAACCCGAATCCTTCATCCTCGGGCGCTTGCGGCATGTCCGGCGCCAGCGGTTCCGCACCCGGCACGGCGGGCAGTTCGTCGAAAAAGCCAAAGCTGGCATCTTCCTCGCCGGCGGCTGCCTGCTCTCCTTTTTCTTCCGTCACCTGCCAGCGGCCGCTCTCGGCAACGAAGTCGAGCGCTTCCGTCAGGAAAGCGCCCGGCTGGCAAGTCGTGACGCGCACTTCCCAAGCCGGATCCGTGTCCGCCGCCGACGGCTGCCGCAGGATGTCCACCGCCCCTTTTTCCCGCCATTCGTCGAGCAACTGCGGGATCGCGCCCGTCGTGACGGCATGTGCGGTCGGCACGAAACGGATCAGATAGCCGGCCGCCGGTTTAGTCATCGCAGGTTGCGCCGGATCACGCGCCCGGCCCGATCTCGC